>NZ_JBMDKB010000021.1:0-144985 GCF_057809495.1 Allobosea sp. FG18
TGCCCTTCGAGGCCGCCTGGATGGTCTGGATGCCGTTCGACATGCCGTCGAGCAGACCGTTGAGCTGGTCGGCGCGGTTGTTGAGCGACTGGCTGGTGAAGTAATTCACCGGGTTGTCGACAGCCGAGTTCACCTTCTTGCCGGTGGCGAGACGGGACTGGATCTGGTTTGCCTGAGCGGCAGTGTTCTGCAGGGTTTGCAGGTTGCTGCGGACGCCGGCAGAGAGAGAAACGGCCATTTGTATTTACCTTCTGGTAAGGAGCCTTCTGGCGCCCAGGCCGTTCTGGCCAGGACCGGGTGACCCTGCTGCCCCAGCCCGTAACAACCGGTAAATTTCAGCCGTCGAATTGAAGCGGACCGGCGGCTTGTCGGAGGATGGTTAAGCAGCCTCTAACGCAGCGCGGCATGGCTGGAACGCCGGAGCCCCAAACGCAAACCGCCCGCGCAAAGGCGGGCGGTTTGCGTGTCGGGTATGGAGAGCGGGAACCCTGTCAGGCGGTCCGCTCGATCTGGTGAGAAGGCTCCTCGGCTTCTCGGGCCCGCTCGCTGAGTTCGCGCGAGTAGGCGCGCAGTTTCAGGAGTGTCTCGTCCGGCAGTTGCGAGATCGTCTCGCCGGTCTGCGGGTCCTTCTTCTGCAGCACGATCGCCCGGGTCTGCGGATCGATGATCAGCTTGCGCTCGATCGTTTCGTCTGTCGTGCGGACCGCTTCGCGATTGTTCTGGGCGTTGGTGCGGGCGCGGCGCTCGCCATCGGCACGGCTCTGCGCGTCGCGTGTCTCGGCGCGCACCTCGACATTGACGGCTGAGCCCGCAGAGGCGGATTGCACGGTCTTTTCGGGGGGAAGATCCACGGCGACGCTGCCGGCCTGGGCCGTCACGTCCGCGCGGGCGACAGGCGGAGCGCCGGTAACGGCGGCGAGCCTGGGGGCGTTGCCAAAATCCATGACCACTCCTTCTGGAGTCGTTCACGGCGCCGTTGCGCCGCTCTCGTCCTCTGCCGGGAACAGGACGTGGTTACCCGACACTGCGGAGATTGGCAGAAAAGATTGAATCCGGCGTCAAGAAATTAGGTAAATCTTTAGGGTTTCCGGCGCAGCTGCGGCATAAACCCTTTTTAAACCAAGGGGCTGGCGTTCACGGCGCAGGAGGCGAAGGGCGCTTCGCCCCGTCACAGCCGGCGCGAGACGACCAATGGCCCGGAATTGGGGCGGGCGAAGACGCCGGCGCCGACGGTGGCCGTCGGGCCGTAGCCATTGGCGCGCATCGGCCTGTTGGCGTCGGCCGCGAGATCTCGCACCACCGATTCCGAGACGGCGCGTGCCGTCGCCAGCACGATCTGGTTGGTCTCGATCAGGCCCTGGAAGGCGTGGTGCGCCTCCTTCAGCCGCTTGACCTGGTCCGGCACGAAGCGGGCGAGCGCGACGGCATTGAGCTTCACCTGCTCGACGCCGCGCATATAGATGCCGGCAAGCTCGGTCTTGCGCGGCTCGCGGGTCATCGCTTCCGGCAGGCGGCCGGCGCGGACCAGCTCGGTCTCCTCGCCGACGAGATGCGAGAGGGCACCGAGCGCCTCCAGGACGGCCTCGATCAGGGCGCGCGCGCTGAGGGCGTCGGCGATGCGCGGGCGCTCGTCGAGGATCGGCTTAGCGGCCAGCATTCTGGACTCCGCCGGCGGCCTGTTCCTGCAGATTGATCAGGTCGCGCATGATCTGGTTGGAGAGGCCGATGCCGCCGGCCTTTTGAATCTGCTTGGCATATTGCTGGGTCAGCTGCGAACGCCAGATGCCGCCGCCGGTGCCGTTCTCGCCGAGCGGGCCCTCGCCGGTTTCGCCGGCGAAGAGCTTCTCGGTCATCTGCTCGAGGAACATGGTCTCGAAATCGTCGGCCTGCTTCTTCGCCTTGGCCTTGGCCGGGTCGAGCGCGTCGGCGATGCCGCCAGCGACCTTGCCGGCGACGCCGAGGGCGAGATTCGCGGCGGGAAGCGCGAGGGCAACAGTCATCACATCACCTCGATTTCGGCCTGCAGCGCGCCTGCCGACTTGATGGCCTGGAGAATGGAGATCAGGTCGCGCGGGCCGATGCCGAGCGCGTTGAGCCCGTCGACCAGCTCGGCCAGCGATACGCTCTCGCGGACGAGGGCGAGCTTGTTGCCGCCGCCGGTGTCGACCTTGACGCTGGTCTGTGGCGTCACGACGGTGCGGCCGCGGGAGAAGGGCTCGGGCTGGGAGACCTGGGGCGTCTCGCTGATCGTGACGGTGAGGTTGCCTTGCGCCACGGCCACCGTGGAGACGCGGACGTCCTTGCCCATCACGATGATGCCGGAGCGCTCGTCGATGACGATGCGGGCGAGCTGATCGGGTTCGACGCGCAATTGCTCGATATCGGTGAGCAGCTTGATCATGTTGCCCTTGAAGCGGGCGGGGATCTGCAGGACCACGGTCGAGGGATCGGTCGGCTCGGCCGAGTCACCGCCGACGAACTCGTTGATCGCGGCGGCCATGCGGCGCGCGGTGGTGAAGTCGGGATTGCGCAGCGACAGGCGCAGCGTCTGGAGCTTGTTCAGCGCAAAGTCGATCTCGCGCTCGACGACGCCGCCATTGGCGATGCGGCCGACGGTCGGCACGCCACGGGTGATCTTGCTGGCGTCGCCCTCGGCCGAGAAGCCGGAGATCGCGACCGGCCCCTGCGACACGGCATAGACCTCGCCATCGGCGCCGAGCAGGGGGGTGACGAGCAGCGTGCCGCCCTGCAGCGACTTGGAGTCGCCCATGGCGGAGACGGTCACGTCCACGCGGGTGCCTTGCGTGGCGAAGGGCGGCAGGCTGGCGGTCACCATCACGGCGGCGACATTGGCGGTACGCATGTTGGCGCCGCGGGTGTTGACGCCGAGCCGCTCCAGCATCGCCTGTAGCGACTGCTTGGTGAAAGGCGTGTTATTGAGCGTGTCACCGGTGCCGTTGAGGCCGACGACGATGCCGTAGCCGAGGAGCTGGTTGGTGCGCACGCCCTCGACCGAGGCGAGGTCCTTGATGCGGGAGAGCGCGAACACCGGCTGCGACGACAGGCCGACGACCACGGCCAGCATCGCGGCCAGCGGCTTCAGCAGCGTCTTCAGGGCGGGGTTGCGGAACATGTGTCGGGCACCAAGGGATAGTTGAACTCGCCACAGCCCTTGCGAGCGGCGTGCCAAACCGCTCAAAATTGAAAAGCCTTGTTTGTCAGTCCTTTGCAGTTCGGCGGTATGGTCGGGAGGCTCTTGCGGAGCCTGCGCTTCCTGCCGGGGCGGCAGTTTCTGCCGGGCAGTTTACCGGCTGTTAACCGTCTTCCGGCAAGAGTTCGTTAACCCTTCCAGATCGTCGCGCGTCCTATCGGACGCAAAGTGACGATCTGGATCATTATCCAGGCATCGGACCGAAAAGTGGCATCCACTTTTCGGTCCGATGCCTCCAGAGGCCGCCGATGATCAGGATCGACCAGCGCGCGCCCGTCTCGAATGCCGGCCCGGCCAGTTCCGCGAGGCGCTCGAGCGGCGCGGCCTTCACGCTTCCGACGCAGGACAGCGCGACCGCGGCCCGCAGCAGCGGCGTCAGCGCGGCCGGCCCGCTCGACACCTTGCTCGCCGTTCAGGCGCAGGAAGATTCGCAGGATCGCAAGCGCCGGCAGGCCAGGCGCGGGCATGACCTGCTCGACGGGCTCGACCGGCTGAAGGCGGCGCTGCTCGCCGGGCGTGTGCTGCCATCGGAGCTGGAGCGGCTGCGCACGACGCTGGCGCTCAGGCGCGAGACGACGGACGATCCGCGGCTCGACGAGGTTCTCGCCCATATCGAGTTGCGCGCCGCGGTGGAGCTCGCCAAGCTCGGCCGCTAGCTGACTCCGCCTGATCGCCCGGATCGGAGCCATCGCAGCATGGTGCTGATCCTCACTTCGCCCGGGTGCAGTCGCTCGGTGGCGGCGCGCCCTTGAAGCGCTGTTCCATCCAGTCCACTGCGGCGGCGGCGCTGTCCTCGGCTGCCGGCAGATGGCCTACGCCCTGCAGCGCCACGAACCGCACCGAATTTCCGGCGCGGCAGAGCCTGTCGGCATAGTCGCGCGTGACCTGCGGCCTGACCAGCGTGTCGTCCGTGCCCTGCGCGAGGAAGACCGGGATGCTGCGCGGCACGAGGCCGGGCGAATTCCGATCGAGAAGCGAGCGCCAGGGCTCGTGGGCGGCGAAGTCCTCGTCGACGAGGAACTTGCGCTCCAGTGCCTTGGTCGGGCGCAGCCGGCGCAGGATATCGGACAGGCTCTCGATGCAGTCCGCGGCGAGTTCGTCGACGACGGGAATCGCCTGTGGGTAGACGACCTTGTCGAGGGGGGCCTTGTAGACGCGCGCCCACGACCAGAGGGTCATCGCGGTCAGGTTGCGGCCCCCGTCGGTCTCGATGTCGTCGGCCAGGAGCGGCCTGAGCTCGGTCGCAGGCGCGGCGGCCGCGACGCCGACCAGATCGAGCTCGGGGGCCAGGCGTTTCGCCAGGATGCCGGTGAAGAGCGCCGCGTGCCCGCCCTGCGAATGGCCCCAGACGGCGAAGCGTCGCCCGGCGGAGGCGCCGGCAAGCTGGCGAGCCGCCCGCACCGAGTCGACCACGGAGCGGCCCTCGCTCTCACCGACCAGATAGGGATGTGTCCCGGGCCCGCCGAGGCCGGCGTAATCGGTCGCCGCGACGATGTATCCGCGCGCGATCATCGCGCGCAGGCCCTGGATCGACAGGAAGATGCCGCCGGAGCGCGACGGCCCGCATTGCGGCTGGACGCCGGTCGTCGGATGGGCCCAGGCCACGACCGGGCGGCCTCCGGGTGGAACGGGTCCCGACGGGACGATCGCAATGCCAGAGACGGCGATCGGCTTGCCGTCGAGCCCGCGCGAGCGATAGAGCATCCGATAGGCCGTAGCGCCGTCGGGCGTGCCGTTCAGGATTTCCGTCCGGATCACCGTTCCGGGAAGCCCTCCGGCAATCTCGGCGGCCGTCGCCGTGTAGAGAGCCGACTGTGCCCCGGCCGGTGCGATGGAGAAGGCGGCCGACATCCAGACCAGCAGGGTAATGACGAGCCGCATGGATGTGTCTCCGCGGAGCAGGCGCAGGCTTCAGATTCTCCGGTGATTAGCCCGGATACCGTTTAGCAATTGCTTCCGCGGCGGCGCCGGGACGTGCCGATCATGGACGGCCCGGCCGCCGGGCAGGCGGGCCGCGCATCGCTCACCGGATGAACTGGTCGACGTATTCGGCGCCCAGCCCATTGCCCGCATAATGGGCGCGGCATTTGTCGATGCGGGTGAAGACGTCGTCATAGCCGAGGCATTTGCCGTCCGGGTCGACATAGATCATCGCGCCATTGACCTGGAACATGGTGATCATCTCTTCCGTCTCGGGATCGACCACCAGCGTATGCGTCTCGCCGGGCGCCTCGTAGACATAGGAGCCCTCGGTCGCGACCCAGTCATGCTCCAGATAGCGCCACTTGCCTTTCAGCACATAGCCATGGACCGGAAGCGGATGGCGGTGGCGCGAGAGCACGCCGGCGCGGCGGACCTTGAGCAGGTTCATCCAGTAGCCGCGAGAGGTGCAGAGGAGCAGAGGCCGGAACCAGACATTGTCGTCGACCGGGACCCAGACGCGCTCGTCGGTCGGGATCACGTTCGGGACGACCAACTCCGGTGGCGATTCCTTCGGCTGGGGGTGGCGATAGGGCGTCCAGCGCTCCTCCTGCGTGGCCGCGACGGGCATCGGGCTCGTCGTGTTCATGGTGTCTCTCCCGTGCTGATGTTCTGATTCAATCCGCGCACAATTCGATTCAGGTTTGCGGCCCAAGTCCTTAGGCCGGAATCGCTTTTCTAGACGGCGAGATAGCCGCCATCGACCGGCAGTATCGCGCCGGTGACGAACTGGGCGGCGTCCGAGAGCAGGAAGGCGATGGCGCCGCCGACATCGCCGGGCTTGCCCCAGCGACCCATCGGCGTGCGAGCGAGGATCGGGGCCGAGCGCTCGGCATCCTCGACCAGCGGGCGGGTCAGCTCGGTCTCGATCCAGCCAGGCGCCACCGCGTTGACGCGGATGCCCTCCCGCGCCCAGGCGGCGGCGAGCGACTTGGTGAGCTGGCCGATGCCGCCCTTCGAGGCCGCATAACCCGGCGCGAAGGGCGAGCCGTGGAAGGTCAGCA
Organism: Allobosea sp. FG18; assembly: GCF_057809495.1. Lineage (NCBI taxonomy): Bacteria > Pseudomonadati > Pseudomonadota > Alphaproteobacteria > Hyphomicrobiales > Alloboseaceae > Allobosea > Allobosea sp. FG18. The sequence continues at coordinate 6,196 of NZ_JBMDKB010000021.1, forward strand.
TCGAGGCGATGTTGACGATGGCGCCGCCGGCCTTGTCCGCGCCCTTGGCGGCGAGCTTGTCCTTGGCGGCGAGGCACATCCGCATCGTACCGTTGAGATTGACCTCGATGGTCAGGCGGAACGCGTCGATCTCGAACTCCTTGCCGCCGCGCTGGATCATGCCGGCGCAGTTCACCAGTGCGTCGAGGCGCGGGCAGGTCGCGACGATCGCGGCGACCTCGGCGTCACGGGTCACGTCGAGCCGGGCGTGGCGGATGGCGGGGTGGGCCGGCGGCGCCGCGACCTCCTCTTCCGTCAGACCGGTGGCGAGTACGTCATAGCCCGCGGTGGCGAGCGCGAGGGCGGCGCCGGCGCCGATGCCGCGCGTGCCGCCGGTGACGAGGGCGAATTTGGTCGAAGTCGAGTGTGTCATGGAGCGAGGCTAGAGCGGCCCGCGTCCAGGGGGAAGGCAGGATGATGCAGGCCGCCATGCGATGGCGGCCGTGACGGTCAGTTCCACTTGTACTTCAAGGAGAGCATCGCCTGGCCGCGCGTTTCGAAATCACTGGCGACGAGCGGCACCTTGCGCGCCAGCGTCACGTCGAATGAGGTCTGCCACGGCAGATCGGCGAGCTTGGCGAGATCGACCGAGAGCTTCATCTCCGGAGTCATCGCGGTGTGGATGCCGTCACCCGGTGCGAAGACGTAAGTCCCGCCCATCGTGAGCTGCGAGGTCAGGGTGAGGTGCGGGAACAGCTCCTGCCGGTAGCCGATCAAGGCCTCGCCGATCTGCTCGGGATTGCCGTAGAGCGAGCTGCCTCCGCCGGTGGCGAGACCCCAGATGAAGCCTTTGCCCGCTCCTGCCGGCTGGGCGAGGCGCCAGCGCAGCTCGGCGTTCCGGGTCGCACCGATGCTTGCCGGATCGGAGAGCGTGGTCGAGAGCGAGAAGGCTCCTCGGTCCAGCTTGAAGCCGACCGAACGGTCCGGCGTCGTGCTCATCGTGTGCTGGCGGGCGGCGAAGCCCTTGCGGATGATGTCGACCGGGATCGGCGCCCGCGCCCGCAGATGCGCGCCGGAGGCGGCGGCGCGGCCGAGCGCAGCCAGCCCCGGATCGAAGACGATGGCGTCGGGCTCGCTCGCGGCGAGCGCCGGCATCTCGTCGGCGTCAGGATCGATCAATGCGCCGCGCGGGATCGGCAGCGGCGTGGCAGGCTGTTCCTCGTCCGTAAGCGGGGCGGAGGCGAGGGCCGGGCTGAGCAGCGCCGCGAGAAGGATTGCGGCCGGCTGGAGGCCGGCGCGGATATCGAAAATGAAACGGAACACGTCGTTCGTCCTGTCGCTATGACGAGCGGCAGGACAGGCTAGGCGGGGAAGATGCCGATTTTGCGGCAGTGCAACATAAAGATTGTTGCGTGAGATTGCCCGAAAGCCGCGCTTCCCCCGCCGCCCCGAACCCGCGGCGCGCTTTCCCTTCGGCCGAGATCGGCCGAAGGACAAGAATTCGCGCCTAATCAAATCACTGAGCATGTTCTGGGCCGCAAAAGTGGTTTCCACTTTTGCGGAACATGCTCTAGGAAGCGACCCAGCCGTGGACCGTGGCCGAAAGCCGCGATTTCGGATCGTTCTATCTGGAGAGAACAGGGGTCATCGCATGAGCAAGATCAAGGTCGCCAACCCGGTCGTCGACATGGACGGCGACGAGATGACCCGGATCATCTGGCAGAAGATCAAGGACACCCTGATCTTCCCGTATCTGGATCTCGAGCTCGATTATTACGACCTCTCGGTCGAGAACCGCGACGCAACCAACGACCAGGTCACGATCGACGCCGCCAACGCCACCAAGAAGCATGGCGTCGCGGTCAAGTGCGCGACCATCACGCCGGACGAAGGCCGCGTGAAGGAGTTCAACCTCAAGGAAATGTGGAAGTCGCCGAACGGCACGATCCGCAACATCCTCGGCGGCGTGATCTTCCGCGAGCCGATCATCTGCAAGAACGTGCCGCGCCTGGTGCCGGGCTGGACCCAGCCGATCGTCATCGGCCGTCACGCCTTCGGCGACCAGTACCGCGCGACCGACTTCAAGTTCCCGGGCAAGGGCACGCTCTCGATCAAGTTCGTTGGCGAGGACGGCAAGGTCATCGAGAAGGAGGTCTTCAAGGCCCCCGAGGCTGGCGTCGCCATGGCGATGTACAATCTCGACGACTCGATCCGCGACTTCGCCCGCGCCTCGCTGAACTACGGCCTGATCCGCAAGTACCCGGTCTATCTCTCGACCAAGAACACCATCCTCAAGACCTATGATGGCCGCTTCAAGGACATCTTCGAGGAGATCTACCAGGCCGAGTTCAAGGCCGAGTTCGACAAGCTCGGCATCACCTACGAGCACCGCCTGATCGACGACATGGTCGCTTCGGCGATGAAGTGGTCGGGCGGCTATGTCTGGGCCTGCAAGAACTACGACGGCGACGTGCAGTCCGACACGGTGGCGCAGGGCTTCGGCTCGCTGGGCCTGATGACCTCGGTGCTGATGACGCCCGACGGCAAGACCGTCGAGGCCGAGGCCGCGCACGGCACGGTGACCCGTCACTATCGCGAGCACCAGAAGGGCAAGGAGACCTCGACGAACTCGATCGCCTCGATCTTCGCCTGGACCCGTGGCCTCGCGCACCGCGCCAAGCTCGACAACAATGCCGAGCTCGCCAAGTTCGCTTCGCTGCTGGAGAAGGTCACGGTCGACACGGTCGAGGCCGGCGACATGACCAAGGACCTCGCCCTGCTGGTCGGCGCCGAGCAGAAGTGGCTCTCGACCACCGGCTTCCTCGAGAAGGTCAGCGACAACATGCGCAAGGCGATGGCTGCCTGATTTCAGGCGCTCGCTTGCGTGGTATGAGAAGCCCGGCCGAAAGGCCGGGCTTTTTCATGCGCCGCGCCAGCTCGCAGTGATCAGGTCTTCCGGGCCACGATATAGGGGCGCCAGTGCGTGCCCTTGCTCGCATGGTTCTCGACGTTCAGAATCTGAAAACCCGTTGCAGACACGCGTTCCTTCAGCTCCGCCGCGCGGAAGACGGCAGCATAGGGCGCCAGCCGGAGCGCCCGCATCACGGGCAGGGCAGCGTATCCGACGAGCGGGTTCATGTCCCCGATACAGGGGGTCTTGGAGATGAACAGCCCGCCCTCGGCGAGCAGCGCATGGATACGGCGCAGCGTGCCAGGCAGGTCACGCACCAGATGGAGGTAGCTGAAGCCCAGAACGGCGTCGAAACGCTCATCGGGTGCGAGCGCTTCCACTGTCGCGACGCGGAAGCTCAACCCTGGGATCGTCTCGGTCGCCTGCTTCTGCTCGGCAATCGCGATCATGCCGGTGGAGATATCGGTCGCCAGATAGCTTTGCACGCTATCGGCCAGTCTGAGCGCCGTCGATCCGGTGCCGCAGCCGAGTTCCAGCACCCGGTCCTGCGGTTTCAGCAATTCACGCGTGCGATCCAGCGTGCGTTCATAGCCGGCCTGATCCGAGATGGCGCTGCGGGCATACCGGCTGGACGTTCGATCCCAGAAACGGGCGTCATTCACGGCGTTCATCCTTCGTCGCTCCCTTAGGTAAGGACGGTATAGGCAGCGAAGATTGCTGGAATTTTACGCGAAGGGGCTCATTCGACCTTCACGACGCGCCGCGCGAGAATGCGATGCTCCGCCAGCGGCGCATGCAGAATATAGCGCAGCTCATAGACGCCCGGCTGGTCCGGTGCCTCCAGCGTCGCCTCGACATTCTCGGCCGGGAAGAAGCGCGGGCCGTCGGCATCGGCCGGCGCTTCGGGCCTCACCAGCATGACGCGGTCCTGCTCGCCATTCGGGCCGATGCCGCGCACAGGCAGGCCCTGGCCGCGGCCGACGCGCTCCGGCGCCGCCAGCGTCGCGCGCGGCTCGGTCGTGGCGAGCGGCTGGCGCAGCAGGATCACGGGCGCGCCGTCCTTCTCCATGGTGAGGCGCAGTTCATAAGCGCCGACGGCGCCCGGCGTCGGCAGGGCAGGGACCGCAGTCTTGGGCTCGACGACGACGATCGCTTTGCTTGCGGGATCGTCCGTCCGGGCGATGGCGAGGCGGGCGCCTTGCGGTGCATTGCTCAGGAAGACGCTGAGCGGCGCGCCGGCGACGATGGTGCGGGCCGCGGAGAGGGCGGGGGTGTCGCTGCGGCGCGGAGCGGGTTTCGTTTGCGCAGCAGCCAGCACCGGCAGGAGCAGGGCAGCGAGCGCGATCAGGGAGCGGCGTTTCACGTTCATCCTCTCGCCAGCGTCCGAATGCGCTCGGCAAGCCGGGGGTGGCGCATGGTCAGTGCCCGGAAATCGACGGGATCGAGCACCAGAAGCTTGGAAGGAGCCGTCGCCACCGCTGCTTGCGGGCAGGGGGAATGGCTTGCGATGGCGATATCATCGAGTTGGAGTTCGCCGAAAAAATGGCCTTCGTCGAGCCGGTCGCGACTATTGGCGAGCGCGACCTCGACCTCGCCGCTGGCGATGAAATAGAGCGCCCGGCCGGGCTCGCCCTGATGCATGATAACCGCGCCTGAACGCACCGACTGGGCGCGCAGGAACTGCATCACGGTGGCGATCTCGCTCGCGTCGAGCCCGCCGAACAGCGGCACACGCGCGATCATGCTCCAGGTCACGACGAATTCACGCCGGTGGATCTCCTGCGCGAAGGCCGTGGCGACGATGCCGACCGGCAGGGCCAGCATGACGAGGCCAAGCACGGCGGTGACAGCCGCGACACCCTTGCCGGCCACCGTCACCGGATAGACATCGCCATAGCCGACCGTGGTCAGGGTGATGATCGCCCACCACATCGCATCGGGGATCGTGCCGAACTTGTCGGGCTGGGCTTCATGCTCGACGAGATGCATGGCACTCGCCGCGACCAGCATCACGCCCATCAGGATGACGAAGCAGGCGACCAGCGCCTTGCGCTCCGCCGTCAGCGCCGCCGCGAGCGAGGCCATGCCGGGCGAATAGCGCCCGAGCTTGAAGAAGCGCAGCAGGCGCAGCAGCAGGAGAATACGGATCTCGCCGAAGCCGACCAGGCTGGCGGCGAGCGGCAGGATCGCGAGCAGGTCGATGATGGCCGGGAAGGTGCGAAGATAGGCGAGCCGCGCGCGGATCGCGCTCATCCCACGATAGCGGGCATGCTCGGGCGCGATCCAGATGCGGATGGCGTATTCGACCGTGAAGACCGCGAGCGAGATGCGCTCCAGCAGATCGAAGCCCGGCCCGAAGCGGGCGGCGAGCGTGGGGACCGATTCCAGCACGATCGCCAGCACGTTGGCGCAGATCAACGCGACCAGTGCCCGGTGGATCACGGTGGCGACGAGATCGTCGCCGGCGCCGTGGTCGAGCCACAGGTGAACCTGCCACCGCCAGCCCCTTTGAGGCGTGGCGGCGGCCATCTCCGCCTCAGCCCATCGCCGCCGCGACGGCGTCGAGCGCGGCTTGCGCCTTGCTGCCGTCCGGCCCGCCGGCCTGGGCCATGTCGCGGCGTCCGCCGCCACCCTTGCCGCCGAGCTGCTCGGAGGCGACGCGGACCAGCGCGACCGCGTCGAAGCGCTCGGTCATATCAGGCGTGACGCCGACGACGACGCCGGCCTTGCCGTCATCGGCGACGCCGACGATGGCGACGACACCGGAGCCGACGCGCGTCTTGGCTTCGTCGGCGAGGCTCTTCAGGTCCTTCATCTCGATGCCGGTGACCGCACGGGCCAGGAGCTTCGCGCCGGCGATCTCCTGGATCGGATCCTCGGCCGCGCCGCCACCGCCCATGGCGAGCTTCTTGCGGGCCTCGGTCAATTCGCGGTCGAGCTTGCGGCGTTCCTCGATCAGCGCGGCCAGGCGGTTGCCGGCCTCGTTGGCTGGGACCTTGAGCAGGCTCGCGAGCCCGTCGAGCAGGCGCGATTCCTCGTTGAGGCGCAGGCGCGCACCATTGCCGGTCATGGCTTCGAGGCGGCGCACGCCGGCCGCCACCGCGCCTTCGCCGACGACGCTGACGAGGCCGATATCACCGGTACGCGAGGCATGCGTGCCGCCGCAGAGCTCGACCGAATAGGCGCGGCCGGCCGGGTTCGTGCCCATCGCGACGACGCGAACCTCGTCGCCGTATTTCTCGCCGAAGAGGGCCCGCGCCCCGGACGCGATCGCCTCGTCGACGCTCATCAGGCGGGTGGTGACCGGCTCGTTCTGGAGGACGATCGCATTGGCGATCTCCTCGACCTCGCGCAGTTCCTCGGCGCTGATCGGCTTCGGGTGTGAGAAGTCGAAGCGCAGGCGATCGGCCGAAACAAGCGAACCCTTCTGCGCGACATGGTCGCCGAGGACGAGGCGCAGTGCCTCGTGCAGCAGGTGGGTCGCCGAATGGTTGGCGCGGATCGCGGTGCGGCGCTCATGGTCGACGACGAGCTCGACGGCGGCGCCGAGCTTCAATTCGCCTTCCTTGACCGTGATGCTATGGGCGAAGACGTCGCCGAGCTTCTTCTGGACGTCCGTGACCTCGACAACCGTGCCCGGCGCCTTGACTAGGCCGGCATCGCCGACCTGGCCGCCGGATTCGCCATAGAACGGCGTCTGGTTGACCAGCATGAAGCCGCTCTCGCCGGCCTTCAGGGCCTGGACCTCGGCATTGTCGCGGATCAGCGCGGTGACGACGCCCTCGGCGGTCTCGGTGTCGTAGCCCAGGAACTCGGTCGCGCCGACCTTGTCGCGCAGCGGGAACCAGAGCGTCTCGGTTGCAGCCTCGCCGGAGCCGGACCAGGCGGCCCGCGCCTTGGCCTTCTGCTGCTGCATGGCGGCGTCGAAGCCCTCGATATCGACCGTGATCTCGCGGGCGCGCAGCGCGTCCTGCGTCAGGTCGAGCGGGAAGCCATAGGTGTCGTAGAGCGTGAAGGCGACATCGCCCTTGAGGCTCTGGCCGGCGGTCAGGTCCTTCGAGGCGTCGTCGAGCAGGGTGAGGCCGCGCGCCAGCGTGGTGCGGAAGCGCGTTTCCTCGAGCTTCAGCGTCTCGGTGATCAGAGCCTCGGCGCGCAGCAATTCGGGATAGGCGCGGCCCATCTCGCGGGTGAGGGCAGGTACAAGCTTGTAGAGCAGCGGCTCCTTGGCGCCGAGGAGCTGCGCATGGCGCATGCCGCGGCGCATGATCCGGCGCAGGACATAGCCGCGACCTTCGTTCGAAGGCAGCACGCCATCGGCGATCAGGAAGGACGCGCAGCGCAGATGGTCGGCGATGACGCGATGGCTCGCCTTCATCGGGCCATCCGGATCGATCGAGGTCAGGTCGGCGATCGCGGTGATCAGGGCGCGGAACAGGTCGATATTGTAGTTGTCATGCGTGCCCTGGAGCACGGCCGCGATGCGCTCCAACCCCATGCCGGTATCGATCGAGGGGCGGGGCAGGTTGGTGCGGATGCCGCCGGCCGCTTCCTCGTATTGCATGAAGACGAGGTTCCAGATCTCGATGAAGCGATCGCCGTCCTGCTCGGCCGAGCCGGGCGGGCCGCCCCAGATATGGTCGCCGTGATCGTAGAAGATCTCGGAGCAGGGACCGCAGGGGCCAGTATCGCCCATCCGCCAGAAGTTATCCGAGGTGGGGATGCGGATGATCTTGTCGTCGGTCAGGCCGGCGATCTTCTTCCAGAGCGCGTGCGCCTCGTCGTCCTCGGAATAGACGGTGACCGTCAGCTTGTCCTTGGGCAGGCCGAATTCGCGGGTGACCAGCGTCCAGGCGTGGTGGATCGCCTGTTCCTTGAAATAGTCGCCGAAGGAGAAGTTCCCCAGCATCTCGAAGAAAGTGTGGTGACGCGCGGTGTAGCCGACATTGTCGAGGTCGTTGTGCTTGCCACCGGCGCGCACGCATTTCTGGGCCGTGGTGGCGCGCGAATAGGGGCGCTTCTCCTGGCCGGTGAAGACGTTCTTGAACTGCACCATGCCCGAATTGGCGAACATCAGCGTCGGGTCGTTGCGCGGCACGAGTGGGCTCGACGGCACGATCTCGTGGCCCTGGGACTTGAAGTAGTCGAGGAAGGTCGACCGGATATCGTTGACGCCGCTCATCGCTCTTTTGCGCTCTGATCTTGGGCAGGAGGCCGGGCTCGCGCTCGGCGGGAAGAACCGGTTCTAGTCAGGCGGTTGGCACCTGTCCAGAAAGCTTGATGCAGCGCACCAGCCGCAAGGCCTTATCGGCAAACGAAAACAGGCGGTCCGAAGACCGCCCGCTTGATAGAGGAGGGCAAGAATAGCTCTGCCCGTCATTGGCACTCTCTGCGTCATCCCGGGCTTGACCCGGGATCCATCGTAGAACGCAGAGCCCTATGATGGATTCCGGATCGGCGCCGCTCCGCGGCTTGTCCGGAATGACGGCTGTGCCCGTGTTCCCTCAGGCCTCGCCTTCGTCGAGATCGTCCGCGGTCGGGTCCGCCTGATCGAGGATGCGGTCGGCGACGAGGCCGGAATTCTGGCGGATCGTCGCTTCAATCTTGGCGGCGACGTCTGGATTGGTCTTGAGGAAGGTCTTGGCGTTCTCGCGGCCCTGGCCGAGGCGCTGGCTGTCGAAGGAGAACCAGGCGCCGGCCTTCTCGACCATGCCGGCCTTGACGCCGAGATCGATCAGTTCGCCGACCTTCGATATGCCCTCGCCGAACATGATGTCGAACTCGACCTGCTTGAAGGGTGGCGCGACCTTGTTCTTGACGACCTTGACGCGAACCTGGTTGCCGGTCGCCTCGTCGCGCTCCTTCAGCGTCGAGACGCGGCGGATGTCGAGGCGCACCGAAGCATAGAACTTGAGCGCGTTGCCGCCGGTCGTGGTCTCCGGCGAACCGTACATCACGCCGATCTTCATGCGGATCTGGTTGATGAAGATGACCATGCAGTTCGAGCGCGAGATCGAGGCGGTGAGCTTGCGCAGGGCCTGGCTCATCAGGCGGGCCTGGAGGCCCGGCTGGACGTCGCCCATCTCGCCCTCGATCTCGGCGCGGGGCGTCAGCGCCGCGACGGAGTCGACCACGAGCACGTCGATCGCGCCGGAGCGGACGAGCGTGTCGGTGATTTCAAGTGCCTGCTCGCCGGTATCGGGCTGCGAGATCAGCAGGTCGTCGAGATTGACGCCGAGCTTGCGGGCATAGACCGGGTCGAGCGCATGTTCGGCATCGACGAAGGCGCAAACGCCGCCCTTCTTCTGGGCCTCGGCGATGGTGTGCAGCGCCAGCGTGGTCTTGCCCGAGGATTCCGGCCCGTAGATCTCGATGACGCGGCCCTTGGGCAGGCCGCCGACGCCGAGCGCGATGTCGAGGCCGAGCGAACCGGTCGAAATCGTCTCGATCTCGATCGCCTGCGGGTTCTTGCCGAGCCGCATGATCGAGCCCTTGCCGAAGGCGCGTTCGATCTGGGAGAGCGCCGCATCCAGCGCCTTGGCCTTGTCCATCGAGGAGCCTTCCACGAGTTTGAGATTCGCCTGATTCACGTTTCGGGCTCCTTATGGCAGGGCGACGGGGACATCTCAATGCGTCTTGACATGAGAATGGTCACGCTTTGTTCCTGTCGGCAAGTTCTTTTTTTGTTCTCGATGTCAGTTCCTGTCAGGAGGCGGTTGCTGGGCGTTATGGAGCGCTTGTCCCAGGGGACTGCGCTGCTCGCGCCAGTGCTGCTGCCGCCCGGCCCGCCGCTTCGATATAGCCGGGGTCGCGATGCACCAACATAATGGAGAACGCTCCGTCCATCAGCAGGACGACCTGGCGGGCCAGCTCGGCTGAGGGCGGGATGCCGCCCGCCGCGCAGGCGCCGGCGAGCCAGGCCTCGAAGCCGGCCTTGTGGCGCGCGCCGATTCTGACGGCGGGGTGGCCGGGCAGCGGGGCGAGTTCGGCGGCGGTACGCAGAAAGCCGCAGCCCTTCCAGCGCGGATGGCGCGCCGAGCGGGCGAGCTGACGGAAGATCGCTTCGATTTTGTCCGGCAGTCCCCCGTCGGCTTCGTCGAACCACCGCGCCATGAGGGCGAGATTGGGCTGGTCGCGCGCGTCGAGATAGGCTGCGACGAGATCGTCCTTGCTCTCGAAATGATAATAGAGCGTACGCTTGGTCACCCCGGCCTTTGCTGCGACCGAGTCGACGCTGACCGCGCGGATTCCCTCATCATAGAAGAGCCGGCTGGCGGCATCGACGATGCGCTTGCGGGTAGGGCTGTCGGGCTTCTTCATGATCGATGTATACCGTATAGGTAGTATACATGACAGAGCCGGGCAGACAGCCTTCCGCGGTCGATGACCCAGGAGGTTTTCATGCCTGACCATGATCCCGTTCTCTTCGCCAGCGCTGGCGGAATCGCCACGCTGACACTTAACCGGCCCGACAAGCTCAATGCGCTGAGCTACGAGTTGATCGACCGGCTGCTCGCCCATCTCGACGTCATCGAGGACGACCCGGCCATTCGTGTCGTCATCCTGACGGGCGCCGGGGAACGCGCCTTTTCCGCGGGGGGCGACATTCCCCAGTTCTCAGGCAGCGTCGCCTCGAGCCCGGAGACCGCGGTGCGCGACTTCGTTCGGCGCGGCCAACGGCTGACCGCACGGCTGGAAGCGTTCTGCAAGCCGGTGATCGCCGCAGTGAACGGTCTCGCCTATGGCGGCGGCTGCGAAATTACAGAAGCGGTTCCGCTCGCCATCGCGAGCGAGCGGGCGATCTTCGCCAAGCCGGAGATCAATCTCGGCATGCCGCCGACCTTCGGTGGGACGCAGCGCCTGCCGCGGCTGGCCGGCCGAAAGCGCGCGCTGGAGCTGCTCCTGACCGGGGATCCCTTCCCAGCTGCGCGGGCGCTGGAGCTGGGGCTGGTCAATCACGTCGCGGCGCATCATGATCTGCTGCCGGCAGCGCATGAGCTGGCCCAGCGGATCATGCGGCATTCCCCGCTGGCGACGGCCAGCATCCTGGCGGCGGTCACCCGTGGCATCAATGCCAGCATCGGCGAAGGGCTCTTGATCGAGAGCGAGCAGTTCGCACGCATTGCACCGACCGCGGACCTGCGTGAGGGGCTGGATGCGTGGATGGGGCGGCGCGCTCCGCGCTATATCGGCTCCTGGTCGCGGACTGCGGGACGGGGAGAGACGTGATGACGGACCATACCACCTTTTCACGCGAGAGCTTGGCCGCCTTCCGCGCTGCGGACAGGGCGGGGCCGGTCCAGATGCTCAACCTGATTCGCCTGCATGAGCTGGCGCAGTATCCTGACGGGCGAGGTGGATCTGGGGTCGAGGCCTTCTCCGCCTACGGCCGGATCAGCGAGCCGGTCCTGGCGCGGTTGGGTGGGCGCATCCTGTGGCGGGGCCGCTTTGAGCAGATGCTGATCGGGCCTGAAGCAGAAAATTGGGATGTCTGCTTCATTGCCGAATATCCAAGCGTCGAGGCTTTCGCGGCGCTGTTTCGCGATCCCGTCTACCGTGAGGCGATGCAACACCGACTGGCGGCCGTGAAGGACTGCCGGCTCGTACGATACGGCGCGAGCGTTGCGGGCTCGCGCTTCTCAAACGCCTGAAGCCAGGGCTGGCGGCCGTGAGGTCGCCGGCCTTTAGCCCATCGCCGCCTTCACCGTCTCGACGAGCTGCTTCATCGTGAAGGGCTTGGGCAGGAAGTGGAATTCCTCGCCTTCCGGCAGGTTCTTGCGGAAGGCTTCCTCCGCATAGCCGGAGACGAAGACGACCTTGGTGTTCGGGTTGCGCTTGCGCAATTCGCCGAGCAGCGTCGGGCCGTCCATTTCCGGCATCACCACGTCGGAGACGACGAGGTCGATCTTGCCGTCGTTCTGCAGGAAGAGGTCGAGCGCCTCGACGCCCGATGCCGCCTCATGGACGGTGTAGCCGCGCGAGACCAACATGCGGGCATTGAGCGCGCGCACCGCGTCCTCGTCCTCGACCAGCAGGATGACGCCGGCGCCGGTATGGTCGGCGGCGAGCTTCTTCGGCGCCTCCTTGGCGGCGGCCTCGGCGGCGATCTCCTCCTGGCTCGGCACATGGCGCGGCAGGAAGATCTGGAAGGCCGTGCCCTTGCCGATGGTCGAGTCGACGAAGACGTAGCCGCCGGTCTGCTTGACGATGCCGTAGACCATGGAGAGGCCGAGACCGGTGCCCTTGCCGACCTCCTTGGTGGTGAAGAACGGCTCGAAGATCTTGTCGAGATGCTCCTGAGGGATGCCGGTGCCGGTATCCTCGACCTCCAGCAGGACGTAATTGTCGGCCGGCAGGGCCTCGTGGCCGAAGGAGGCGCAGTCCTCGCGGGCGACGTTGCGGGTGCGGACCGCGAGCTTGCCGCCGTCCGGCATGGCGTCGCGGGCGTTGACGGCGAGGTTGACGATGACCTGCTCGAGCTGGCCGAGATCGGCCTTGACCGGCCAGAGATCACGGCCCTGGCGGACATCGAGCGTGACCTTGTCGGCGACGACGCGCTTCAGCATCAGCGAGAGGTCGGAAAGCACCTCGCCGAGCTCCAGCACCTGCGGGCGCAGCGTCTGGCGGCGCGAGAAGGCGAGGAGCTGCCGTACCAGCGCCGCGGCGCGGTAGGCATTCTGCTTGATCTGCATGATGTCCGGGAAGGACGGATCGGTCGGCCGGTGGCTCGCCAGCAGGAACTCGGAGGCGTTGATGATGACCTGCAGCACGTTGTTGAAATCGTGCGCGATGCCGCCGGCGAGCTGGCCGACCGCCTGCATCTTGCCGGCCTGGTCCATGTTGTCGCGCAGCTTGCGCTCGGCGGTGGTCTCCAGTGCATAGACGATGGCGCGCTCGCCATCGCCGCCTTCGGTGCCGGCGACGGGGGTGAGGTAGAGCTTGGCCGAGCGGCCGTCCTCGCCGGCAAGCGCGAGGTCGAGCGGCGCGCCGCCCGAGCGCCCGGCGACCACCTCGGCCAGCGCCTCGTTGAGCCCGGCGCCGGAGGCGACGAGGTCGTGGATGGTGCGGGGCCTGAGGCCCGCCGGGATCAGGCGGGCGAAGGCGGCGTTGGAATGCAGGATCGCGCCGGCCTCGTCGACGGTGGCGATCGCCATCGGCGTCGAATGGAAGAAGCGGGCGAAGCGGACTTCGGCATCGCTGCCGCCATCGGCCCCGGCCTCGCCGGCCGTGCGGTTGAGCACGAGGGTGCGCGAGGGGCCGGCGCGGCCGTCCTGCCCGAAGGCGACCTGATGGTGCAGGCGCACGGGCAGTGGGGCGCCGTTGCGGCGCTTCAGGTCGACATCGAGCACCTCGACGCGGACATCGCCGGGCTGGCCGCGGATCGCCTGGATCAGGGCGGCGGCGGAGGAGGTACAGACATCCTCGAGATGCAGGCCGCCCGAGCCGAAGCGGGCGAGGTCGAAATCGAGCCAGCCGGAGAGGGTGGCGTTGAGATAGGAGATCTCGCCATCGGCATCGATCGAGATGAAGCCGGCCGGCGCGTGGTCGAGATAGTCGATCGCGTGCTGGAGCTCCTGGAAGGCGTTTTCCTGGCGCTCGCGCTCGGGCGTGATGTCGGAGACCGACCAGATCGTCGCGGTCGTGGCCTCGCGGCGCACCGGCGAGACGCGGACGCGGTACCAGCCGACCTCGCCGCGCTCGTTCAGGGCGGGCTCGAGGCGGACCTCCTCGACGAGGCGACGATGCTCGCGGGCGGCGGTGGCAAGCCGGTAGATCGCTTCCGAGACATCGGCGCGGCCGGTCAGCAGGCGGCCAACCGGCTTCAGGTCATTGGCGCCGGTGGCGCCCGCCAGCGCGAGATAGGCCTCGTTGGCATAGACGATCTCGTTCTCGCTCTCGGTCACGACGATGCCATCGTCGGCGCGGTCGACGATCGCCTTGGTCAGGTCGTTGCGGGCGGCGCGGCCGGAAAACTGCACGAGGCCGATGGCGAAGGCGAAGAGGCCGAAGACGCCGACGACCGAGAGGATGGCGAGCAGGCCAAGTATCAGGGGCTGCGCCCATTCATTGGCGAGGAAGCCGAGCGCGATCGCCGCGCCCACCAGCACGCCCGCGACCAGCAGGATGATGCCGATATGGCCGGGCTTGTCGGAGCGATCGATCGTGTTGGTCGCCGTGGTGCCGCTCATTGCGGTGGAGTCCGTTCCCTTGCGGCCGCGCGGAAACCGGCGGCCAAGCTTCCTTCGCATCCCTGTCGAGTTAGGCGCGCCGGCCCTTCAGGCGCAAGACGTATCCGATGACTTCGGCGACAGCCTGATAGTGTTCGACAGGAATTTCTTCGTCGATGCCGACCGTGGCGTGGAGCGCGCGCGCGAGCGGCGGGTTCTCGACGATCGGCACGCGATGCTCGCCGGCGACCTCGCGGATCTTCAGGGCTATCGCATCGACGCCCTTGGCGAGGCAGAGCGGCGCCGCCATGCCGGGCTCGTATTGCAGGGCTACGGCGAAGTGGGTCGGGTTGGTGATGATCACGGTGGCCTTGGGCACCGCCGCCATCATGCGCTTGCCGACGCGTTGGGCGCGGATCTGGCGCAGCTTCGCCTTGACCTCGGGATTGCCTTCCGAGTTCTTGAACTCGTCCTTCATCTGCTGCTTGGTCATCTTCTGGCGCTGGTACCAGGAGAAGCGTTGCCAGCCGAAATCGCCGATGGCGATGATCGCGAAGAGGGCGAGGACCGCGCCCATCAGCTGGATCGCGAGCGAGAGCGTCGCCGGCATCAGCGCCTCGACGCCCATCTGGGCGAAGCCTTCGAGCCGGTCATGCTGGCCCCAGAGCGTGAGCCAGACGACGATACCGATCAGGGCGGTCTTGGCGAGACCCTTGGCGAAGTTGACCCAGGCCTCCTTGCCGAACAGCCGCTTGGCGCCGGCCATCGGCGAGATGCGGTCGAATTTCGGCATCAGCGGCTCGAAGGTCCATAGCGGCTTGTGCTGGAGCATCGCGCCGGCAAGGCCCGCGCAGAGGATGAAGGCGAAGGGCAGGCCGAGCGCCATGAAGCCAGTCAGCACGCCGCGCTGCGTGATCTGCATGAAGGAGGCGCCATCGGAGGGGACCTGGTGCGCGTTCATCAGGAAGGAGCGCAGCGACAGCATCGCCTCACGGGAGGACCAGCCGGCGGCGACCAGCAGGGAGAGCGTGAAGCCGCAGAGCACGAAGAAGGTCCCGATCTCCTGCGATCTGGGGACGTCGCCTTTCTCAGTGGCTTCGTCCAGCTTTCGCTGGGTCGGGTCTTCTGTTTTGTCTTCGTTGTCGGCTTCCTCGGACATCGCAGCCTCAGCCTGTGAACTGACGGAGGAAGGCGCCGAGGTCGTCGATGAAGACGCTCATCATCACACTGAGCACGACGAGCAGGACGAGCATGCCGCCCATGATCGAGGCCGGCACGGCGAGGAAGAACACCTGCAGCTGCGGCATCATCCGCGCGAGCACGCCCAGCCCGAGATTGAACAGCAGGCCGAAGACGAGGAAGGGCGCCGAGATCTGGATCGCGAGCGCAAAGCCGCGCGCTGTCGAGCGGACGGCGAGCGCCATCGTGTCCGTCAGGTCGACGGCGCCGCCCGGCGGCAGCAGGCGGTAGCTTTCATGGATCGCGGCGATGGCGATGTGGTGCAGGTCCGTGGTCAGGATCAGCGTGATGCCGAGCATCGTCAGGAAGTTGCCGATCGAGGGGTTCTGCATGCCGCCGGTCGGGTCGACCGTCATGGCGAAGCCCAGCCCCATGGTCTGCGCGACGAGCGTGCCGGCGGTCTGCAGGCAGGCCATCACCAGCCGGGCGCAGAGCCCGATGACGAGGCCGACCAGCAATTCGCCGATCAGCAGGGCGACGACGCCGGAGACGTCGCCGGGCACCCGCAGGGAGGGCCGGGCGATCGGCACGATCATCAGGGCGATGAAGAAGGCGAGAGACAGCCGCGCCCGCGAGAAGATGAAACGCTCGCCGATGCCCGGCATGAGCATGACGAGCGTGCCGACCCGCGCGAAGACGAGCACGAAAATAGCGCTGATCTCGGGCAGGATCGCGATTTGCATCGTGCCGCGGGCACCTTCGCGCCAATGGGTGCGCCGCGAACCCGCGCCGGCCAAGGCCGGCAGCAGGCGCGACGGGCTCATCCGCCCGTGGCGATTCGGGCGGCGACTCGCCCCATATAACCCGCCAGCGCGTCTCCCATGAACGGGAGAAACAGCAGCAGCGCGGCAAAGACGGCGACGATCTTCGGCACGAAGACCAGCGTCTGTTCCTGGATCTGCGTGAGCGCCTGGATCAGCGAGACGATGAGACCGACCGCGAGCGCGATCACCATCAGCGGGCCGCCGACCTTGAGGAAGACGACGATGCCGTCGCGGGCGATGTCGAGAATGGCTCCGGAAGTCATGATCTCTATCCGATCCTGAGGCCGTCAGACCGGCATCCGCATGATTTCTTCATAGGCCGCGATGACGCGGTCGCGCACGGCGACCAGGGTCTCGATCGCGGCCTCGCTCTCTGCCACCGCCGTCACGACATTGACGATGTCGGCGCGGCCGCCGGCGACGCTCGCCGTCTGGGCATCGGCCTTGCGCCCGGCATCCGCCGTCGCATCGAGCGCCTTGCCGAGCAGGGCCGAGAAATCCGGCCCACCCGCTTCCGCGCCGCCCGTGGCGAGCGGCTTGCGCATCAGATTGCCGGCACCCATCCCCTGGATGTTGGCGTAGGCGCCGGCGGCGAAGCCCGGAGTGGCCATGGCGATTCAGTCCCCTTCTGGAGCCGCGTTGTTCAGGCGCGCAGGATGTCGATGGTGCGCTGGATCATCCGGCGCGTCGAAGAGATCAGGTTGAGATTGGCTTCGTAGCTGCGCTGGGCCTCGCGCATGTCGACCATCTCGACCAGCGAATTGACGTTCGGCATCTGCACGTTGCCATTGGCGTCGGCGGCCGGGTTGCCGGGCTCGTGCTTGGTCTTGAAGGCGCTCTGGTCGCGCTGGACCTTGCCGAGCGCGACGAGCTGGGCGTCGAGCGTGCGGTCGAAATGGCGCTGGAAGGTCGGGACCTTGCGGCGATAGGGCTCGGCGCCGGCGCGCTCGGGGCCCGAATCGGCATTGGCGATGTTCTCGGAGATGACGCGCATGCGCCCGGACTGGCTGCGCAGGCCGGAGGCGGCGACGGCGATGCTCTTGATCAGGTCCATGATCAGCGGCCTTTCCCGATCGCGATCTTCATCAGGCCGAGGCCCTTGCTGTAAAGCGAGGCGGCGAGCTGATAGTCGGACTGGTTCTGCGCGACCTTGAGCATCTCGTCCTCGAGATTGACCGCATTGCCGTTGGGCGTGGTCTCGAAGCGCGGGGCGCCGGTACCGTCGAAGCCGCCATTGCTGTTCGTCAGACTCATATGGCCGGCGCTGGTGCGGGCGACCGCTACGCCGGCTCTGGCCGGATCGGCGCTCGGCGGCTTCAGATCGACCGGGCGAAAGCCGGGGCTGTCGGCATTGGCGACGTTCTCGGCGAGCACCTTCTGGCGCGACTGCTGGTAATGCATGCGCGTCTTCAGCGCCTGCATCAGGCCGCCACTGAGGCTGAATCCGTCGTTCGCCATGGCTCCAGCTCCCCGTTATCGCCGCCGGCGAGGCGGGACTACTGGGCAAATCCTGCCGGGTTCATGGTTAATATCCGGTTAAAGAGGCGGGCTTTCGCAGGTGTGATTAACCACGCGTTCACCATGTTTCCCGATAGCGAAAGCGTTATGCTATAGCCAAGGTGTTGAACAATGGGCGGGACTTAACGGCCGTCCGGGCCGCCGTGGCGTTAAGAGGCATACCTTGCAGAGCTTGTTCGGATTGGAACTTACGACCCCGCAGAGGGCGATTGTCGCGATCATCGTCGTTCTCGTGCTTCTCGCGCTGCTCGGCCTGTTCGTGCGGCAGATCAAGGGCGGACGCCTGCGGCTGCGCAGCCAGGCCGGGGGGCGGCAGCGCCAGCCCCGGCTCGGCGTCGTCGACACCTACGACCTTGATCGCCAGCGTCAGCTCGTGCTGATCCGGCGTGACAATATCGAGCATCTGCTGATGATCGGCGGTGCGTCCGATGTCGTGGTCGAGACGAACATCCTGCGCAGCGGCAGCCGCGCCGCGCCGCCGAGCTATGCCGATACCGCCGCGATGGACCGGCCGTTGCCGCCGTTCGAGACGCTGGTTCCGCCGAGCGAGCCCGCCTTGCGGGCAGGGGATGAGGCACGCCGCACCGGTTATCCCGAAGGGCCGGAACTGCTGCCACCGCTGCCGACCCGCCCCGTTTCCGTGCCCGTCGAGCCGCCTGCGACGATCTCTGCGTCCACGGCCGCGACCGCGGGTGTCGCCGCCGCTCTCGGCGTCGCTGCCGCGGGCGAGGCGGTTGCTGCCCCTGCCAAGCCTGCCGCTCCGGCCATGCCGGTGCCCCCGGTCACGACCGGGCCGGCGCCGAGCTTCGCGCGCGAACATGCGCCGCAGCCGGCCGTCAGCCCCGGCGAGCTCGACGACATGACGCGCCAGCTGGAAGAGGCGCTGAAGCGGCCCTTCTCCGCCGTGCGTCCGGCCAATCTCGGCAGCGAGGCGCCTGTCGCGAGCGCTGCGCCGGCTGTCGAGCCGCCCGCGCCCGTCGAGACATTTGCGCCTGCGCCCGTCGTCGAGGCGGAGCTGGCGCCGGTGGAAGCGGCGGCGCCTCACATCGAGCCGCTGGCTCCGGAACCGGAGATCGTATCCGAGCCCGTCGTGGCGCCGGCCCCGGTCGCTCCGCCGCGCCAGAAGCCGATCCCGAGCGATGTCGAGGCCGAGCTTGCTGCCGCGCTCGGGCTTTCGCTGGATCGCCCGCTTTCGAAGGCGCCGGAGCCGAAGCTGTTCGAACCGAAGCCGGCCGAGATCCATCATCCGGAGCCGTCGGAGCCGGAGTCGGAACCGACCCCGGATCCCGTGCCAGAGCCGATTGTCGACGAGCCCGCTTTCGTCGAGCCGGCGCCTGTCGCGATCGCGGAAGAGCCGGCTCCGGTCGAAGCTCCCAAGCCGCAGCCTGAGTCCGAAAAGCCGGCCGAGCCCGCGACCAAGGAGATCGATCCCTTCTCTGTGGACGCGATCGAAGCCGAGTTCGCCCGGCTGCTTGGCCGGGATCCCAAGGCCAAGTCCTGAGGCAGGGGCGCACGGCCTGAGCGCCTTCGGGCGGCGGGCCATCAACAGGATTGTCGGCTCTCCAGCCTTATGACGCCGCGCACCGGTTGCGCGGCGTTTTCGCGTGGCTAGCTTCAGGCGCACCCGATCGGTTGAGTCGGGCAGTGGCGGCGCGCGTGAAGGTCATCGGCGGACGAGCGAGACGGTTTCGAGGCGGGCGTGCCCTGGCGGCGGCCGCGCTGCTGCTTGTGCTCCAGAGCGTGCCGGCACTGCCGCAGACACTGTCGCTCGACCTCGGGCAGGGCGGCGGCGTGGCGGAGCGGGCGCTCCAGCTCATCGCCGTCATCACGGTGCTGTCGCTGGCGCCGTCCATCCTGATCATGGTGACGTCGTTCACCCGGATCGTGGTCGTACTGTCGCTGCTGCGCTCGGCATTGGGCACGCAGACCGCGCCACCCAATGCCGTGATCCTCGGACTGTCCCTGTTCCTGACCGGATTCGTGATGGCGCCGACCTTGCGCGAGGCCTACACGACGGCGGTCCAGCCGCTGGTCGCCGGGCAGATCCAGCCGCAGGAGGCCTATAATCGCGGCGTCGTGCCCTTCAAGACCTTCATGCTCAGGCATGTCCGCGAGAAGGACCTGGCGCTGTTCCTCGACATGTCGCAGGGGCCGCGTCCGCAGACGCAGCAGGATATCGGTGTCGAGGTTCTGATCCCGGCCTTCATGATCTCGGAACTGCGCCGCGCCTTCGAGATCGGCTTCCTGCTGTTCGTGCCCTTCCTGATCATCGACCTGGTGGTGGCCTCGATCCTGATGTCGGTGGGCATGATGATGCTGCCGCCAGTGACGGTGGCGCTGCCGTTCAAGCTGATCTTCTTCGTGCTGGTCGACGGCTGGGGGCTTGTCGCGGGCTCGCTGGTGAAGAGCTACGGCAGCGGGTAGATGGGGTAAGTCTCATCGCTTTTTCGCGGCGTCGTAGACTTGTGAGCGTTCGCGCTTGCTGACGGCAACGACCACGACCGTGATCCGCTCGTCCTCGACGCGATAGACCAGCCGATAGCCCGCGGCGCGCAATTCGATCTTGTAGTGATCCGGCAGGCCATGCAGGGCGTCAGCGGGCACCCTTGGATGCGCCAGTCGCTCACCGAGCTTTTTCTTGAACTGCTCGCGCAACGTCACGCCGAGCTTGTCCCATTCCTTCCGTGCGGATGGCAGGAATTCGAGCTTATAGCTCATCGAGACCGACCGGCTCGCCCTTTTCGCCGGCCCGCGCCCGGACGATCTCGATGAGAACCTGATCGTCGAGCGCATCGACCAGCGCCTCATAAGTGTCGGCCGGCACCATATAGGCCATGACGCGATTGTGATTCAGGATCGCGACCGGATTGCCCCGCGCGCCATCGACCACGGCAGTAGGATTCTTCTCGAGATCGGAGACGCTGACGGCGATCTCAGCTTCGACGCGCTGCATGGCTTCCCCTTAACTCGACCCGAAAATAAGATGCCAATTTCAGGTCTGAATTAAGGTCAATATAGCGTGGTGCATTCGGCGTCGCCAGAGGCCGTCAGCCCACGACCACCCGGCCGCGCTGGATGCGCAGGCTGAGCGAGCCGTCCTTGAGCGCCAATGCCTTCTCGCCGAAGACGCTGCGGCGCCAGCCCTGCAGGGCCGGGACCTGGGCGAGGTCGTCGGAGGCGATCGCCTCGAGATCGTCGGTCGAGGCGATGATCTTGGGGGCGACGCGCTCGGCATCCGCCACCGCCTTGAGCAGGACCTTGAGCAGGTCGAGCACCGCGGCATTGGTCGGACGGCCGCGCTCGCGCTCCAGCCGGGGCAGGGTCTTGGGATCGAGGGCGGCGGCGCGCTCGATCGCGGCCAGAACCTCGGCGCCGTTGCGCGAGCGCTCGAAGCCGTTGGGGACGGAGCGCAATTCGGCGAGCGCCTCGACCGAGCGCGGGCCGCGCTGGACGATATCCATCAGCGCATCGTCCTTGAGCACGCGCTGGCGCGGCACGTCGCGGGTCTGCGCCTCGCGCTCGCGCCAGGCGGCGATCTCCATCAGGTTCGGAAGCTCGCGCGGCTTGCGGATGCGGCCTTTGAGGCGCTGCCAGGCATTCTCCGGCTTGACCTCGTAGGTCGCGGGCGAGGTCAGTACGGACATCTCCTCAGCCACCCAGTTCTCGCGGCCGGTGGCATCGAGATCGGCCTTCAAGGCGAGATAGATGTCGCGCAGATGCGTGACGTCCGATTCGGCGTAGGACAGCTGCGCCTCCGTCAGCGGGCGGCGAGACCAGTCGGTGAAGCGCGAGGACTTGTCGATGCGCGCCTTGGCGAGGTCGTTGGCGAGCTGCTCGTAGCCGACCGAGTCGCCATAACCGCAGACCATGGCCGCGACCTGCGTGTCGAAGAGCGGGGTCGGCAGCACGCGCCCGAGAAGCCAGACGATTTCCAGGTCCTGCCGGGCGGCGTGGAAGACCTTGACCACGTTCTCGTTGACCATCAGCCCGAAGAACGGGGTGAGGTCGAGATCGGGTGAAAGCGGGTCGACCAGTACCGCCTCGTCCGGCGAGGCGATCTGGATCAGGCACAGCTTGGGGTAATAGGTGGTCTCGCGCAGGAACTCGGTGTCGACCGTGACGAAAGGATGGGTCGCGAGGCGATCGCAGGCGGCGGAGAGCGCGGCGGTATCGGAAATCAGATGCATGATGTCGTCGTCTTAGCAGAGAGAGCCGCAGGATGTCGCGGGCGTTCTTGACATTTCGGGCGCGCGCGTGTGGTTAGCCCCAAGCTGTGGCTGGCGCTTCGCGCCGGCCACCGACGCATTTCCGAAAGACTGAGCCCGTGACCCTGCATCGCTATCGTTCCCATACCTGTGGCGCGCTCCGTGACAGCGACATCGGCCAGAATGTCCGCCTCTCCGGCTGGTGCCATCGCATCCGCGACCATGGCGGCGTGCTCTTCATCGACCTGCGCGACCATTACGGCATGACGCAGGTCGTCATCGACCCCGATTCGCCGGCTTTCGCCGAGGCCGAGACGCTGCGCTCGGAATGGGTCGTGCGCATCGACGGCAAGGTCAAGGCCCGCCTCGCCGGCACCGAGAACGCCAACCTGCCGACCGGTGCGGTCGAGGTCTTCGCGACGGCGATCGAAGTGCTCGGCCCTTCGGCCGAATTGCCGCTGCCGGTCTTCGGCGACCTCGAATATCCCGAGGATACCCGCCTCAAGTACCGCTTCCTCGACCTGCGTCGCGAGAAGCTGCACAACAACATCATGCTGCGCACCAAGGTCATCGACTCGATGCGCCGCCGCATGAAGGATTCGGGCTTCTCCGAGTTCCAGACGCCGATCCTGACCGCGTCCTCGCCGGAAGGCGCGCGCGACTTCCTGGTGCCGAGCCGCCTGCATGCCGGCAAATTCTACGCGCTGCCGCAGGCGCCGCAGCAGTACAAGCAGCTTCTGATGATGGCGGG
Source organism: Allobosea sp. FG18 (assembly GCF_057809495.1). Taxonomy (NCBI): domain Bacteria; kingdom Pseudomonadati; phylum Pseudomonadota; class Alphaproteobacteria; order Hyphomicrobiales; family Alloboseaceae; genus Allobosea; species Allobosea sp. FG18. The sequence goes on from NZ_JBMDKB010000021.1 coordinate 28,728, forward strand.
CTTCGACCGCTACTTCCAGATCGCGCCCTGCTTCCGCGACGAGGACCCGCGCGCCGACCGTCTGCCGGGCGAGTTCTACCAGCTCGACGTCGAGATGAGCTTCGTCGAGCAGGAAGACGTCTTCGCGACGATGGAGCCGGTCATTACCGGCGTGTTCGAGGAGTTCGCCGAGGGCAAAAAAGTCGCGCGCAACTGGCCGCGCATTCCCTATGCCGAAGCCATCGCCAAATACGGCTCCGACAAGCCGGACCTGCGCAACCCGCTCATCATGCAGGACATCTCCGAGCATTTCCGCGGCTCGGGCTTCAAGGTCTTCGCGCGCATCCTCGAAGGCGAGAAGAACCGCGTCTGGGCGATCCCTGCGCCGGGCGGCGGCAGCAGAGCCTTCTGCGACCGGATGAACTCCTGGGCGCAGGGCGAGGGGCAGCCGGGCCTCGGCTACCTGATGGTCAAGGAAGACGGCGAGGGCCAGGGGCCGATCGCCAACAACATCGGACCTGAGCGCGTCGCCGCGATCATCAAGCAGATGGGACTCAAGGGCGGCGATGCCTGCTTCTTCGTCGCGGGCGACCCGGACAAGTTCTACAAGTTCGCCGGCAGCGCCCGGAACAAGGTCGGTTCCGAGCTCGGGCTGATCGACGAGAACGCCTATGCCTTCGCCTGGATCGTCGACTTCCCGATGTTCGAGTACAACGAGGACGAGAAGAAGGTCGATTTCTCGCACAACCCCTTCTCGATGCCGCAGGGCGGCCTGAAGGCGCTGACCGAGGAAGATCCGCTCTCGCTCAAGGCCTTCCAGTACGACATCGCCTGCAACGGCTTCGAGCTGGCCTCCGGCGGCATCCGCAACCATCGCCCCGAAGCGATGGTGAAAGCCTTCGAGATCGCCGGCTATGGCGAGGAAACGGTGATCGAGCGCTTCGGCGGCATGTATCGCGCGTTCCAGTACGGCGCTCCGCCACATGGCGGCATGGCGGCGGGCGTGGACCGCATCATCATGCTGCTGGCCGGCGCGACGAACCTGCGCGAGGTCGCGCTGTTCCCGATGAACCAGCAGGCCGTCGATCTGCTGATGGGGGCACCGGCCGAGGCGACGCCGAAGCAGCTGCGCGAGGCGCATCTGCGGATCAACGCTCCCGAGAAGAACGGCTGACGTCCATGGCCTTGCTGTCGATCGGGCGGGCGCTGCCGCTCGCCTGTCTTCTTGCGCCGCTGCTCGGCGCCTGCGTCGCCGCCGGCGACAGCAGCGCCGGCCGTGCCTCGACTTTGGCGACGACAGTGTCACGCGCCACGGCCTGCAAGGCCGGCTCGCCGCAGCGCACGACGCTCGACCGTTTCCTCGCGGCCGAGAAGGCGAGGGGCGCCGACGACCAGCAGATCGCGGCTGCACGCTCGGCTTATGTCGGTGTCTCCGAAGCCGAGATGATCAATCAGGGCGTCAAGCCGCAGCCTTGCACGGCCGAGGAGCGGGCGGAGCTGAAGGTGCGGATGGGCCGTATCCGGGCCGGGGATTTCAACACGCTCTGAGCTGCCCGTGCCGATGCCTTCGTCCCCTAAGCTTGCCGCTGCAACGGCTCTGTGCGCGGTGCTCGCGGCTTGCACGGCCGTCGGGCCGATGCCCGGCACGGTGGAGTATGCCGCAGCCACCGTCTCGCGCGCCTATGATTGCGGCCTGCAGGTCGATCGCAGCCGGATTATCGCGCGACTCGATCGACAGGATCGGCAACGCTTCGTCGCGGCCAATGCCGGCTATGCCGTGAAGTCCTACAAGGCGCCGCATCGCTGCGAGGCTGGCGAGCGCGAGCGGATCAAGGGCGAAATCGGCGCGCTCGCGCGCCGCTGAAATCGCTTGCTTCCGGCCTCCCGACATGGCCACAAGGCGGCAATGCCCGCCGCCGCCATCACCGCCATCGTCGTCAGCTATGACAGCGCCGAGGTCCTGCCCGCCTGCCTCGATGCGCTGGCCGGGGAGGGCGTGCCCGCCATCGTCGTCGACAATGCCAGCGGCGACGACAGCCGCGCCATCGCGGTGGCGAAGGGCGCGCGGGTGATCGCGAATGCCCGCAACGAGGGTTATGGCCGGGCCAACAATCTCGGCGTCGTCGTAGCCGACACGTCGTATGTGCTGATCGTCAATCCGGATCTTGAACTGACGAAGGGCGCTGCCGCGGCGCTTCTCGCGGCCGCCGAACGCTATCCCGATGCCGGAATGCTGGCGCCGCGCATCGTCGAGCCGTCGGGCCGCATCTTCCTGCAGCCGCGCTCGCTGCTTTCGCCTCCGCATCTCAATCGCTCAGGTGCCATGGCGATCCCGGAAGGCGATGCCTGCCTTCCCTTCCTGTCGGGGGCCTGCCTGCTGATCCGGCGCGAGGCCTTCGTCGCGCTCGGCGGCTTCGACCCGGCAATCTTCCTGTTCTACGAGGATGACGATCTGTGCCGGCGCATGCGCGATGCCGGCCATGCGCTTGTCCATGTCCATGAAGCCGAGGCGCGCCATGGCCGTGGCCGCTCGACGGCGCCGTCGCCGCAGCGGCGCTTCAAGGCGCGCTGGCACCTCGCCTGGTCCGAGCACTACATCGCCCGGAAATACGGGCTCGCCGGGCCAGGGCCGATCCGCATGCTGGAGAATATCGGCAAGGCTGCGGGCTACGGGCTTTTGCTGAAGCGCGAGAAGATGTTCGCGCATGCTGGCTCGGCCGCCGGCGCGCGTGCCTGGCGGCGTGGCGAGACGGCGCTCGCCCATGAGGGGCTGGGGGAGATGCCATGAGCGGGCCTCGGTCCACGGTCGCGGAGGCGCTCGCTAATCCGCACAATAATTTCGGCCTGCTCCGGCTCGAGATGGCTCTCGCTGTCGTGGTGTCGCATGCCTTCAGCGTCACAGACGGGCGGGTGGAGCAGGAGCCCTGGTTCCAGACGACGGGCTTCACGCTGGGTGAGCATGCGGTCAACGGTTTCTTCGCGGTCTCCGGCTTTCTGGTGACGATGAGCTTCGTCAGGCGCGGCTGGCGCGACTATGTCGTGGCGCGCCTGCTCAGGATCGCGCCGGGGCTGATCGCGGCGACGCTGATCGTCGCGCTCGTGCTGGGCGCAGCGATGACGACACTCGACCGATCCGCCTATTTCAGCGACCCGCGGCTGTGGCGCTTCATCTCGGGCACGCTCACCACCTTCAAGAGCGCGGCGGCCTTGCCTGGCGTCTTCGAGACCAACCCGTTGCCCTTCCCGCTGGGGACGGTGTGGACGCTGAAATACGAGACGCTGTGCTATCTCGGTGTGCTCGTCGCGGGGCTCGCCGGAATACTGGCGCGGCCGCGTCTCGCGCTGGCGGCGCTCCTGGTGCTGACGCTGGCCGTCGTCCTGCGTGAGGTCATGGCGCCGCATGGTTCGAAGGGCACGGAGACGGCGCTGCGCCTGCCGCTGATCTTCCTCGCCGGTGGCGTCGTCTATCTCTATCGCGAGAAGGTGCCGCTCTCGCTGCCGCTGCTGGCCGTTGCGCTGCTCGCGCTGGTGCCGCTCTCCTTCACGCCGTTCTACAAGGCGGCGCTTTATCTCGTCACAGCCTGGGGCGTTCTCGTGCTGGCGCTGGCGCCGGCCCTGACACGGCGCTCGGTCGAGCCGCCGGCCGATCTCTCTTACGGTGTCTATCTCTATGGCTGGCCAGTGCAGCAGGCGCTGCACGCGCTGTTCCCCTCGCTTGGCGCGGTGGCGCTGCTCTGGCCGTCGCTGGCCGTGACCGTCGTCGTGGCGGCGCTGTCCTGGTACCTGATCGAGAAGCCGGCGCTCGGGCTCAAGCGCCGGCTGATGGGCGCTTCCTGAGCGCTTCCAGCAACGCGTCGATCTGCTCTGACAGCAGCAGCGGGATCAGCGGTTCGATCTCGGCGCGAGGCCGGTTCCACCAGGCGGTTTCGACGAGTGCTGCGATCCGGGTTTCGTCGAAGCGATACCTGACGACACGGGCCGGATTGCCGGCGACGATCGCATAGGGCGGCACGTCGCGCGTGACGACGGAGCGCGCCGCGACCACGGCGCCATGGCCGATCGTAACGCCCGACATCACCATGCATTGCGAGCCGAGCCAGACGTCGTGCCCGATAACGACGTCGCCGCGCGACGAATGATAATCCGATCGCGCACCCGCCTGAGGCCAGAGGCCGGGCAGGGCGGGAAAGGGATAGGTCGTCGCCCAGTCGAGGCGGTGGTTGCCGCCGAGCAGGATCTCGACCTGTTCAGCGATCGAGCCGTAGCGCCCGATGACGAGCCGGGCGCCGCTTTCCGGAAAGCGCACCTTGGGGCGCCCATAGGTATAGGCGCCGACCGTGAACTGCCCCGGCCGCCGCGTGATCAGCTTCGCGAGATGCAGCCGGGTCTGGTTGTCCGGGTTCAGGCGCTTGCGCAGCCAGCCGCGGGGGACGGGCGCCAGGCCCGCCCACCACGCCTGGACGGCGGAGGGGCGCCAGTTGCGGTCTTCGGGCGCGACGGCGTGATCCTCAGTTGGTCGCATTTTCTTCACGCGAACCGGTGTCCACTTCGCTTAAAAATGCTCAGCTCACTGCGCATCGGCCTTGAGGTCGATCTTCTCGAAGATCTCCGTCGGCTCCGTCATGGTGATGACGTCGGCGAGGCCCAGGCCCGTCGCCGACTTGGCGCTGGCGGAGACGGTGAGCGTGCCGGGCTTGGCGACGAAGCGGGCGGCGGCGGCGGCGACGCTCTTGGCGCCGTCGGACGGGCCGAGAATGGCGGCAAGGCCAAGGCTCGCGACCATCGTGAACTGCTGGCGGACATCCTCGACCTTGCGCTTGGACTTGCGCGCCTCGTTCTCGACCAGCTTCTCGACCAGGCCGAAATTCTGCAGCTTGACCTGCAGGTTGCGGGCGGTGGCGCCGAGCGCCGCGACCTGGGCAAGCGCGAGATCGCTGGCGAACAGGTCCTTGGTGACGTTGCCGAGCGTGCCGGAGGCCTCGATCTGGGCGAGGCCGGCGCTGCCGAAGGAGAGCGTGCGAATGGCGATCTCGTTCTTGGCTGCCTCCCAGGCGAGGTCGAGCTTGGCCGAGAGGTCGAGCGTGCGGATGCCCATCGCGATCATGTCCTTGGCGGCCGGGTTGCCGGTGGCCTCGGAAACCGGGGTGACGAGCTTGTCGATCGTCAGCGCCAGGCTGGTCGGGATGCCGTTCAACTGCTCGCCCGCCTTGATCTCGAAGGTGCCGAGCGAGATCTTGACCGGCTCCTTGCCGGTTATGATCGCGGGCGCGTCGATCGAGATGCCGGCAAGCCGGATGGTGCCGAGGGTCGGGATGAAGCGGCGGAAATCGAACTCGTCGATCGGCTTATCCGGCTCGGCCAGCGCGGCCCGCAATTCGCGGATGACGGAAGCGAAAGCGAAGCCGGAATAGCCGATCGAATCGATGCCGCCCTTGGCCTCGCCGGAGCGGAACTGGAAGCCTTCCATGACGAAGCCGGATTTCGCCGAGGTGTTCTCGCCGAAGGCCATGCGGGCGATCCGCATGTCGACGGCGTCGCCCTTGGCGGTGGTCTTCGGCGGCGGGTTCACGGTCATGACGAGGTCGCGCGCCTCGCCGCTGCCGTATTCGAACATGTCGAAGAGCGAGAGCACGGAAAGGCCGAGCTGCCGTTCGGCCTCGGTCTTCGTCGGCGACTTGTCGGCATCGGCCGTCTTGTCGCCCTGCTTGCGCTCGACCTCTTCGCTCGCCGCCGCGAGGCGGGACATGACCTCGAGCAGCGGCTCGGGGCCGACCTTGGCCGCGAAGCCGCGCGCGGTGGTGCGGCCGAGCGACATCTTGCCGGCCTTGCCCATATCCAGGTTGTAGCCGTCCTGCTCGAAATTCCCGATGATCGGCAGCATCGCCTCGTTGGTGCCGGGCGCTGCCTTCTCGGTCAGGACGCGGGTGATCTGGCGCAGGTCGAAGGCGTCGAAGGTAGTGCGCTTCAGCTCGCCCTTCATCGGGCCGGTCGTGGCGCCGTCGGCCGTGATGCTGGCGCTGGCCGATTCGCCGCGGCCGACCTTGCCCTCGCGGATATCGGTGAGGCGGATGTCGCGATAGGTCGTGGTTTGCTTCTGGTCGCCGACCGTCTGGACCAGCGAGAGTTCCGGCGCGCTGATCTCGGCGGCGTTCAGCTTGGCCGCCCGGCCGGCAGCCGATTCGCCGGTGCCAGTGAACAGCGCCAGGAAGGCATCCTTCTCCAGGGTCGAGCCTTTGACCGCGATCTTCGGCGCGTTGATCACCAGCTTGCCGAGGTCGATCTTGACGTTGTCGAGCTGGAAATCGGCGGCCCAGGTCGAGGACGCGAAGGTCAGGAACAAGGCGGCCAGGGCCGTGCCTGCGAGATGCGTCGTCCGACGAGGGCGCGCAGCGATCATGGATATCTCCTGGTTCTTTGGTCCGGCGAAACTGCCGCAAGCCGATGACGAAAGAAAGCCGTCAGGCGGCGCCGCGTGGCATCCCGCATTCATATGATGACGAAAGGCTTGACCGAAAGGCGGCGAACGCGGCCATCTGCCGAAGATTTGCCATCGGCCGCTTCTAGAGCATGCGGGCCATGGCCGCCACGGAGTCCAAAGCGATGCATGCCGTCAGAACCGCTCTCGCCGCCGTCGCGCTGGCGCTGATCGCCTTGGCCCCGGCCGGGCTGCAGGCGCAGGGCCAGCCGGCCGCAGCCGGAGGCGCGGGCCTCGAATCGCTCGTCATCGTCAGCGGTGGCACGCGCCACACCTTCCAGGTCGAGGTGATGCGCACGCCGGATCAGCGGGCGAAGGGCCTGATGTTCCGCAGCTACATGCCGGCTGACCGCGGCATGCTGTTCGATTTCGCCGCCACCGAGCCGGTGGCGATGTGGATGCAGAATACCTACATCTCCCTCGACATGCTGTTCATCCGGGCGGATGGCACGATTGCGCGCATCGCCGAGCGCACCGAGCCGCTCTCGACGCGGACGATTCCATCGGGGGAGCCGGTTCTGTCGGTGCTGGAGATCAATGGCGGCGTCAGCAAGCAGCTCGGCATCAAGGCGGGAGACAAGGTCGAGCACGCGCTGTTCAAGCGCTGAGGGGTGCGGCGGCCAGATTGCTGCACACGGGCGACGCGATGCGGTTGGCTTTCGCTTGCCGGCGCGGCCTGTAGCATGATAGCGAACCGCAACGTTTGGAATGCTTCGTCGGGGTATAGCGCAGCCCGGTAGCGCATCTGCTTTGGGAGCAGATTGCCTAATCATACGATCCTCTTGATTTCCTTGGTGTTTTCGAGAGCTTCGTTATCAATCTGGGAACTTTCACGGGAAGAATGCACGGCGTCGAGCGCTTTGCGCAGATCGTCCTCGGTGGCGTGGGCATACTTCATCGTCGTCGCAATTGAGGCATGCCGGCCGAGCTTCTGACCGAGCTTCAGGTTGCCGCTATCGCGCACCAAGCGAGTGATGCCGGTGCGTCGGTTGTCGTGGAATCGGTAGCCCATCAGCGGATCTTGGTGGCTTGACTTCATGCCGGCGTTCTTGCGAGCGCGACGGAACTCGGTCTTCAGCCCCTCATGCGTGATCGGGCGCGGTGTCAGGTTATCGGCGCCTTCCTCATGGCGGGCAGGCCGGTAAAGCCAGACCGGGCCGGCAGGGCTCGTTTCGCCCTCTGGGATGACGCTCCGCAGGACGCGCTCCATCTCGGTCGAGAGCGGGATGAAGCCGATGACCTCACCCTTGCGCATCAGGTTGAGACGCCGGCCGCCCCAGTCGACGTGCTCCCAGTGCATCGCCAGCAGCTCGTTGCGACGAAGGGCAGACAGCACCGCGAAGCGCAGGATCGGCCGATAGCCTGGACGCACATTGGCGAACAGCTTCTCCTCTTCGGAATCGGATAGCTCGCGGACGCGCTCCTTCGGCTCATCAAGGCCCGGAAGCGTCAATTCGATCAGCTCGCCGATGTTCGGGTTGGCGTGCTTATTGACCGTCTTCGACTTGAGGACGGAAAGCATCTTCGGCCATCCAACGATTGCTGCTCCTGCCGCACGCTGCTCGACGTTCTGAGCCTTGATGACCGTGTTCGGGCTGAGATCAGCGCGCTTCTCGATCCACTCGGCAGGGACAGACGTTCCGTGCCAGTGGTGAAGCTGCCAGCCATCGCGATAGGCGATTGACGGCCCGACCTCGCTATGAAGCCGGCCCTGCTTGTCGCGATTGATCACGGTCGGGCGGTCGGAGATGGCGAGCACGTTCTCATGCCACCAGACCCAACCGCAGCTCTTCATCAGGGCTTCGTCGATCTCAAAGCGCTCTAGGACTGGGTCAGACCAGCCGCACACGTCGCGGAAGAAGGAGAGGTAAGCAGCCCACCCAGCAGCCCAGAGCGAGCCGCCGCGACAGTTGTTGACGGCATTCCAGGCCTGCAACTCGACCTGCGACCTGGCAGCCTCACGGCTGTACGTGGCGCCAGAGGCCGCACGCCGGCTTCGCTAACAACACCTGGGATGACGTGAATTTCTCGGGGAATTCCCTCTCGCTTGTCGCGCCGATCTTTCAAGGGCCGCAATCGCCCTCAGACGCCAAAGTTCGGTATCACGTCGATGGGTCCGGTCCGATCGCGATGTCAAATCCGAAATGGGGCGCTGCAAGCTTTGCTACGGCGGCTATCGGGCCTTCTGCCGCCATCCGAGCGGCAGGCGCGCACGACGCTTACATTGGTAACGTCGCGAATTTGACCGATCTATCTGTCGTTCGCTCTGGTTCAGAATTTGCCCGCTTTGGGAGCTGAGTTCAGACATTCATTGAATCAGAAAAAGCGGCTCCAATCCCTCGTTTCTGGATGGATGAAACCGCCGCCACCGCAAACAATCGTAAGCTAATGTTTGACCTTACTGCGCAAGAGCTGCCTGCTTTTGTGGCAGCGGATAATGAATTGAGTTTCCTACAGTTCTTCCGGTTAAGGCGCAACGGAGTGTCGGCCGCGATAGTCGGGCTTACCTCATTGCCTACGTCGACATCCGGGCTGATCTCAGGTGATTTATGGAATGACGGAGGTGTGCTTAAAATTGTCACATAGCGTTAGATTGGGTGGCCCTGTCTCGACATTGTAATCCAATCACTCATTTCATCCCGAATAATTTCCGATCGGCGCGCCGCTGATGCGCTGATGGAGTGAACGATTTCTGGGAACTTGCGCATCAATAGGCTGGCTCTATCGTAGGAGCTCTGAGAAAGATGCGAAGGACCAAGCCCATATTCATGAGTTTCATCCAGCTTTATGTCTTCGGGCTGCATCGGGATCATAACAGACCGCCTAAGGCTTGCTAAAGCGATCCTTTGCATGAACCCAAGAACCTTCGCTCTCACGATCACATGGCGGGGCAGCCAAGTCTCATCTCGCCTAAACTCAGTCTCTGTCCACCAAACGCTAGATTGGTGGACCGGTGCGATGAAAACGTTGACTTTAGCCGCGTTAACGCGCCGGGAGAATTTTAGGAAATGGGACAGCCATAGTTCGGGGTAAGATGGATCAGTGAATGGTATGCCCCTAACAACAGGCAAATCCAGCGCTTCGCAGCCAATCTTCTCTAGTTCATACCCGAATGTTACGTAGCGACCACCGCCCAAATCAACTACAGAGTAAGTGTCACGATAAAAATCTATTATAATTGAACCATGGCTCATTAGCTCGTTTAGGTCAAAATTCTTGTTTATGTCCCTGTCAATGGTCATTAGCGATGGTTCGTCGAAATCAAACCGCTCCAGATTCACGGGATTCCGCAAATTTCTTGACATGAGACTAATGGTGTTTACGCGCCAAAGGTAATGGCACTGCGCTTCTGGAAAGACAGAAACCCTAGCATCTCGTGCGACACATGAACCGATTACGCCAATAGATCGAACGGAATCTAAGCCGTTCGGCCAATCTCGTTTCAAGATTTCAACCCCAACCCCTGAAAATGCCTAATCATTAATCTGCCCGATCACTCATCTAATCTCAACCCCAAAGAACCCGTCGCATGCCCGGCGGGTTTTTTGTTGCTCGGAGCATTCATGTTCACGACCTCTGACCTGACGCAGCTCGCCAAGGCGTGCGGCGCGAAACGCAATGCTGCCGTTGTCCAAGGCATCGTCGACAATCAGGAATGGCTTGAAGGCGGGCGGGATCGGCACGCCGGGACGCGAGGCTGAGTTCCTGGCTCAAGCATGCCTTGAGACGGACTATTTCAAGGCGCTGAAGGCGTACGGCGGTCCGGCCTATTTCGAGCGCTACGAAGGCCGGAGGGATCTCGGCAAGCGTCTGGCGTGCAGCAGGACGTGGTGCTGTTCCTGCTTGGCGCCTGGCAGTCTCTGGCGGCCGGCGTCGTCTACTACTGGGTCGGATCGTCTTCCGGCTCCGCCGCCAAGGATCAAGCGATCAAACACATCGCTGCCTCGAAGTGAACAATCCCGACTGGCCTGCGCTTTAGGATATGCCGATGGATGATAAAACGGGGCCCGATATGCTGAAAGCCTTCATGAAGCAGCCCGTCAGCACGTTCAACATAGTGCTGATCCTGTTCGTCGCTTTCGGCTGGTACTACAGCCGAGAGAACAACATGGAGAAGCTCGGGGCAGCGGCTAAGGCCCAGGAGCTTCGGATCGACCGCGTCGAGAAGAAGATAGAAGCCGGCGACATCAATGACGCCGTCCAGAACGGCAAGATCGTCGAAAGCCTGAACCTGCTCGTGCTTGCCCGCTCAGACATGGGGGGGAGGCCTCGACGGGAGCCGCGGGATAGGTGATCGATCGCAAGCCGTTGTTCGACGACGGCCGCCAGCCGGTGGTTTCGTATTGCTGGTGCGGGTGCGAGCGGCGCCGAAGCCGGCGAGCGATTTTCAGGAAGGCGACATCGGCCGGCTGGTTCGCGCGGTAGCCGTTGCGCCAGAGACAGGCGACGACGAGATTATCCCATCGATCCTTGCCGCCCGCCGATTTGGGGACGACGTGGTCGAAGGTCGCGCGGCGGAACTTGTAGGACCGGCGAGGGCCGGTGTTCGGCTGGCCTTCCTTCCAAGCTGTCCGCCCCCCCCTCCGGTCGAGACCTGGAACGACAAGTCGAACGCCACAATAGGCGCACCGACTTCCCTGCTCAGCAGAGAGCTGCTGGATCGTCGCCCGCTCACCCACGGCCAGCCCTCCGGGGAGAGGGGCCGGAACGAGCGCAGAACATCGCTGGGGAGTTTACGGGAACTTCCTGTTCCCAAACCGACCGGCCGATGCTATTGCGTTCCGGCCTGCAACGGCTTGACGTTTGGACGTTGCGGGAGTTTCGCGAGTGTTTCGATGCACTTGCGGACTGTCGGGGTATAGCGCAGCCCGGTAGCGCATCTGCTTTGGGAGCAGAGGGTCCCAGGTTCGAATCCTGGTGCCCCGACCATCATTCCGAGGTTGTATGAAGCGGTTCGCGTCGCGGGCTGCACAGGTTTGGTGACGGCAGAGCGCTTTCATGACCGCACGCATCTATCGCCCGGCCCGCACGGCCATGCAGTCCGGCACGGCCAAGACCGAGCGCTGGCTGCTCGAGTACGAGCCGGAGGCGCCGCGGCAGATCGAGCCGCTGATGGGCTGGACCTCGTCCTCGGACATGAAGAGCCAGCTCAAGCTCTGGTTCGACAGCGAGGCTGCTGCCGTCGCCTATGCCACGCGCAACGGCATCGCCTATCGCGTCGAACAGCCGAACGAAGCCAAGCGTCGCACGGCCTCCTATTCCGACAATTTCAAGTTCACGCGCGTCGGTCAGTGGACGCATTGATGCCGACAGGCGAGGGACTTCCCTCGCTTTCGGGCCCGTAGCTCAGATGGATAGAGCAGCAGCCTTCTAAGCTGCTGGTCGCAGGTTCGAATCCTGCCGGGCTCGCCACTCCTTTCAAGCACTCAGCCCGTTTGCGGTGCCTCGACAGTTGGAAGAATCCAGCCGCTTTCCAACTGTCTTTCAAGGCGTGATCGAGCTGGGGCTTGCCGGGCCGCTGCTACGCCTGCTCAGCGCGTTCGCCCTCGGCGACGAAGCCCGCCGCGATCACGATCGCGCATGTCAGGAGCGCCGCTCCAGCAACGGAGAGCAAAGAGAGTCCAAGCGGGGTGACGGCGGCTGCGTCGTACAGACCAAGAATCTTGCGTAGGTAGTAGCCGATCGCCAGACTGACCATGCCGAAAGCAAGTGGAGCTTGCCGAATGTTTGGAGCCGGCATCTGGCGAACCCTTGTAACGCTGCTCTTCAAAGTCCCGTAGAGCGACATTTCGTACCCTCTTTGTTCCATTGCGGGAACGCGTTGTTCCAGCCTGATCCGAGAGATGGCCTCTCGTTGGCGGCGTTTCAAGAACCGTGCCTTGATCTGATCTGCCTGTGGGCCTCGCCTGGCCTTGCGCCTAGAGCAAGGCGCGTTCGTCGCGGCCCAGCAGGCGGAAGGCGAGGTAGATCGCGGTGCCGCTGAGCACGAGCAGGATCGTCGAGAGTGAGGCGGCCGTGCCGTAGTCGCCATCGTTGATCGCGATGTAGATCTTGACCGGCATCGTGATCGTCCCGCCGACATAGAGCACCAGCGACGAGGAGAGCTCGTTGACCGCCGTCACGAAGGACAGCATCGCGCCGGCGACGATGCCGGGCAGGATCAGCGGGATCGTCACCTTCATGAAGGCCTGGACCGGGCTGTAGCCGAGCGAGATCGCTGCTTCCTCCATGCTCGGTCCGACTTGCCGCAGCGCCGCCGCCGAGGAGCGCACCGCATAGGGCAGGCGGCGGATAAAGACGGAGAGGATGATGATCGCCGCCGTGCCGGTCATCACCAGCGGCGGCGTGTTGAAAGCCGCGATGAAGGCGACGCCGACGACGATGCCCGGCATGACATAGGGCACCATCAGGGTCGCATCGAGCAGCGAGCTCTGGGCAGTGTTGCGCCTGGCGACGAGGCAGCCGATCAGCGTGCCGATCACGACGATCAGCAGCACGGAGACGCCGGAGAAGACGAGCGAGTTGCGCACGACGTCGCCGAGCGTGGCGATGATGCGGCTGTAGCTTTCGAGGCCGAAGCCGGGCTGGAAGACCGGCCCGTTTGTCTTCCTGATCGAGTAGATCGCCGCGATGATCGCCGGCATCGCGCCGCCCAGCGCGATGAAATAGACCGCCGCATGGGCCGCGACATTCGCGAAGCCGCGCAGCTGGATCTTCTCGGGCCGGTTGATTAGGTTGCTGTGGTAGACGTTGCGCCGCGACATGTAGCGCTGGATGAAGACGAAGATCATCGACATCAAGATCAGGACGAGGCTGAGCGTGGTCGCCATGCCGAGATTGGAGCCGATCTCGGCGGAATAGGCGGTGTAGGCCTCGGTCGCGAGCACGTTGAAGCCGCGCCCGAGCAGGCGTGGCGTGCCGAAATCGGCGATGGCATGGATCAGCGCGAGCAGGCCGCCGGCCGAGAGCGCCGGCAGGACCAGCGGGAACGAGATTTTCATCACGCGCTGGAACGGCGTCAGCCCGAGATTCTCTGCCGCCTCCTCCAGAGAGCGGTTGATGTTGGCGAGCGCGCCTGACGTCAGCAGGTAGACGTAAGGATAGAACTTGAAGGCGAAGACTATGAGGATGCCCCAGACGCCGAAGATCGGCGGCATGTTGATGCCCCAGCTCATCAGGGTCTGCCTGACGATGCCGCCCGAGCCGAACAGCACGATCCAGGAATAGGCGCCGATAAAGGGCGGCGAGACCAGCGCCAGGATCGCCATCATCGAAACGAAGCGGCCGCCCGCGATGCGGAGGCGAGCCATGCAGAAGGCCATGACCGAGCCGAGCAGGAGCGCGCCCGCCAGCCCGCCGAAGCCGACGATCAGCGTGTTGATCAGGGCGTTGAAGTAGCGCGTGCTGGTGAATAGCCTCTGCCAGTTAGCGAGCGTGAGCTGGCCGCTCTCGTCGCGGAAGCTGGAGATCAGCACGAGGCCGAGCGGGATGAGCAGCAGCACGATCAGGATCGCCCAGGCTCCTACCGCGACGAGCGTCCAGAAATCCGGGCGCCAACCGATGCGCCTTGCCGGGGCGGCGACCGCGCTCATGCCGCAAGCTCCGTCTGGAGACGCTGGCCTGCGGCATCGAAGGCGTGCAGATCGGCCCGGTCGAAGCTGAGCTGGATTTCCCGACCGGCCTCGATGACGAGGTCCGGGGGAGGGGCGGCGATCTGCGCGACGAGCCGGTTCCCCTGGGCCTGGACCGTCAGATGGGCCTCGCGGCCGAGATAGGTGAAATGCTCGACCACGCCGGTGATGGCGGAGGCGCCGTGCCCGGCCGCCCCGGCCTCGGCAAGGCGCAGGCGCTCCGGCCGCAGGGCCCATTGCGCCACGCCCGGTACGTCCGGCAGGCCGAAGGTGGAGGGCTGGAGCAGGTTCATCGTTCCGACGAAGGAGGCGACGAAGCGTGTCGCTGGCTTGCCATAGATCTGCTGTGGCGTGCCGATCTGCTCGATCGAGCCGCCATCCATCACGCAGATCCGGTCGGAGATGGCGAGCGCTTCTTCCTGATCGTGGGTGACATAGATCGCGGCGATGCCGATCGTGCGCTGGATGTCGCGAATCTCGTCGCGCAGGTCGAGCCGGAGCTTGGCGTCGAGATTGGATAGGGGCTCGTCCATCAGCAGCAGGCGCGGTTTCACCACCATCGCCCGGGCGATGCCGATGCGCTGCTGCTGGCCGCCCGAGAGCGCTGCGGGCAGGCGCTCGGACAGCGCCGAGAGGCGGACGGTCGCCAGGGCCTCCGCGACGCGGTCGCGAATCTCCGACGCGGCGACCTTGCGCGCCTTGAGGCCGAACGCGACGTTCTCGGCGACGGTCAGGTGCGGGAAGATCGCATAGTCCTGGAAAACCATGCCGATATCGCGCTTGTGTGGCGGCACTGAGAGCAGATCGGTGCCGTCGAGCGAAACCTTGCCCTCCGACAGTTGCGAGAAGCCGGCTATCGAGCGCAGCAAGGTCGTCTTGCCGCAGCCGGACGGGCCGAGCAGCGTGAAGAACTCCCCTTGGGCAACGGAAAAGGACACGCCGTTCAGCGCGGTTGTGGGCCCGTAGCGCTTGATCGCGCCTTCGACGTTCAAATAAGCCATGCCGGCAAAGAATCTCCCCTTTCCCCTAGTTGCGCATGGCCGCGATTGGACGGCAAGATGGCTGATCATCGTCGGCACAGATCGACGCACTGGGAGAGGATCTTGAACATCATGACGTCGCGGAAAATCTGGGTCGGCCGCATCCTGCTGGCGGCGGGGCTGTTCGGTGTCGCGGGAGCGGCGGTCGCGGCCGACAACAAGGTCGTGCTCTACACCGCCCACAAGTCCTCGATCGTGCAGAAGATGATCCCGCTCTTCGAAGCGGAAACCGGCATCAAGGCCGAGGTCGTCCAGCTCGGTTCCGGCGACGTCTTCCGCCGGGCCCGTGCCGAGGCTGCCGCGCCCAAGGCCGACGTGATCTGGAGCGTGACCGGCTCGCTGCTGGGCGAGAATGCCGACCTGCTCGCGCCCTATGCGCCGAAGGATCAGGGCGCCATCGACGAGCGCTTCGTCAGCAGCCCGGCCTGGACGCCCTACACGACCGTCATCTACGTGCTGATGGTCAATAAGCGCATGGTCAAGGATGCCGACATCCCGAAGAACTGGGCCGAGCTCTCCGATCCGAAGTGGAAGGGCAAGGTTGCCTCGGCCCGCGTCGACAATTCCGGTTCGGCCTTCCAGCAGATGACGACCGTGCTGACCGCCGGCGGCGACAAGGGCTGGGATGTCTACGGCAAGCTGGCCAAGAACTTCGTCTTTTCCGACAGCTCCGGCGCGGTCCCGCGCTTCGTCGCCGATGGCGAGGCGCCGCTCGGCCTGACGCTCGAGGACAACGCGCTCGAATATGTCGCCGGCGGTGCCCCGGTGAAGATCGCCTATGTCGAGGACGGCACCACGACCTCGCCCGACGGTGTCGCGATGCTGAAGGGCGCGCCTAACCCGGAGCCGGCGAAGCGCTTCATCGACTGGGCCTTGTCGAAGAAGACGCAGGAGGCGCTGGTCAAGGAGGCGGGCCGCCGCTCGGTGCGCAAGGATGTCGCCGCGCCCGGCGATGTGAAGCCGCTTTCCGAACTGAAGCTGGTCAAGCTCAAGTCCGTCGAGGAGCTCGGCGGCACCAAGGCGATGATCGAGAAGTGGCGCCAGGTGACCGGCAACTGACAGAGGCGACGGGCATACGCTGACAGCCGGATACGACGACGACCATGCAGATTGAATGCTTCAGCCTCGGCAAGCGCTTCGCCACGCCTGAGGAGAACGAGGACAGTGTCGTCATCCTGCCCGGCCGCGGCTATGCCGTGATCGACGGGGTGACCGACCGCAGCGGGCGCCGTTTTGGCGCCATGCGGGCCGGGCGCTTCGCCTCCGTCCTCGTGGCGACGGAGCTCACCCGCTTCCTGCTCGACGAGGACCTGAGCGTTCGCGGCGGGCCGGATCGCATACGCAGGCTGGTCCAGGCGCTGGGCGATGCACTGCGCGGGGGCTATGCCGCGCATGGTCTGCTGGACAAGGCATCGGCCGATCCCGCCGTCCGGATCGGCTGCACGCTGGCGCTGGGCTATCATGACGGCCCGGTGCTGCAACTGGTCTCGATCGGCGATTCCGGCATCCGGCTGAGCGGGAAAGCGCTGGGAACGATCCGCCATGTCGAGGAGAAGCCGCTCGACCGGGTGACGGCGCTGATCCGGCGCGAATGCTGGGCGCATCTTGGCAGGATGCGGGCCGATCCGCTGCCTCAGCGCTCGATCTCGGACGATGCCGTCTGGAATGGTTTGCGCGAGCCGCCGGCCGGGCTGAGCGCTGAGGCTTGCGCCACGATCAGGGCGCATGTGCTGCGGCTTTGCGACGAGGAGATGCCGACGATCGCGCGGGCCGAGATCGAACGGATCGTCGATAGCGGCATCAGCGGCCAGCGCGTCTTCTCCAATCATCCCACGAGCGATCTCGGCTATGGCGTGCTCGACGGCTTCGCCATCGCCGAGCGGCACGTCTTCACGGCGGATTACCCCGCCACCGAGGTCGCGCGGCTCGAATTGTTCAGCGACGGCTATTTCGCCGAGCCGGACGCTTTCGGGGTCGCGGCCTGGGAGGCGAGCTTCGCCGAGGTCGAGCGGATCGACCCCGACAAGATCGGCCCCTATGCCAGCGTCAAGGGCTCCGGGGCCGACGGCTGGACCGACGACCGGACCTATCTCGGAATCGCGTTCGATCGCTGAGGCGTCAGTCTTCCCGGCCCCAGTTCCGCAATTTGCGGATCTTGGCGGCGGGGTCGCGCGGGCGCAGCCTCCACAGGTTTCTGATCAGGCTGACGAGCGCGAACAGCCCGAAGCTCGGCAGGGCGAGGGCGACCGGCACCGTCAGCAGGCCCATCGCGCAGCCGCCGGAATCGCCGGGGCTGCCGCATTTCGGATCGAACAGCATCAGGCCGAAGACCGCGATCACACCCAAAAGCGGGCCGATGACGAGGCCGACGAGGCCGGAGAGCAGCGCTTTCGTCAGCAGGCGCGTCATGCCGAGCCTTCCCCGTTTCCGGCCAGCATAGCTCGGTTCCAGCCCAACGGAACAGGTCGCGCCTTGCCTCGTTATGGGATTGGGGGACATGTGGAGAGCAACCATGTTGCGGTTCGTCGCCATCGCCGCCCTCGCGGCGGCTCTTTCGTCTCCGGCATCGGCTGAGCCCGGTTTCGTTAGGACGGCCAGCCTGCCAGTGCTCGAATCTGCCTCCATGCTCGGCCCCAAGGCGGCCTGTGAGTTGCCGATCAACCTGTCGGCTTCGGTGGGGCCTGTCGTGCCGGCGCCAGATCAGGCCATGACCCTGTCCCCGCGCATGGTCCAGGCGATCCGCGTCGACAGCGCGGCCTCCATCGACTGACGCGGGAGCCGCCGGCGATCGACGGCTGGCGTCCACATCGCGATATTATATGACGCGGCGCAGCGCCCTGTATCGGCTCCATCGGCCTTCGGCGCTTGCCGACCTACGCCCGGCGGCGTAAACCCCGCGCGGCACCGCCTTGATCGTGCCTGAATGGCCCGCCATCGGGCGGCAGCCGGCATTCTGGACAGTTGCGGCCGGCAGCCGCGGGGATGAATGATGTTTTCGCTCACGCCAGCGATCGACCGCCTCAAGCAAGCGGCTTCGGCCAGCCATTTGCGGGCCTGCATCTTCCTGCTGCTCTTGTCGCTCGCTGCCTTTCTGCCCGGATACAGCACGCTCCAGCCGCTCGACCGTGACGAGCCGCGCTTCGCGCAGGCGAGCAAGCAGATGCTGGAGACCGGCGATTTCGTCGATATCCGCTTCCAGGACGAAGCCCGCCACAAGAAGCCGGTCGGCATCTACTGGCTGCAGAGCGCGGCGGTGAAGGCCGGCGAGGCGCTCGGTGTGCCGGAGGCGCGCACGCAGATCTGGCTCTATCGCATTCCCTCGCTCATCGGCGCGACCGCGACCGTGCTCCTGACCTATTGGGCTCTATTGGCCTTCCTGTCGCCGCCGCTGGCCTTGCTTGGCGGGGCGCTGATGGCTGCCGCGGTGCTGCTCGGGGTCGAGGCGCGCATCGCCAAGACCGATGCGCTTCTGGCGGCCTGCGCCGTTGCCACGATGGGCGCGCTGGCCCGGACCTGGCTCGACTGGACGCGCTCGCTCGCCTTCGTGCCGGACCGGCGCAACTGGCTGGTGTTCTGGGGCGCCACCGCGCTCGGCCTGCTGATCAAGGGGCCGATCGTGCCGATGGTCTGGGGCCTCGCCATCCTCGTGCTGAGCGCGAGCCAGCGCTCCTTCCGCTGGCTGAAGCCGCTGCGCTTCGGCGCCGGGCTCCTGCTCTGCCTTGTGGTCGCGCTGCCCTGGTTCGCCGCGATCATGATCAAGACCGGCGGCAGCTTCTTCGCCGACAGCGTCGGCCAGGACATGCTCGGCAAGGTCGCCGAGGGGCAGGAAAAGCATTGGGGGCCGCCCGGGCTTTATCTCGTCGTCTTCTTCGCGACCTACTGGCCGGCGGCGGCCTTCGCGGCGATGGCGGTGCCCTTCGCCTGGGTGCGACGCAAGGAGCCGCAGATCCTGTTCCTGATCGCCTGGATCGTGCCGTCCTGGCTGGTCTTCGAGGCGGTGCCGACCAAGCTGCCGCATTACGTTCTGCCGCTCTATCCGGCGATCACCGCGCTCCTGCTGCTCGCCGTGCTCAATGGGGGAATCAACCGCTACCGGCGCGGCGCGGTGCTCACCGCCTGCCTCGTCGTGATCGTGCCGCTGGCGCTGATGGGCACGATCCTGTTCGGCAACTGGACGCTCGACCGGGCGGTGCCGTTGCTCGCGCTGCCGTTCTTCGCGCTCGTCCTGCTCGCCGGCGTCAGCGTCGTCGCGGCGTTCCGGCGGCTCGATTTCGAGGGCGCGCTCTGGCGCTGCGTGCTGGCGAGCCTGCTGCTGACCATCGCGGTCTATCCCTTTGCCATCGAGAGCCTGCGCTCGCTGAAGCTCTCACCGCGGCTGGCGGAGAGCGTCAAGGCTGCCGGCTGTGCCGATCCGGCCGTCGTGACGCTGGGCTATCGCGAGCCGAGCCTGGTCTTCCTGACCGGCACGAAGCTCGCCATGGCCGCGAGCGGCGCCGATGCAGCCGCCTTCCTCAACCAGCCGGGCTGCCGCGTCGCCTTCGTCGAGAGCCGCTTCGCCACTGATTTCAATGCGGCGCTGGCGAGCCAGAACCCGAAGCCGCGACTCGTGACCACGATCAACGGCTTCAACCTCAATGGCGGGCGCAAGCTGGAGATCGCCGTCTTCGCCCGCTCGCCGTGAGGCACCCTTCTGCTCGAAACCCTTGCCCTATCCGTCGCTCTGACGCAGTTTGCGGACCGTTTTTCCGGATGATGTCCCTTTGACCGAAACCTCTTCCCATCCGCTGCTCAGCGTCGTCGTGCCGGTGCGCAACGAAGTCGGCAACATCGCGCCGCTCGTCGCCGATATCGAGAAGGCCTGCGCGGCGATCGGCCCGTTCGAGATCGTCTATGTCAATGACGGCTCGACCGACGGCACGGCGACTGCGCTGGCCGATCTTGCCGCGACGCGGCCCTGGTTGCGCGTCGTCACCCACGCCCAGTCCTGCGGCCAGAGCGCGGCCGTGCGCAGCGGCGTGCGCCATGCCCGCTCGGCGATCGTGGCGACACTCGACGGCGATGGCCAGAACGATCCGGCCTTCCTGCCGGAGATGGTCGAGGTCCTGCAGAAGGCCGGCCTCCAGGCCGGGATGGTGCAGGGGCAGCGCGTCGGTCGCAAGGATACCGGCTTCAAGCGCTGGCAATCGAAGATCGCCAATGGCGTGCGCGTGCGCGTGCTGAAGGACGATACGCGCGATACCGGCTGCGGGCTGAAATGCTTCCGCCGCGAGGCCTATCTCGCCCTGCCGTATTTCGATGCGCTGCATCGCTTCATGCCGGCGCTGATGGCGCGTGAGGGCCACAAGGTGCTGCATGTCGACGTGCACGACCGGCCGCGGCTGACCGGTGTCTCGAATTACGGCTTCTTCGACCGGCTCTGGGTCGGTATCCTCGATCTCGCCGGTGTCTGGTGGCTGATCCGGCGGCGCAAGCGCGTGCCCCAGATCGTCTCGGAGACGATGTGATGCTCATCGACCTGCAGCAGACCATCGGCAATTATTTCCACGACGTCTTCGTCAACAATATCGACTGGTGGGTCCTGCTCGGCGTCGTCGCGCAGGGGCTCTTCACCATGCGCTTCGTCGTGCAGTGGCTGGCGAGCGAGAAGGCCGGGCGTTCGGTCGTGCCGATGACCTTCTGGTGGTTTTCGATCGGCGGCGGCGCCTTGCTGCTGATGTATGCGCTCTATCGGCGCGACCCGGTCTTCATCCTCGGCCAGGGCTTCGGTGTCTTCGTCTACATTCGCAACCTGCAATTCGTCCTGCGCGCCAAGGCGCGCGGCGAGGACACGAATTCGGGTCCGGGCTAGGATCTAGCTCCGCGACGGCGGCGCCGCAGGCTCGGCTGCCGCGCCCTCGGCGGGCGAAGGCAGCTTGTCGGCGGCAGGAGCCTGCGGCTTGCGCATCGCTGCCGAATAGGCGGGATAGCGCTCGCGATAGGCCTTCAGGAAGTCCGAGAGCGTGTCGGCATTCGCGGTGGCGCGCGCCATCTCGCGGATGTCGGCGGCGCGGGTCCGGTCGGCCCCGGTGATGAAGGCGAAGGTCCGGGCATCGGCGCCGCGGGCCATCTTCGGCGCGAACTTGCTGCGCAGCCGGTCGAGCGACAGGTTCTCGCTCGCCATCACATACGACACGCCGGCACGCATGACATCGGCTCGCTCGCTGTCCCCGAGCGCGCCGTCGCCGCGCCAGCTCTCGCCGAGCAGGCGCTCGTAGGCCTCGCCCGCCTCGCGCCAACGGCGGCCGGTCCAGTAGATGTCGGCGCGCAACCGATCGATCTCGGGGCCTCGCTCGACCTCCAGCATCTCGAGCGCCTGATCGGTGCGCGAGAGGTCCGAGAGCGCCTTGGCCTCGAGCAGCAGACGGGCGCGCTTGACATCTGCCGGCAGCTCGACGAGGCGCGTGGTGTTGAGCGCGCGGACCGCGTCGGCGGGCTTGCCATTCATCAGGTCGATCATGGCGAGGCGTGCCGCGACCGTGGAACGCGCCGCGCCGCTGAGGCGCCGGTCCATCTGGTATTTCAGGATCTCGGAGGCCTGATCGAGCAGGTCGAGCTCGACCAGCCGGTCGGCGAGCAGGCGCGTGATCTCGTCGCCGCGCCGGCCGATCGGCAGGAATTCCTTGAAGTCGTAGAACAGCGCCAGCGTCTCGATGCGCGGCAGCTTGCCGAGGCCGGAGCCGCTGAACAACTCGGCGAAGCGCTGCGCCGTCTCGTCGTGCATGCGGCTGGTCAGCGGATCCTCGGTGAAGTTCTCGTTGGCGCGGCGCGCGACCATGAAGGCGTCGCGCCAGCGCTGCTGGTCGGCATAGAGCCGGCCGAGTCCGGCCAGCGCCTCGATCTCCAGCCGGCCGCCGCGCCAGATGACCGAGACGGTCTCCAGCCGGGCGATGGCTTCCTCGGGCTTGATGTCGGTGCGCTTCTCGGCATCCGCGAGCTTGACCGCACGCAACTGAGCTTCCGCCGCGACCGGGCGGCTCTTGGCCTCGAAGAGCGGCTTGTAACCGTTCATCGCGGCCTCCGGGCGGCCGCTGATATCGTCGAGCCGCGCCTGGAGCAGGGCGAGATGCTCCTGGTCGAAACTGCCGCGCGGCATGTCCGCCAGTGCCTGGATCTGGCGCTCGGCGACAGCGATATCCTGCTGGGCGAGCGCAGTGCGTGCCATGGCCTCGCGGAATTCGCCCTGGAGATGGAGCGGATAGCGGTCGAGCACGGATTCGGCGCGGCGGAAACCGACCAGCGCCTGGGCATTGCGGTTCAGGCGCTCCTCGACCAGCGCGCGCCACAGCCCTGCCTCGACATCGTCCTTGATCGGACCGGCATCGAAGGCGGCCAGCGCCTGTTGGTGCCGATGCATCCCGGTGGCGATGACGCCCCTGAGGAAGAGCGCCTCGCGGTTGCCGCGCATCGCCTTATCGTCCGCGAGCAAGGCGTTGAGCGGGCCGGCGGCCTCGGGCATCAGCCCGTTGGCGGCATAGAAACGGGCGAGCGCGAGACGGGCTTCGGATTTGCGGCCACGCGAAGCGTCGGTGATGTCGAGCATCAGGGCGCGGGCGCGCTCGCGCGGATTGTCGAGGCGCAGCCTGGCCCAGGCGTCGCCGTCCAGCAGCGGAGCTGCCTCCTGCTTCCTGGCCTTCTCCTCCGGCTTGGGGAGGGGGGCGCCGATGTCGAGCGAGACGTTGAGCCCGCCGCTGCGGCCGATGCGGACCTGCTCCGTGCCGGCGCGGACCGCGACGTCGTCCGCATGTGGCTGGACGGCCAGTCCCTGCGCTGTCGGGAGCAGGCCGAATTCGACGAACTGATAGGGTTTGGGCGTCAGCCGGGTCGGGCCCGTCGCGGTGGCTACGGCAACGGGAAGGCCGGCGGGGCCGGTTTCAAGCCAGTGGATGCCGGTGAGGCCGGCGAGCGGCACGGCGACGATGGTCTGGCCGCGCTCGTCCATGCTGCGCTGCGGCTCGACCGGGGTGGCGGGCCGTCCCGCATCCTCGCCGAGATCGAGCGACCAGGTCGGGCCGTTGTCGAAGACGCGCGCAAGCGGCTGGCCGGCGAGCCTGAGCCTGACGAGGGTCACCTTGCCCTCGCGGGTGACCGTGCTGTCCTCGATCAGCTTGGGCATCAGCCCGGCGAGCTTCGCGGGATCGATGGTGTCGCGCGTGTCGAAGACCAGCGTCATCACGCCGGCATCGAGAAAGGCGGCGGCCCCCGTGGGGCGGGTGAAACGGAAATCGAGGCGCTTGCCGTCGACCGTGATGGCGACCGGGCCCGGCGGCACTTCGGGCGCAGTTGGCGCTGCGGCCACAGCCTGGGTGGGCGGTGTGGCTGGCTGGGCCGCCGGTGCCGTCGCCGCGGACTTTGGAGCGGGTTCGGTTGGCGGTGTCGCAGCCGGAGCAGGCGGCGTCGGTGCTGGCGGCTTTGACAACTCGACAAGCGATGGCGCTTCCTGCTTCACAGGGCGCAGCAGGTCGACGACCAGTCCGGTCTCGTCGTCGAAGCTGCGGACCTGCCAGTCCTTGGGCAGCGACAGGGTCAGGCTCAGCGCTTCCTTGCCGGCATCGAGGCCGGTGAGGTCGATATCGGTCGGCAGGGCATTGCGGATGGCGGCGGCCTCGACATTCATCGGCCGGTCGAAGACCAGCTTCAGCGTACCGTCCGACAGGTTGCTGGCGAGCTTCGTCTCGGCCGGTGCCTTGAAAATCAGGCGCTCCAGCGTCGGCAGGCTGGCCGAGCTCATCGTCAGCGTGGCTGGAGGGGCGGGAGGCTGGCGCGCGGCGTCTTTCGCCCGGACTTCGGCGAGGCGCAGGCGCTCGGTCAGCTC
Source organism: Allobosea sp. FG18 (assembly GCF_057809495.1). Lineage (NCBI taxonomy): Bacteria > Pseudomonadati > Pseudomonadota > Alphaproteobacteria > Hyphomicrobiales > Alloboseaceae > Allobosea > Allobosea sp. FG18. The sequence goes on from NZ_JBMDKB010000021.1 coordinate 52,704, forward strand.
GGCGAGGGCTTCCGGCGGCGGGCCGGGCATGACGCCCGACCAGTTCTGCGGCAGCAGGTCGATGAAGGCCTTGTCGCCGGCCTCGATCAGGTTGGCCTTGTAGGATTGGGTCAGTGCGAAGCGCATGCCGCGCCCGTCGGGATCGACGCGAGCGACGGAGACGTAGTTCGGCAATTCGCGGGCAATGCGGGCGACATCGACCTGGACCTGGCTACCGAAGGCGACGATCAGCACGCCGTTGGAGACGCGGATACGGGTCTGGATCGGCTCGTCGAAGGTCAGGGACAGCCGGCCGAAGCCCGCCGGCATGGCTTCGCCGCGCAGGTTCGCGCCAGCCGCGAAGGCAGGCGTCTCCAGGCCGGCGGCGAGCGTGAGAGCGGCCAGCCCGATACCGAAGGCAAAGGAGCGCGACAGACGCAAACCGTGATACTCGACCCAACGCGACACTGGGCCTCGCCGCCTTCATCCGAACGCAGCGGCCCTCCGGCACGCTAGCGCGTCAACCATAATGGCGTGTTAACAGTCGCATCCCTCAACCACTGACGATGACGGGTTTTCGCGGTGAGGTGGGATGTCCTCGGGCGGATCGCGAATGATCGCCGGCACCGCGACGTCACCGGTTCGAACGATCACGAATGGGCCGCCGGAACCGCGACCTCAGCGCCCAGATGCCGAGAAGCACGACCGGGATGATCATCGTCCAGACGATATCGGCGAGGGAGCCGGCCACGCCGGTTCCCGTCGCGTCCTCGATGAGGTCGACGAGCTCGTTGGCGATCTGGATGATCGTGGTCAGCAGGAACGCCAAGAGCGGCCGCCTCAAGGCGATCGCCAGGACGATGAAGATGGCCGCGCCCAGCAGGACGTGGAGCACGATATCGTTCAGGCCGCTCGTGCTCTTGATGATGCCCTTAGCGCTGTGCCACATCGGCGCCTTCTAACCTGCGGGCGACAAAAGCAGAAGCTTGACCAACCATCGCTGGCAGCCAATCCCCGGCGCCTGACGCCAGCGTTGGCGGACGTCCTTGTTCGGAACCGTCAGGCGCACCATCGAAGCTCGGCCGTTCAAAGCGGACGGCTCTAACATTCGCTGCAGGTCGGGGGATTGTAGCCGACCGGCGGAGGCGGCCCGCCATACGGCCCGCCGCGATATCCTCCGCCCCTGTATCGTGGATAGCCGCCGTAGCCGGGGCCGCCGCCCCAATAAGCGGGCGCCTGGACGACCGGGGCAACCGGCGCACCGCAGCCATACTCATCGCAGTACGAGCCCGGGTAAGCGTAGGAGCGCTGATCGACGCAGCCTGCCGCAAGCGTTCCGAACAGCAAAACCGAAGCGAGGGCTGTGAACCGCATTGAAGTTTCCTCCTGTCGCGATCATCCGCCGCCAGACCTGAACGATCGCTGACAATCCCCAGTTCCACGCCGCCACGCGAGCTGGAACTCGCGCTCGCCAAGAGGGCTGAACGGGATAACCGGATCAGCGCCGTGACGCGGGTGCGATCGCCGGGAGTTCGTTGCCGGGCAGGGGAGCTTCGTTCGCCACGCGCTCGACGCTGGCGGTGCGTCCGCTGGTCGCCAACGCGACGGTGAGCTTCTCGGCGCGGTCGGGCGCCATCGCCGCCAGCACCTCGGACATCTTGCGCGGATTCATCTGCTGCACCACCGGCACGAGCACGTCGAGGCCGAGGCGGTCGAAGACGCGCGCGGCATCCTTCGGCTTCATCGATTCGTACATGATGACGAGGTTCTTGATCGCCTTGGCTTCCTCGACGGCAGGCTTGCTGGCGCCCTGGCCGCCGGCCTTCTCTTCGAGCGCCTTCAGATCGCCGACGCGCCCGTCGAGTTTCTTCTCGGCGGAGTTCAGCAGGCGCTCGCGCATTTCGAGCTCGCGCATCCGGCCCTCCAGCTCCTCGCGCCGCTCGCCGAGGCGTTCCAGGATCGCCTTCTCGGCCGGCGAAACCGGCTGGACCGAGCCGTTCATGATGTCGGCCTTGTTGTTGGCATTGGCGGCCATACGGACCGCTCCGCCCTTGGCCTCGGCCTCGTTCTTTTCCTGGTCCTTTTTCGGATCGGGGGCGGGTACGGAGCCGGTTGTCTCGGGATCGAAGATTTTGGGCGCGGTCGTGTTCGTAGGCTTGGCCGCGGTCTGCGCGAAAAGCGGCGCGGCGGCCGGGATGTGGCCGGGCGAGGGCTCCGCCGTCCAGGCGAGCAGCTTCAGCGCCAGGAGACCCATGGCGCCGAGAATCACTGCCGGCAGGAGGCGGGGCCGTTCGATCACGCAGCCTGTTCCTCGAGGCGGCGCGCGGCGCGGGCGCGGATGGCGGCGGCCGACTGGACCGCGCTCTCAAGGCGGGAGACCGGAGCCGGCGCCGCGGGCGCCTCGACCGGAGCTTCCTTGGCGCCGACCAGGGTCGCGGCGCTGACGATCTGGCCGATGCGCTCCATCACCGCCTGGCCGGCCTCGACCTGCGCGGCGAGATCGGCAGCGTAGCGCTCGGCGGTGCGCAGGCGCTCCTCCAGGGTGCGGTCGCAATCGCCCAGCGTGGACTTGAGGCCGGCGATGGCGCGCTCGGCATTGTCGGTCGCGGTGATCAGCGCGCCGACGGTCTGGCGCATGCCGGCTTCGTCCGCCTTCAGCCGCTCGATGCGCTTGGTCAGGATGAAGCAGGTGACGATGGTGGCGACGAGAAGGCAGGCGACAAGCACGTCGGCGATGAGATTGAGCGTCATGGCATCCCTATCAGGTCGTCGCGCCGAGATGGCTGGCGAGGCTGTCGAAAGCGGCAAGGGTCGTCTTGGAGCGCCGGAGCGGGTTCACCACCCGCACGGCGATCTTGTCGTCTACCCGTCCGATCCGGCCCTCGGTGACGACGAAGTCGCCGCAGCGCAGCGAGACGATTGAATCCGGCCGGGCGTCGAACATCAGCGTGTCGCCGATCTCGAGCTTCATGACGCGCTTCAACGGCATCTGGGTCTCGTGGAGCACGCAGGTGACGTCGACATCGGCCTGCCAGACCTCGGTCGCGAGATGGTTCTCCCAGATCGGATCGCGCCCGAGCTTCTCGCCCATGAAGCTTTCGAGCAGCAATTCGCGGATCGGCTCGATGGTGGCGTAGGGCAGGAGTATGTGCAGAGCGCCGCCACGGCCTTCCATATCGAATTTCAGCTCGACGCGGATCGCGGCATTGGCAGGGCGGGAGATCGAGACGAAGCGCGGATTGGATTCGACGCGGTCGACGATGAACCTCACCGGCGAGAGCGGCTTGAAGGCGGCCTCGGCATCGCCCAGCACCAGCTCGATGACGCGGCGGACCATGCGGATTTCGATGGAGGTGAAGGGGCGGCCGTCGATGCGCGGTGCCGGCTGGCCGCGCTTGCCGCCGAACATCGCGTCGAGGACGGAGTAGATCAGGGACGGCTCGATGGTGATGAGGCCGAAATTGTCCCATTCCTCGGCCCTGAACACCGAGAGCAGCGCCGGCTGCGAGATCGAGTTGATGTAGTCGCCGAAGCGGACCGAGCGGATGCTCTCCAGCGTGACCTCGACATTGTCCGTGAAGAAGTTGCGCAGGCTGGTCGAGAGCAGGCGCACCAGACGCTCGAAGATGATCTCGAGCATCGGCAGGCGTTCATAGGCGACCGAGCCGGAATCGACGATCGCCTGGATGCCGTTGCGGCCGTCCTTGTCGTCGCCGCTGGAGAAACCGAGCATCGTGTCGATTTCGTCCTGCGACATCAGGCGGTCGGTACCGCCTTCCTGTTCGCCATCATCCTCCATGATGTCGGGCATCGCCGCCCAGCCGGCCGCCATCCCTTCCGGGGTCAGCGGCTCGTCGCTCGGCGTGTTCTTGTCGTGTTCGGTGCTCATCTTTGCGCCGCCATCTCTGTCCGGTGTGCGGGAGCCATCGGCTCGCTCATTGCACCAGCAGTTCCTTGAACAACACGGCGTCGACCTTGGCCGGATAGACGGTCAGATTGACGCGGCGCAGCAGTTCTTCCTTGAGCCGGAACATGCCGGCCGAGCCTTCGAGATCGGAGGGGCGCAGTTCGCGCATGAAGACCTGGAAGGCATCCTCGACGCGCGGCAGCAGCGGCTTGATCTGGTCGGCCGCCTTCGCATCGGCGATCTCCAGCACGACCTTGATCTTCATGATCGACTGGCGGTCCTGCTGGCCGCTATTGGACATGCCGATCATCATGTCCTTCATGTCGAGGAAGGCGACGGGGGCCTTGGCCTTGGCCGCGGCCTCGGCAGCCGCGGTCTGCTCGGGCGAAGGCTTTTTCAGGAAGAACCAGCCACCACCGCCGGCGGCCGCCAGCAGCATGACGCCGCCGATGATCATGAAGAGCTTCTTCTTGCTCTTCGGCGCCTCTTCGCCGGCAGCGCCTTCTTCCTTTTCCTTCTTGGGCTTCTTCGCCATCTCGTCACGCGTCCCGGGCCGCCGGGCCGCCTTCTGCAGCCCATAGAGGCACCTTCCCCAATTACGGTTAACGCGTCGTTAAGGGCGGCAGAATTTGCCGGGCGTTTCTTGCCGCTCCTGCAGCCTGTGCCGGGGTGCGGCACCTGAGAAAAATCGACCTTTATTTAATGATATCAATAACTTGTATGGGTTAAACATGCTGGCATGCCGCTTGCGAAGCATGGGCCGTGGCGACTGCGCTGGGGAGCGTCGAGGTCGCCGCGGGACATGATCGGGAGATAAGCCGTGGAGAACGCGCTTCTCATCGGCCTGTCGCGTCAGGTGGCCCTGGCGCGCGAGCTGGACGTCATCGCCAACAACATGGCGAATGTCGGCACCAACGGATTCAAGGCACGCAGCGCGCGCTTCAACGAATTCCTCATGCCTGTCGCGAAGGCCGACGCCTTCAAGCCGGCTGACCGGCCGCTGTCCTATGTCATCGACAAGGGCACGCCGCTCGATCTGTCGCAGGGCACGATCGAGATGACGGGCAATCCGCTCGACGTCGCGCTGAAGGGCGACAACTACCTCGTCGTGCAGACGCCGAACGGCGAGCGCTATACCCGCGCCGGCTCCCTCAATATCGACCGGCAGGGCCGGCTCGTGACCCAGACCGGCCTGCCGGTGATGGGCGATGGCGGGCCGATCGCCTTCGGCTCCAGCGAACACTCCATGCGCATCGCCGCCGACGGCACCGTGAGCAGCGACCAGGGCACGCGCGGCAAGCTGCGCCAGGTCCGCTTCGCCGATCCGAAGACGCTGGCGAACGAAGGCACCAACCTGTTCTCCTCGACCACGCCCCCGCAGGCCGCCGGCCTCGAGGCGCGAATGGAGCCGGGCGCGATCGAGCGCTCCAACGTCAAGGCCGTGGTCGAGCTGACCCGCCTGATGGAGGTGCAGCGCAACTACCAGAGCGTCGCCAACATGATCAGCAAATCCGATGAACTGCGCAGCCGGGCGATCTCGCGCCTGGCCGACCAGCAAGCCTGATAGCGGAAGGGAGCACGCACCATGCGCGCCATGCAGACAGCCGCGACCGGCATGATGGCCCAGGAGATGAACGTCCAGGTCATCTCCAACAACATCGCCAACGTCCGGACCACTGGCTACAAGCGCCAGCAGATTCATTTCCAGGACCTGCTCTACGAACATTTCCGGCGCGCCGGCTCGGCTACCTCCGACCAGAACACCCAGGCTCCGGCCGGCACCTTCATCGGCTCCGGCGTCAAGACGGTCTCGACCGGCCGCGTCATGACCCAGGGCAACATTACCCCGACCGAGAAGCCCTACGACCTCGCCATCCGCGGCGAGGGCTTCTTCCGCATCCGCATGCCGGACGGCCGCACCACCTATAGCCGCGACGGCTCCTTCGACCTCGATGCGCAGGGCCAGCTCGTCACCCGCGACGGCTATCAGGTCGAGCCCGGCATTACCGTGCCGAACAACGCCTCCAGCGTCAGCGTCAATGCGCAGGGCATCGTCGAGGCGATGGTTCCGGGGCAGACCGCGCCGCAGCAGCTCGGCCAGATTCAGCTCGTGCGCTTCGTCAACAAGGTCGGCCTCGAGTCGATCGGCGATAACCTCTATGTCGAGACGGCCGCCTCGGGCCAGCCGATCGACGGCTTCGGCGGCGGCGAAGGCTTCGGCACGCTGCAGCAGAACTATCTCGAAGAGGGCAACGTTCAGGCCGTCACCGAGCTTTCCTCGCTGATCGCCGCGCAGCGCGCCTATGAGATGAACTCCAAGGTCATCACCGCCGCCGACCAGATGATGTCGGCGACGACCCAGATGTTCCGCGGCTGAGGGGGCTCATCATGATCCGTCTCTCCCTGATCGCCCTGCTGCTCTCCGGCACCGCCGCGCTCGCCGCGCCGCAGCAGACCCAGACCGCGCCGGTCGCGATGGCCTCGGCCGTTGCGGCGCCGGCTGCCGCCGCGCTGCCCTCCAAACTGCACCTGCGTCCCGAGGTCAGCCTGGCGCGCGATCTCGTCACCTTCGGCGATCTCATTCCGGGCCTCGCCGGCGAGGCTGCCGCGACGGCGGCCTTCCGGGCGCCGGCGCTCGGCGAGACCGGCACGATCCAGGTCGCGCGCATCGTCGAGGCAGCCCGCGCTGCCGGCATCGTCCGTGAGGCGAGCGAGCTTCAGAGCCAGGGCTTTGCCCAGGTCGTTGTCACGCGTAGCGCGCGCCGCATCACCGCCATGGACCTCGAAGCCGCCGTGAAGACCGGCTTGCAGGAGCGCTTCGGTGTCGATGCCCGCATCTTCGCGCTGGCGATCGATGGCGGGGCGCCGAGTGTCGCGGTCGAGCCTGAATTGACCGGCGACGTTGCCGTGGTCGACCTCTCCTTCGACGCACGCTCGCGGCGTCTGCAGGCCCGGCTCGCAGTGCCCGGCAGCACCGCGCTGCGCCTGAAGCCGCTGCGTATCTCCGGCCAGCTCGTCGAGACCATGGAAGTCGTGGTACCGAAGCGCCTGATCGCCCGCGGCGAGACGCTCGGCAAGGACGACGTCACCGTCGAGCGCCGCCCGCGCGACGGGCAGGGTAACGAGATCATCGGCGATGTCCGCGCCGCCATTGACAAGGTCGCGCGCCGGGCGCTGCTCGCCGGCGTGCCGCTGCGCGGCAGCGACGTCCAGCGGGAGGAGATCGTCGCCAAGGGCGATCTCGTCACCATCGTCTACGAGGCGCCGGGCCTTTTGATCACGCTGCGCGGCCGGGCCAACGAGGCCGGTGCGATGGGCGATGTCGTCTCCGTCACCAATCCCCAGTCCAAGCGCGTGCTGCAAGGCAAGGTCAGCGGGGCGGGACGGGTCTCCGTCCAGCCTTCCGCCGCCGGCCGTGTCGCCAGCGCCCAGTAAAGCTCCGTGGAAACCGCCATGTACGCCACCCGCCTCGCCAAGCTTTCCGGGCTCCTGCTGCTGACCGCCTCGCTCGGCGCCTGCGGCATGGGCGACCGCCTCGCCAATGTCGGCCAGGCGCCGACGCTCTCGCCGATCGAAGACCCGACCGCCGCCAAGGGCTACAAGCCCGTGCAGATGCCGATGCCGGAGGTGGCGCATGCCTCCTACGCGCCGAACTCGCTCTGGCGCACCGGGTCGCGCGCCTTCTTCAAGGACCAGCGCGCCCGCAATGTCGGCGACCTCGTCACCGTCAAGGTCAAGGTCACGGACCGGGCCCAGCTCAACAACACGACCAAGCGTAGCCGCAAGAACGGCGAGGATTTCGGCGCCGAGAACGCCTTTGGCTTCGAGAACAAGCTCGACAAGTTCCTGCCCGACGGCGCCAAGGCCTCCTCGCTATTGAAGCTCGATTCCGATGCTTCGAGCGAAGGTGCGGGCTCGGTCAACCGCTCCGAGACGCTGGCGACCAATGTCGCGGCGGTCGTCACCCAGAACCTGCCCAACGGCAATCTGGTGATCGAGGGCAAGCAGGAGATCCGCGTCAATTTCGAGGTGCGTGAATTGATCGTCGCCGGCGTAATCCGGCCCGAGGACATCGAATCCGACAACACCATCGAGTCGACCAAGATCGCCCAGGCCCGCATCGCCTACGGCGGCCGCGGCCAGATCACCGATGTTCAGCAGCCGCGCTACGGCCAGCAGGTGATGGACATCCTGCTGCCCTTCTGATCCGCTCGTCCGCCCCCTCTACTCTGGCGGACGCCTGAAGCAGCTTTCTGCGCTTCCGGCGCTCACGGACATCAGTCCGCTGCGCTCCGGTTCTGGAAAGCCGCTCCAGCCGACTCACCAGAGCGAAGGGACGAACGGACGGCCTCCACCGAATCCCGGACGGCGCGGAACGCTCCCCCTTGTCTCCGCGCCGGACGGATGGCGGTCTCTCCCGAGCCGCCACCATCCCGGTCGCCCGCCACGCTCCCCAAGCTTTTAAAGCTGGCGGCCAGAAGCCCCGCGTTCTCCCGACGCGGGGCTTTCCATTGTTCCCAAAAAGGCGCCGCTCGCGTGGATATCCGCGTTCCAGCGCGCCGCTCTTCCTGAGGCCGGCAACGACATCGCCAGGCGAGTTGACCTTTGGGTATCGTTAGGCTGTGATGACGACGGATCTGCTGCCGCAACAAGTCTTTGGCCGAGTCCAGTAGCTGTTTCGGTTATGCCTCGCGCGAGAGGAGTTCCGTCATGACGGCAGCCGTTCACCCCGCCGCTCCGCATGCGCTCCCACCCTTCATCACCGCCCCCGGCGAAACCGACGTCCTGTTGGTGCTGGCGGGCATCCTTCTTGTCGGAGCGGTGCTGGGCGTCGGCCTGCTCTTCCTGCGGCTGCATACCTTGCCCGAGCGCATGGCGCACAAGACGCACAAGCTTCAGTTCGAGATCGTGGCGGTGCTCGGACTGCTTGCGCTGTTCACGCATATCCACCTGTTCTGGGTGGCCGGACTCCTGCTCGCCCTGATCGATTTTCCTGATTTTTCCGGGACGTTCGGCCGGATGGCGAGGGCCCTGGAGACCATCGCCGGCAAGCCCCCGGTCGAAAGCGAGGAAACGGGCGCGCTAGCAGCGGAGGCGGCTGTCGCGGGGCCACCGGAGAGCCCGCAGGCCGCTGTCGTCGAGAGCCAGGAGAAGGGTCATGCTTGAGCTTCTCATCTGCGCGCTCTTCACGATCTTTCCCGACTATCTCTTTCGCCGGTACGGTCAGGGCAAACGCTTCGGCCGAGAGATCACGCTCTTTTCGGTCTGGTTCGAATTGCGCTGGGGCATCGTGACCTGCGTCATGCTGACGGTCGCCCTGATCACCGTGATCTTCTACTATCATCCGTCGACGACGAGCGCGACGGTCTTCTTCCGGACGGTGCCGATCGTCCCGGAGGTCAATGGCCGCGTCGCCGAGGTGCATGTCGGGGTCAGCCAGGCGGTCGCCAAGGGCGATCTGCTCTTCTCGCTGGACAACAAGACACAGGCCTCGGCCGTCGAGGCGGCGCGCCGCAAGATCGCCGAGGCGGACGCCGCTCTCGTGGTCGCGAAAGCGGATATCCTCGCCGATGAAGGCAAGATTCAGGAGGCGAAGAGCTCCCTGCAACAGGCCCTCGACGAGTTGCGGACCAAGACAGAATTGCAGCGGCGCAATGATGCCGTGGTCGCCGCTCGCGAAATCGAACGGCTCGAGAACCTCGTGGCGGGACGCGAGGCCGCGCTGCTGTCGGTGACGGCCGCGAGGGATGCCGAGCAGACCAGGATCGCGACGCTGCTTCCCGCCCAGCGTTCCAGCGCCGAGGCCGCGCTTGCACAGGCCGAGGCCGAATTGCAGAAGACGGTGGTGCGGGCGGGGTTTGCCGGGCGGGTGGAGCAATTCACGCTGCGGGTCGGCGATATCGTCAACCCGTTCATGCGCCCCGCAGGAATCGTCATCCCGGAAGAGGCGGGACGGGGGCGGCTCGTGGCCGGGTTCAACCAGATCGAGGCGCAGGTGATGAAGGTCGGCATGGTCGCCGAGGTCACCTGCATCTCCAAGCCCTGGGTGGTCATCCCGATGGTGGTGACGGGCGTGCAGGACTTCATCGCCGCTGGTCAGGTCCGGAGCGGCGAGCAACTCATCGATGCGCAGCAGGTGGTCCGGCCCGGCTCCATCCTCACCACGCTGGAACCGCTCCATCAGGGCGGGCTCGACGGCGTGACGCCCGGCAGCAGCTGCATCGCCAACGCCTATACCAGCAACCACGACATCATCGCGGCGAAGGAAACCGGCACGATGCGCCGCATCGCGCTCCACGCCGTCGATGCGACCGGGGTGGTCCATGCCATCCTGCTGCGCATCCAGGCGCTGGTGCTGCCGGTCCAGTCTCTCGTCTTCGGCGGGCACTGAGGGCGGGAGGGGGCCGGCGCGCGCAGTTCAGCATCGCTTCGAGGCGTTATTCCTCGGAGCGGCTGGTGGAGTCGCGGTTGCGCTCGTATCGCTTCCTCAGTGGGAACGGCGGCAACCAGGATTCGCGGCGGATCGTCCAGAGCTCGTAGGTCGGTACCAGCTGGTCCGTCGCATCCAGCGAGCCAAGATTGATCTCGACCTCGTCGCCGCTGCGTCCGAAGACCGTCGAGCCGCAGCGGGGGCAGAAGAAGCGCCCGTCATAGTCGCGGGCATCGCCCTCGATTGTCACCGCGTCCTGCGGGAAGATCGCCGAGGCGTGGAAGAGGGCGCCGTGGTGCTTACGACAATCCAGGCAATGGCAGATGCCGATGCGATAGGGACGTCCCGACGCCGCGATACGAAGATTGCCGCACCGGCATCCGCCCGTGAAACGGTCCATGCTGTGCCTCCTCCCGTTCGGACGCCATCACCGGCGAAAGCGTATCGCCAAAATGGCGGCGCGTTCATGCAAAAAGGCCCCGCGCCTCCCAGCGCGGGGCCCTTCCAAAAGACGAGGCGAGTATGTCCGCTTAATCGTCGCGGAAGACGCGCTCGTTGCGTTCGTGGCGCTCCTGCGCCTCCAGCGAGAGGGTCGCGATCGGGCGGGCTTCCAGCCGCTTCAGCGAGATCGGCTCGCCGGTCTCCTCGCAATAGCCGTAGGAGCCGTCATCGATGCGGGCGACCGCCGCGTCGATCTTGGCGATCAGCTTGCGCTGCCGGTCGCGGGCGCGAAGCTCGATGGCGCGATCGGTTTCGGAGGAGGCCCGGTCGGCGATGTCCGGGTGATTCTCGCTCTCCTTCTGCAAGGTGACCAGGGTCTCCTTGGCCTCCCGCAGGATCTCGTCCTTCCAGGCGAGGAGCTTGCCGCGGAAATACTCGCGTTGACGGTCGTTCATGAACGGCTCGTCATCGCTCGGTTTGTAATCCGCCTCGAGGATGATCTGCTTCGACATGGGCGCGCTCTCTCGTTTGTCGACTCACGCACCCATCGGCTGTGCCGCGGGAGGGGAGCCGATTTGGCGCCCTTATAGCGATCCGTTTCAATCGGAACAATCGCTTCCGACAGGGCTTCAACGGCTTCGTGAAAATGCGCGATTTCGTGCCGATTCTCGGCGAAATTGGCTCGTTTTGCGTCAATTCAACTTGCGGATGGCTTCGGCAATATCAGCTTCAACCAATCGGGAAATCGGCTGGCGATAGTGACTATGGTCGAAGAAGAGGCTGGAATCGCGCAATTCAGGCCTGTCGACCCTCCAGTCGACCAGTGCGGTGCGCGGGCGCCGGGCCGCCAGATCGGCGAAGGCCTTGCGGCAGGCCGCGTCGGCTGCAGCGTCGCGCGTGCCGGGCTTCGACAAGGCGGTGACATAGACCGGCGGGCGCAGGAGGATCAGCGCGGTCTCGGCCGGTGCCGTTCTCATCAGCTCTTCAAGCCCCGTCGCCGCCGGGAAGGGGCCGTCGACATTGCCGCCGCCGGCCTCGATTGGCTTTTCCAGCCGGGCGATGATCTCGGGATTGGTGCCGTAACCCTGCACGCCATAGCCCGATTCGTAGTCCCAATAGCCGTCCGGACGGGCGCGCTCGGCCTTGCGCGAGGTCAGGTAGCTGACGCGGCGGGGCAATTCCTCCAGCAGGTCGAAGCGCATCAGCCCGCCGACATAATCGGAGAAGTTGCGGCTCAGCAGCCAGAAGGGGAAGGGCTTTTCGTTCGGCAGGGCCGGGTTCGCCGTGCACCAGTAATTGTCGATGCCGACCACGATCGCCTTCGGCGGCGTCTTTCGGTGATGGCGCAGGAACCAGTCGATCGTCGCGAAGACCTCCCGCGGCTGCGTCGCGGGCGCGATCAGCGAGACGAAGGGGATGCCGGTCCTGGCGCGCAGCTCCTCCGGCGAGATCAACTGGATATGCGAATTGCCGAAGATGGCGCCGGTGAAATTCGGATCGCGGCCGCGGCTGGCCAGCGCCGTGCGCGGCCCTTGCGGACGCACGCCCTGCTTGAGCTTCAGCGGCGAGCGGCCGGAATCATAGGGGTCGATCAGGAAGGCGGCTGTCAGAAAGGCGACCGCGATCAGCGCCGCCGCCCCCAGGAAGGCGCCGGTGAAGCCCGTCCACTTCGCCGCCCGAGCGGCCTGCTCAGAACTGGAAGTAGATGAACTCATAATTGGCGTCTTCGCCGATCTTCAGCAGGATGATGACGAACAGGAGCCCGCACAGGATCGCGAGCCAGCGGGCCGGCGGCAGCTTGTGCACGAGGTTCCAGGCGGTGGGGCCGATGATGGCGAAGGCGGCGGCCGGCAGCAGGGCGCGCCATTTGAAGCCGGTGCCGATCGGTCCGAAGCCGAACAGGCCCTTGTAGATCGCGAGCGCGGCCTGGAAATTCGTCGCCCGGAAGAGCACCCAGCACAAAGCCACGAACAGGAAGGTCAGGAGCCAGCCGAGCGCCGCCGGCATCGGCAGGCCGGCGCGGCGCCAGAACAGGGCGAGGATCAGCGCCAGCCCGTGCGCCACGCCCCAGGCGACGAAGGTGAGGCCAGCGCCGTGCCAGAGGCCGCCCAGCGCCATGGTCGCGAACAGAGCCCAGATCTGCGTCGGCAGGCCGCTGCGCGAGCCGCCGAGCGGGATGTAGAGATAGTCGCGCAGGAAGCGCGATAGCGTCATGTGCCAGCGGCGCCAGAAGTCCTGGATCGAGAGTGAGCGATAGGGCGCCTCGAAATTCTGCGGCAGCACGACGCCGAAGAGCAAAGCCAGACCCAGCGCCATGTCGGTATAGCCGGAGAAGTCGAAATAGATCTGGAAGGTGAAGGCGAGCGTCGCCTGCCAGGCTTCCGCCATGCTGACGACCTTGCCGGCGGCGGCCGCCGCGAAGACCGGATTGGCATATTCGGCGAGGGGATCGCCGATCAGCACCTTCTTGGCGAGGCCGAAGGTCAGCAGCATCAGGCCGCGCGCGATCCGCTCGGCCGCATCCGGGCGCTGATAGGGCCGCTCGTCGAGCTGGTGCATGATCTCGCGCCAGCGCACCAGCGGGCCGGCGAGCACCTGCGGGAAGAAGGCGATGTAGAGCGCGTAGCGAAGGAGATCGTAGCGCGGGGCCTGACCACGCCGCAGATCGGTCAGGTACATGATGTGATGGAAGGTGAAGAAGGAGACGCCGAGCGGCAGCGCGATGTCGAATTTCGGCGCCGGCAATCCGGGAATCATTCCAGCGAGATCGGCGAAGAAGTTAAAGTACTTGAAGACCGCAAGGACGGCGAGGTTCAGGACGATCGCGAGCGTGATCAGCGCTCCCGACTTCGTCTTCTGGAAGGCTTCGGCGATCAGCCAGTTCAGCGCGATCGAGAGCGCCAGCAGCGGCAGGAAGCGCCAGTCCCAGTAGCCGTAGAAGGCGAAGGACAGCACCACCAGAACCGGCAGTCGCCAGCCCGGCGCAAAGCGCTCCGCCGCCCAGTGAAGGGCGAGCGCCAGCGGCAGGAAGGCAAGCAGGAAGACGAAGGAGTTGAAGAGCATCGGGCGGGGAGCGGATCAAAGGATGGCTGCCGCCTTAGACCATTATGGGTTGCGAGTCATGTCGGGGGGGGGCGGCGTGATGGAGAAGGTGGGCATCTGCCCTTCAGCGCTCATCCTGAGAGCTGAGGGTCTGGCGGTCGAAGGTGCGTGGGTGCCTGGGGGTTAGTCTGGACCTCCGGTGCTGGTCATCCCGGACGCAGCGAAGCGGAGATCCGGGATCCATTCCGGAGCGCTTTCGGGAGAGGTTCAGGCATGGATCCCGGGTCTCCCTGCGGTCGCCCGGGATGACCGCGCGTTTGTCGGAAGGAGGGCGGAGCTATTGCAAGCCTTTCGATTTGGATTAAATCAATCGATTGATTGAAAGAGTTGGCGATGCTATCGGGATGGCATGAAAGCCATTTCAGACAACGATGCGGGAACGCGCGAGGCGCTGATCCGGGCCGGGCTCGACCTGTTCGGGCGGCACGGGTTCGAGGCGAGCTCGATCCGCCAGATCGCCCAGGTGGCGGGCGTCAACAGCGCCGGCATCGCCTATCATTTCGGCGGCAAGGACGGGCTCCGCCAGGCCTGCGCCGAGGCCGTGGTCGCGACGATGAAGCAGCGGGTCTTCGGCGCCGCTGCGGCGATGCCGCCGCTCGACGGGCTGGCGCCGGAGGCGGCGGTCGAGCTGCTACTCGGCATCGTTGGACGCGTCACGGCCTTCGCGACGCAGGCGCAGGAGAGCGAGACGATCGCCCGCTTCGTCCTGCGCGAGATGATGGAGCCGACCTCGGCCTTCGAGACGCTCTATGAGGGGCTCGTCGGCCCGGTCCATGGCCAGGTCTGCCGGCTCTGGGCGGCGGCGACCGGCATGGAGGCCGAGGCGCAGGACACCAGGCTCGCCGTCTTCGCAACGATCGGGCAGGTGCTCTATTTCCGGCTCGCCCGGCCGGCCGTGATGCGGCGGATGGGCTGGACCACGATCGACCAAGAACAGAGCGAAGCGATCGCCGGCGTCATCCGCGCCAATGTCCGCGCCAGCATCGCCGGCATGCGGGAGAACAGGTCATGATCCTCGGCTTTCTCTGTTCCTTCGCGCTGATCGCCGGCAGCTTCTCCGCCTGCGGCGGCGATACGGTCCGGATCGCCGGCTATGTCGAGGGCGAATACGTTCGGCTGGGCCCGATCGATACAGCCCGGATCGAGCATATCGACATCCGCAGGGGCGACCGTGTCGAAGCCGGCAAGGTCGTCGCCGGGCTCGAAACGACGGATGCTGAGAATGCTGTTCGGGAAAGCGAGGCGCGGCTGGTGCAGGCGCAGGCGCAATTGAACAACCTGAAGCTCGGCCGGCGACCCGAAGAGATCGCGGTGATCGAGGCCAATCTCGCCTCGGCCAAGGCGCAACAGCGCGAGGCCGAGCGGGCTCTGGAGCGCCGGCAGGACCTGCTCCGGCGCGGCGTCTCGACCCAGGCCGATTTCGACCAGGCGGAAACGGCGCGCGATGTCGCTGCCGCGAGCGTGCGCCAGAACGCCGCCAATCTCGATGTCGCGCGCTTGCCGGCGCGACCGGACGAGATCAAGGCGAGCGAGAACGCGGTCGAGCAGGCCAAGGCTGCGCTGGCGCAGGCGCGCTGGCGTCTGTCGCAGCGCCAGCTCGTGGCGCCTTCGGCCGGGCGGGTTAGCGACGTGCTGCGCCGGGTCGGCGAACTCGCCGGACCGAGCGCGCCGGTGCTGCTGATGCTGCCGGACGGCGCCGCCAAGCTGATGCTCTATGTGCCGGAGGTGCGAATCTCGGGCGTGACCACCGGCATGAAGCTCGATGTCCGTTGCGACGGCTGCGCGCCCGGGCTGACCGCGACCGTGACCTATGTCTCGCCGGAGCCGGAATTCACGCCGCCGGTGATCTATTCGGCGCAGACGCGCCAGAAGCTGGTCTATCTGGTCGAGGCGCGGCCGGATGGCGGCCCGCAATCGGCCTTGCAGCCCGGCCAGATCGTCGACGTCACGCTCAGGGGGCAGCGGTGAGCGCCTCGCTCGCCATCGATGTCCGCGGGATGACCAAGCGCTTCGGCAAGCGCACGGTGGTCGACGATGTCGATCTCGCGGTGGCGACCGGCGAGATCGTCGGCTTCCTCGGTCCCAATGGCTCGGGCAAGACCACGACGATCCGGATGATCTGCGGCTTGCTCAGGCCCGATGCCGGAGAGGGTACGGTGCTCGGGCTCGATGTCCGCACGCAGAGCGCCGCGATCAAGCGCCAGGTCGGCTACATGACGCAGCGCTTCTCCTTCTACGAGGATCTGACCATCGCCGAGAACCTGACCTTCGTGGCGCGGCTCTACGAGCTCGATCCCGTAGACGAGGCGGTGACGAAGACGCTGGATGGGCTCGGCCTGACCTCGCGCAAGGACCAGCTTGCCGGCACGCTCTCGGGCGGCTGGAAGCAGCGGCTGGCGCTCGCCGCCTGCATCATGCATCAGCCGAAGCTGCTGTTGCTCGACGAGCCGACAGCTGGCGTCGATCCCAAGGCGCGGCGCGAGTTCTGGGACGAGATCCATCGCCTCGCCGGGGACGGGCTGACCGTGCTGGTCTCGACCCATTACATGGACGAGGCCGAGCGCTGCCATCGCATCGGCTACATCGCTTATGGCCGCATGCTGGCGACGGGGACGGTCGAGGAGGTCGTGAAAGGCTCCGGTCTCGTGACCTATGTCGTGCATGGCGCGCTGAAGCCCGCCCAAATCCGGGCGCTGGAGGCGGCGGATGGCGTCGAGCAGGTCGCGCCCTTCGGTGCGACGCTGCATGTCGTGGGCACCGACCGAGGCAAGCTGGAGGCGGCGCTGGAGCCAGTCCGGCGCGAGGCCGGCATCAAGGTCGAGCCCGGCGAGACCAGCCTCGAGGACGTCTTCATCAAGTTCATGACCGGCGCACAGGAGAGGGCGGCATGATCGGCCTGTTCTCGCCCCGCCGGCTCGGCGCGATGCTGGCCAAGGAGTTCGTGCAGATGCGGCGCGACCGCATCACTTTCGCGATGATGCTGGCGGTGCCGATCGTCCAGCTCCTGCTCTTCGGCTACGCTATCAACAACGATCCGCGCGGCCTGCCGGCGGCGATCCTCGCGCTCGGGCAGGATCGCTATACCCGCGCGGTGGTCTCGGCGTTGGAAGTGTCGAACTATTACCGCTTCGGCGAGCGCCCGCAGAGCGCGGCCGAGGCCGAAAGCCTGATGGCGAAGGGGGAAATCTCCTTCCTCGTCACCATTCCCAGCGATTTCGGCGCCCGCGTCGAGCGGGCGGACAGGCCGCGCATCCTGGTCGAGGCCGATGCAACCGATCCGGCGGCGGCGAGCGGTGCTGTCTCGGCGCTCGGCACCATCGCGAGCCGGGCGTTGCTGCGGGCGCAGGGGCGCGAGCCGGTGACCGATCCGGCCGGTGGCGGGGGCGATACCCTCTCCTTCATCGTGCACCGGCGCTACAACCCGGAGAACATCACCCAGTACAACATCGTGCCCGGCCTGCTCGGTGTCATCCTGCAGATGACCATGGTGATGATGACAGCGATGGCGCTGACCCGCGAGATCGAGCGCGGCACCATGGAGAACCTGCTCGCCATGCCGGCGACGGCGGGCGAGATCATGCTCGGCAAGGTGCTGCCCTATCTTGCCGTCGGTGCCGTGCAGGTCGTGATCGTGCTGGGGGCGGCGAAGCTGCTCTTCGCCGTGCCCTTCCTCGGCGGGCTCGGGTTGCTGCTCACCTGCGTGCTGATCTTCGTGCTGGCGCTGGTGCTGCTCGGCTACACGATCTCGACGGTGGCGCGCACGCAGCTCCAGGCGATGCAGCTCACCTTCTTCTTCTTCCTGCCCTCGCTGATGCTGTCGGGCTTCATGTTCCCCTTCGCCGGCATGCCGGGCTGGGCGCAGACGCTGGGCGAGCTGTTCCCGCTGACGCATTTCCTGCGGATCATCCGGGCGATCATGCTGAAGGGCGCGGACTTAAGCGATATCGGCGACGAGGTGATCTATCTCAGCCTGTTCGTGCCGGTTTATGCGGGGCTCGCGCTGATGCGGTTCAGAAGCACGCTGGACTGAAGCGAGCTGCCGCGGGTATGCAGTCCGCGACTGTGACTTGCAAAATGATAGTCATTGCATTAGCTGGGGCGCATGCAGCCCCGGCTCATCCCGCTCGCCGAATGTCCCTGCGCCCGCGCCGTCGAGGCGGTGGGCGAGTGGTGGAGCATCCTGATCCTGCGCGATGCGCTGCAGGGCTTCACCCGTTTCGACGAGTTCCAGCGCAGCCTCGGCATCGCGCCGAATATGCTGGCGCGGCGGCTCAAGCACCTCACCGAGGCCGGGCTGTTCGAGCGGCGGCTCTATAGCGAGCGGCCGAAGCGCTACGAATATGTGCTGACGCAGAAGGGCCGGGACTTCTTCCCGGTGGTCGCGGCGCTGGTCGCCTTCGGCAACCGGCATCTCGCGCCGGAAGGGCAGGCCCTGCTGCTCGCCGATCGCGAGAGCGGGCGGGCGGTCGTCCCGGCCTATGCCGATGCGCAGAGCTTGCAGCCCGTGAATCCTGACAACGTCACCGTCATCGCCGGCCCACAGGCCAGTCCCGGCATGCTGCAACGCCTCGCCATCGTGGCGGCGCGGGATGCGGCTGCGCCGGACACTCGCACATAGGAGCTTTCCATGCGCCGTATCGTCGTCACCGGAATGGGCGCGGTCTCGCCGCTCGGCTGCGGAACCGAGATCGCCTGGCAGCGTCTGCTCGCAGGGTGGTCCGGCCTGCGCCGCCTGCCGGATGCGATTGTCGAGACGCTGCCGGCCAAGGTCGCGGGCATCGTGCCGTCCAAGGCCGAGGATGCGGAGGGCGGCTTCGATCCCGATGCGGTGATCGCGCCGAAGGACCAGCGCAAGATGGACCGCTTCATCCAGTTCGCGCTGGTCGCCGCCAAGGAGGCGCTGGAGCAGGCCGGTTGGCAGCCGCAGAGCGAGGCCGAGCGTGAGCGCACCGCGACGGTGATCGCCTCCGGCATCGGCGGCTTCCCGGCGATTGCCGAGGCCGTGCGGATCACCGACCAGCGCGGGGCGCGGCGGCTTTCGCCTTTCACGATCCCGTCCTTCCTCGTCAACCTCGCCGCCGGCCATGTCTCGATCGAACACGGCTTCAAGGGGCCGATCGGTGCGCCCGTGACGGCCTGTGCGGCCGGCGTGCAGGCGATCGGCGATGCGGCGCGCATGATCCGGACGGGCGAGGTCGATATCGCGCTCTGCGGCGGCACCGAGGCCTGCGTCGATCTCGTCGCGCTTGGCGGCTTCGCGGCGGCGCGTGCGCTCTCGACCGGCTTCAACGACGAGCCTGAGAAGGCCTCACGCCCCTTCGATCGGGACCGCGACGGATTCGTCATGGGCGAGGGCGCCGGCCTGCTGGTAATCGAGGCGCTGGAGCACGCGCAGGCGCGCGGCGCTACGATCCTGGCGGAACTCACCGGCTACGGCACCAGCGCCGATGCCTATCACATCACCTCCGGCCCCGAGGATGGTTCAGGCGCGCGGCGCGCCATGGAGACCGCGCTGAGACAGGCGGGTCTCCGTCCGGCCGATGTCGCCCATCTCAACGCTCATTCGACCTCGACCCCGGTCGGCGATCGCGGTGAGCTCGCTGCGATCAAGACGGTGTTCGGCGATGAGGGCGGCATCGCGATCAGCGCGACGAAATCGGCGACCGGCCATCTGCTCGGCGCGGCTGGCGGGCTGGAGGCGATCTTCACGATCCTGGCGCTGCGCGACCAGATCGCGCCGCCGACGCTCAATCTCGAAAACCCGGACGAGGCCGCGGCCGGGCTCGATCTTGTGGCGAAGACCGCGCGGCCGCTCGCGATGGAGCACGCCATCTCGAACGGCTTCGGCTTCGGCGGAGTGAATGCCAGCGCCGTGTTCAGGCGCTGGCCGTAAGTTACCCGCTCAGAGCGGGATGTTGTCGTGCTTGCGCCACGGCCGCTCGACGCTCTTGGTCCTGAGCATGGCGAGCGCGCGGGCGATGCGGCGACGCGTCGAGTGCGGCATGATCACCTCGTCGATATAGCCGCGCTCGGCCGCGACGAAGGGGGACATGAAGCGGTCCTCGTATTCCTTGGTCTGGCGCGCGATGGTCTCGGCGTCGCCGCCACGGAAGATGATCTCGACCGCGCCCTTCGCGCCCATCACCGCGATCTGCGCGGTCGGCCAGGCATAGTTGACGTCGGCGCCGATATGCTTGGACGCCATCACGTCATAGGCGCCGCCGAAGGCCTTGCGCGTGATGATCGTGACCAGCGGCACGGTGCATTCCGAATAGGCGAAGAGCAGCTTGGCGCCGTGCTTGATCAGGCCGCCATATTCCTGCGCCGTGCCGGGCAGGAAGCCGGGGACGTCGACCAGCGAGACGATCGGGATCTCGAAGGCGTCGCAATAGCGCACGAAGCGGGCGGCCTTGCGCGAGGCGTCGGAGTCGAGCACGCCGGCCAGCACCATCGGCTGGTTCGCGACGATGCCGACGGTGCGGCCCTCGATCCGGCCGAAGCCGGTGACGATGTTGCCGGCGTAGGCCGCCTGGATCTCGAAGAAGTCGCCCTCGTCGACCGTCTTCAGGATCAGCTCTTTGATGTCGTAAGGCTTGTTCGGATTGTCCGGCACGAGCGTATCGAGGCTCATGTCGACGCGGTCAGGCACGTCGAAGGACGGCCATTCCGGCACGCCGGCCGTGTTGTTGGCGGGCAGGAAGTCGAGCAGGCGGCGCACCTGCAAGAGCGCCTCGACATCGTTCTCGAAGGAGCCATCGGCGACGGAAGACTTGGAGGTGTGGACCTTGGCGCCGCCGAGCTCTTCGGAGGTCACGGTCTCGTTGGTGACGGTCTTCACCACCTCCGGACCGGTCACGAACATGTAGGAGGTGTCGCGGACCATGAAGATGAAATCGGTCATCGCCGGCGAGTAGACGTCGCCGCCGGCGCAGGGGCCCATGATCACCGAGATCTGCGGGATCACGCCCGAAGCCTGCACATTCCGCTTGAAGACCTCGCCATAGCCGCCGAGCGCCGCGACGCCCTCCTGGATGCGGGCGCCGCCGGCATCGAACAGGCCGACGATGGGCGCGCGCATCTTCAGCGCCATGTCCTGGATCTTGATGATCTTTTGGGCGTGGGTCTCGGAGAGCGAGCCGCCGAAGACGGTGAAGTCCTTGGAGAAGACGAAGACGGTGCGGCCATTGACCGTGCCCCAGCCGGTGACGACGCCGTCGCCGGGGATCTTCTCGGCCTTGTCCATGCCGAAATCGACAGCGCGGTGCTGCACGAACATGTCGAACTCCTCGAAGGAGTCCTTGTCGAGCAGGAGCTCGATGCGCTCGCGCGCCGTCAGCTTGCCGCGCTTGTGCTGCGCCTCGATGCGGCGCTCGCCGCCGCCCTTGCGGGCGCCCTCCCGGCGGGTTTCGAGCTGTTCGAGGATGTCCTTCATGGCGGCAGGCTCCCGGCCGGAAATCGCGTCTCAAAGCCGGCTTAAGCGCCCATCGCGCATGAGTCCATTACGACGTTTGCTGAAGCGGGAACCGCAATCATGCGGAACGCGCGGCGGGATCCCCGAGCTGGGCGTTCAGGCGGACGGCTTCCTGAACCAGCTTCGTCACCAGCGCGGGGTCGACGCTGTCGCCCTCGCGCAATTCCCAGGTCGCCAGTTCGTATTTGCCGCCGGCCTTCAAGCGCGGCGCGATCTCGCGCAGGCGCTTGCCGCGCCAGAAACCGAACAGGACGCGCTTGTCCTCGGCGCGGATCAGCAGGAGCGGGCCGTTCGAAAAATAGACGAGATGGGTCCATTTGATCCGCTCGTCGAGCGGGGCGGCGGCGCGGACATCCCGCCGCAATTGCTCGACGAGGGCGCGCTGCCAGCCGGAGAGGGCTTCGACGTAAGCATCGGGAGATGTCGCCGCCGGCCCCATTTTCATCGCGCCTAGCCTTTCAGCAGCAAGAGCACGGCCGCATCGAACTCGCGGCGGCGGATGACGCGGCGCTCCGCCGCTTCCTCATCCTGTCCCCAGATGCCGATCTGGTAGTCCTCGTCGAGATGGGCGGCGTCCCAGGTGGCGTCAGGATCGACGCGTCCGTTCGCCAGCGCCAGCGTCAGGATGGCCGAGCCGGTCAGCGTCATGACGTTATGGGCGCCGGCGAGAGCGAGCGGGGCGGGGATTTTCGCGACGTGGCGGGCGACGGCGGCGAGCGTCTCTTTTGGCTGCTCGGCGAAGACGATGCCTTCCGCCAGCAGGAAGCGGGCGCCGATCAACGCCTCGATATCGCCGAGGATCGGCTGCCAGACCTGATTCTGCCGCTCGACAAGCGGCTCGGGCTCGCCGGCGCGGTAGCAGAGCGCATCGGAGCCGGCATAGCGGACGATCTCGGCGCGCACGGCCTCCTGCTGGTCCTCGACGCCGTCGAGCGCCGAGTTGACGAGCCGGGTCAGTGGCATCCGGGCGGGATCGATGCGTTCGCCCTGCGCCTGCCATTCAGCCGCGAGGGCTTCCGCAACAGGGTGCGAGCTGACCGCGAGCGGCTTGCGGGCCGGGGTCCGCGCCGTCTTGCCGTCGAGGGCGACATGAAAGAGGCCGTCCCGCTCCAGAACGCTGGCTTCCTTGTAGAAGCGGGCGGGAAGCGGGTTGCGCATCGCCTGCTGGGCGGCGGCGACAGGGTCGGGCTGGCGTGAGCCGGGGGAGCCGAAGCGGGCGAGGAAATCATCGGTGGACATGGCCCCGCCATAGCGCATTCGCGCTCGGCGCGAAACGGGAGGCTCAGGCGGCGCGGATCCGGCCGAGGAACTGGGCGACCTCCGTATCGAGATGCACCGATTGGCGCGAGAGCTTGTCGGCGGATTCGGCGACATGGCTGGCGGCCTCGTCGGTTTCCGCGGCGATGCGGCAGACGATGTCGATATGCCCGGCTGCGAAGACGGTCTCATCGGCGGCGCGCCGGATGATCTGGGCGATGTTGGCGGCGGCGGCGTTCTGCTGCTCGACCACGGTCGCGACATTGCCGGAGATCTGGTTGAGCGAGCCGACCGTCGTGTTCATGGCGTCGATCGCGCCGATCGCCTCGGAGCTGGAGTCGCGGATGGCGCCGATCTGGCTCTGGATCTCCTCGGTCGCGCGCCAGGTCTGGTTGGCGAGCGACTTGATCTCCTGGGCGACGATGGTGAAGCCGCCGCCGGACTGGCCGAGACGGGCGGCCTCGATCGAGGCGTTCAGCGCCAGCAGGTTGGTGTGCTTGGCGATGGTCGAGATCGCGTCGGTGATGTCTCCGATCTGGCCGGCCTTGCGCGACAATTCGCCGACGGTGTCGAGCACGGCGCGGGCTTGCCGCGTCGTCTCGCCGACGACCCGCGTGGTTTCCGCGACCTGGCGGTCGACCTCGGCGAAGGACTGCGCCAGCTCCGCAGTGCCTTGCGTGGCGGCGACGACATTGGACGACGTCTGGCGCGAGGATTGCGAGGCTGCGGTGGAACGCTCGGACACCTCGACCGCGCCCGTCTTCATCTGCTGCGAGGCGACGCGCAGGGATTGCACGGAGGCGATGACGTCGCGGGCGATACCGGCGATCTCGCGCTCGAAGTCATCGGCGACGGCATGCAGGACCTGGCGACGGACGAGGGCTCCTCTTTCCATGGTTTCGGCGAGGTCGCGCCGCGCCTCGTCGGCGGCCGCGCGAGCGGCATCGGCCTCGTGGCGTTCGCGCTCCGAGACTTCGAGCGATTGGCGCAGCGACCAGACCAGCCAGCTCAGCGCGATCGACTGAACGGCCGCGATCAGGCCGTGCAGCAGCACCCGGTCGATCTGGTTGCCGTTGAGAAAGACGGCGCCCGGCATGATCAGGCTGAAGGCGAGGTGATGCAGAACGATGGCGGTGGTCGCCGGAACGAAGATGCGCCAGTCCAGCCAGCCGGTGAGCACCGCCAGCATGGCGAAAAAATACATGTGCATGTCGGACTGATAGGGATGCCCGGCGAAGGCATAGACCAGCAGCATGACCTGGCCCATGGTCACGATGCTGGAAACCTCGCGGGTCACCCAGCCGGTGCGGTCGATGCGCCAGATCATTGTTCCGAGCGCTGCCAGCGCGATGCCTGCCAGCCCGAGCGCGGGGCTGTGCAGCGGAGCGGCGGCTGGTGTCCCGACCGCCAGCACGCCGGCATTGGCCCAGAGGATCGCGATCAGGAAACGGGAGAAGCGCTCACGAAAACGTGTGACGGCGTTCATCGGCCACTCCCTGCGGGACTCCCGGTGCAAAGCCTGGCGAAGGCCGCGTCGATGACGAGCCAGGCTCCTGCGCCGTAGAGGGATGAGACGAAGCCATCGCGCTCGCCCATGGTGAAGGCGATGGAGGAGGCGGAATCGATCTGGATGAGACTGCCGTTCGCGCTGGAAACGGCTTGCGCGATATCGGCTGATGCGGTTCCCGCCGGAAAAAGGGCTGCGATCGGCCGGCCTGGCACGGGCCAGGCTGCAATCAGGAGCGCGGCAATCGCCATCGCGATACCGCAGATCAGGCCGAAGCCGATCTCGCGCATGGACCCCCCCCACCGGTTGTCCGGTCGTCAGACGGAAACCTAGACGGGCAGGTTACGGAGGCCGGCTTTATGCTTGGTAAATTGTTTCACTTACTGTGGGGAATGCACTGACCCCGGTTCAGGATTTGAAGCGATCCTGCCAGGCGGGCTTTGAGCCGGGGAAGGGCAGGGCCGTGGCGGCATGGACGCCGCGCGCCACGGCGCGGGCCAGCACGTCTGCGGCGGCGGAGCAAAGCTCGGTCAGCGCGAAGGCATCCGAGGGGGCGCCGCTATAGCCGGTCGCTGCCGCGAAAACGATGTCGCCGTCGAGCGGGGCATGGGCGGGGCGCAAGGCGCGGGCGAGGCCATCATGCGCGGCGAGCGCGAGGCGCCGGGCCTGCGGCTTGGTCAGCACGGCATCGGTCGCGACGAGGGCGATCGTGGTGTTCTGACCGGTGCCGCCCTTGAAGCGCAGAGCGGTGTCGTGGGGGGTGATCGTCGCGGGCCAGCCGAGGGCGCCGAACTCTCCGTCGCGCTCATAGGGCGCCGACCAGAAATGCGGGCCATCGCCGATCGTGGCGCTGCCGACGGCATTGACCGCGACGAGCGCGCCGACGATCTGTCCCGTCGCGGCACGCGCGCTGGCCGAGCCGAGACCGCCTTTCAAGGTCGCCGTGGTCGCGCCGAAACCTGCGCCGGCGGTGCCGAGCGCGAAATGGGCGGAAGCCGCAGCGGCAGCCTCGGCGCCCAAGCGCGCATAGGGCGTCTCGCCTTCGCCGCGGGCCCAGGGCTTCTCGCCGCCATTCATCAGGTCGAACAGGATCGCCTGCGGGACGATCGGCACGCGGAATGCGCCGACCGGGAAGCCGCGCCCTTCCTGTGCCAGCCAGCGCATCACGCCGTCGGCGGCGCCGAGCCCCCAGGCCGAGCCGCCGGAGAGCACGATGGCGTCGACATGCTCGACGGTCATCTCGGGGTCGAGCAGGGACGTGTCGCGGGTGCCGGGCGCACCGCCGAGCACAGCGGCCGAGGCGATGGTCGGGCGCTCGAAGATCGCGGCGGTGACGCCGGTCGCTGCTGCAGCGTCATGGGCCTGGCCGACGAGCAGGCCGCGCACATCGGTGATGAGATTTTTCATGGAGGAACCCGATGGCGAACCGAAACGCGTCGAAGGCGTTGTGGCTACATTACGATCTTTTCATGCGCTGGCCATTGCCGGGTCAGACCGACGAGATCAGGCTGATGCCATCGCCAATCGGCTTCGAGACCCGCTGCGCGACGCTTCGACTGGACTGCTCCAAGGGAGATTGCCCGTGAAACCTATTACCCTCATCGCCGCATCGTCGATCGCGATGCTCGCCGGCAGCTTCGCCCTGGCGCAGCCGCAGCCGGTTCCGCCCGCCGGTGGAGACCAGAAGCAGGAAAGGACGGAAAGCCGCGAGCAGCGCCGCGACGAGTGGCGCGAACGCCGGGCAGAGCGCGCCAAGGCGCGGCTCGACGAGCGCTTGTCGAAGGTGCGCGCCGATCTCAAGCTTAGGCCCGAGCAGACGGCCCTGTTCGACAAGGTAGAGGGGCTGATCAAGCAGCGCAGCGCCAACCGCGGTGAGCGCTGGAACGCGATGCGCGAGCGGCGCGAGACGCTGCGCCATGCCGACCTGATGGAGCGGCTCGACGCCACCGCCAACCAGCAGGGCGAGCGCGCGGCCCGTTCCAAGGAACTCGCCGACGCGGTGCGCCCGCTCTGGGCGACACTCAGCGACGAGCAGAAGACGGTACTGCGCCGTTCGGTGCGCGAGGCGATGGCGGAAGGGCGCGAGCGCTTCCGCGAGATGCGTGGCGGGCGCGGCGGCTGGCATGATGACGACCGAGGCGAGCGCGGAGACCGCGGCGGGCGCAGGCAATGGCGCGACCGCGACGACCAGAACGACGAGTGAGGCCCGGCCTCAATCCGTTTTCAGAATTATGACTGAAGAGAGCCGCGTCCGGATCCGGGCGCGGCTCCTCGCATCTGGCTTGCGGGCGCCTGGCTTCAGGTGCCGACCGCGTCCGAGACGCATTTCTTGGTGAAGCTGTTCTTGGCGGCGCCGGCCAGCTTCCTGTCGGCGGCCTGCTTGTCGCAGGCGGCGCCGGCGTCCTTCTCGCATTTGGTCAGGAAGCTCGTCTTCGCCGCGCCTGCCAGTTTCTTGTCCGAGGCCTGAAGGTTGCAGCTTTGCGCTTGGGCGGCGCCCGCCATGCAGCAGACTGCGAGTGCGGTCAGCAGAAGTCTTTTCATGCGAATCTCCTCTCCGGGACGGTGACGCTACGCTACCGCGCGGCCGGGAGATACGGGAGAGGAGCAGTGCCGCCCTGCTTTCGACAAAATTCCTAACGTACGGATTTCATTGCGAATTCAGGTGTTTACCATATCTGTTCAGCTTGGATTCACGGCTCGCTATTTACGCTTTGTCAGTGATTGCGATGCGAAAGGTGAGCCATGAAGCAGACATGGTCATGCTGGGCGATGCGGGCCTTCATCGGTTCCGTGTTCATCGTCTGCCTGTTCGGGCCCTACGCGCTGTCGATCCTGATCGGCTGCATTGGCGTCGGCTGCTACTTCTTCCGGCATGAGGTCGGCTCGCATCTCTGAGTGGATTGCAGCTCGTCGAGGAGCAAGCAGAAGGGTGGTTTGCGGCCGATCCCTTTCTATGGCCGGAGACCCGTAGCGGGACGTCGGACAAGGACCGCGGGCATGAAGCAACTGGCCACGTCTTGGCAGCTATGGGCCTTGCTGTCGGCCTTCTTCGCGGCCCTCACCGCGATCTTCGCCAAGATCGGGATCGAGAATGTCGGCTCCGACTTCGCCACCTTCATCCGAACGATCGTCATCCTTCTGGCGCTTGCGGCCATTCTGTCGGCGACGGGTGGTTGGCAGAGCCTCGGCTCCGTGTCGAGGCGTTCGGCCGTCTTCCTCGTGCTGTCAGGCCTCGCCACGGGCGCTTCGTGGATTTGCTACTTTCGGGCGTTGAAGCTGGGCGATGCGGCACGGGTGGCGCCCATCGACAAGATGAGCGTCGTGCTGGTTGCCCTGTTCGGCGTGATCTTCCTGGGTGAACGCCTGGCTCTCCCCAACTGGCTCGGCGTGGCGCTCATCGCTGCCGGTGCCGTGTTGGTGGCCTACAGGGGGTAGGGTGGTTCTCTTGGCTCCTGATTGCAGATGTCCGGGCATCCTCGGGCTTCAGTATCGGGATTCCCGGCCAGAGCGCGATCGTCGCCTTCATCGTCATTCGTGAAGCTTAGGAAAGCCAGGCAGGTTGCTCGAGGACCGGCGGCTGTTTCCTGATCAGAGCGGCTCGCTTGCAGCTGTATCTTTTTGCGATGGGCGCGGCAGAAGCGTATGGTGAATTGCGCAGCCTTGAGCTGATATCGTGGAGAGTTTGCCGTTTCCCAAGGGAGGATGCCATGGGACGCAAGTTCATCGATTGCCGGGCATTTCCGAGTGAGATGAAGTGCTCAATCGCGATCAGCGCCGATACTGAAGACGAGCTTCTGGAGGTGGCGGTGCAGCATGCCGTCGCCGTGCACAAGCATCAGGATACGCCCGAGCTACGCGGCCAACTCAGGACCATCATCAAGGACGGCATGCCGTCCGAGAGGGCGCCCGAACGCGCTGCATGATCGAGCGATTGCCTGCGAGGCACGCAGCATCTCGGGGCGGGTGTGTGCCCGAAGCAAGGGCGGAAAATGCGAAGGGGGAGGGCGAAATCTCGCCCTCCCCCAAAATCGAAAGCAATGGGTATTGCTACCCGTGCCGAAAGGCTTAGCGCGAGTAGAACTCGATGACCAGGTTCGGTTCCATCTGCACCGCGTAGGGCACGTCCGAGAGGGTCGGGGTGCGGGTGTAGGTGGCCGAGAACTTGGTGTGGTCGGCGTCGATGTAGTCGGGCACGTCACGCTCGGCCAGGGCGGCCGACTCGATGACGATGGCGAGCTGCTTCGACGAGTCCTTGACCGCGATCACGTCGCCCGGCTTCACCTGATAGGAAGCGATGTTGACGCGCTTGCCGTTCACGGTGATGTGACCGTGGTTGACGAACTGGCGGGCGGCGAACACGGTCGGCACGAACTTGGCGCGGTAGATCACCGCGTCGAGACGACGCTCGAGCAGGCCGATCAGGTTCTCGCCCGAGTCGCCCTTCAGGCGGATCGCCTCGGCGTAATAGCGGCGGAACTGCTTCTCGGAGATCGAGCCGTAATAGCCCTTCAGCTTCTGCTTGGCGCGGAGCTGCGTGCCGAAGTCGGACGGCTTGCCCTTGCGGCGCTGGCCGTGCTGGCCGGGGCCGTACTCACGGCGGTTGACCGGGGACTTCGGGCGGCCCCAGATGTTCTGACCGAGGCGGCGGTCAATCTTGTACTTCGCCTCATGGCGCTTCGACATATCGCGTGTCCTCTCAGGTTCGCGAGTTGAGGACCGCGCCCTCCTGCTCCCCTGCATATTGGCCGGGGCGACAGATCCAGCTTCCGAAGAAGAGCGGATCACGGGTGCGGAAAAAGTCACGCGGCCCCGTGAGGAGCCGCGTGACGAGAGGGCGTATGACGGAAAGCCGGCTTCGAGTCAATTCCGGGACGACGAAAAGCGGAATTCAGCGCCAATAGCCATAGGGCCGATAATCATAGTAGCGGCGCGGGTGATGCTTGTACCACCCGTAATGATGGCCGCGATTCCAGCCGTAATGCCGGCGCGGACCATGGCGATAGGCGCCGTGATGTCCATGGCCCTTGTGCCAGCCATGGGGCTTGGCCTGCGCTTCCGTACTCGTACCGGTGCCGGCGAAGGCGAATCCGACGGCAAGCGCCAGCAGCAACAGCAGCTTTCTCATGGACCTGGCTCCTTCTGCGGTGGTCGCCGCCATGTGGAACGTCTCGGAGCGGAGCCCGGTTCCCTCAGTTCGCCAACGGCATCGGCTCGACGACGATCTGCGCCAGGCCGTAGCCGGCGAGCGCGATCCGCAAGGGGCCGGTGAGGCCGGAGCCGTTGGTGAAGACGGCCGTGGCCTCCGGGCAGGCAAGATCAGGTTCGCGGGCGCCGGACAACAGATCGGCGACGCGGCGGGCGATCGCGGGGGCCGGATCGATCCATTCGACCGGCCAGGGCGCGATTCGCTTCATCCGCTCCAGCAGCAAGGGATAATGCGTGCAGGAGAGGGTGACGACATCGGTGCGGCGGCCATCCGCCTCGACGAAGCAGGGCGCGATCTCGGCGGCGAGGACCGCGTCGTCGACAGCTTCGCCTTTCAACGCCTGCTCGGCGAGGCCGGCAAGACGCGTCGCGCCGACCAGTGTGACGCGGTGGCTGGCCGCGTAGGTCTCGATCAGTTCGCGGGTGTAGTCGCGCGCCACGGTGCCGGGCGTGGCGAGAACCGAGATCATGCCGCTGCGGGTCGCTGCCGCGGCCGGCTTGATCGCGGGCACCGTGCCGACGAAGGGGATGGCGAAACGCGCTCGCAGGGCCGGCAGAACGAGCGTCGAGGCGGTATTGCAGGCGATGACGACGAGATCGGGATGGAAGCGCGCAATGAGGCGTTCCATCACGACGAGGACTCGGATGACGAGCTCGTCCTCGCTCAGCCGGCCATAGGGAAAGCCGGCATCGTCGGCGGCATAGACAATATGGGAGCCGGGGCAGGCCTGCGTCGTGCGCCCGAGCACCGTGAGGCCGCCGAGGCCGGAATCGAAGACGAGGATGGTGGGCCGGGGCCGGGGGATCGCGAAGGGACGGTGGCCCGTGCCGGCGAGGAGGTCGACTTGCATGAGAGTGCCGCAGGACGTCAAAGCGCGACTCCGCCAGAGACCGGTTAAGGGAGGGTCAACGGCCCGTTCAACGCTTGTCTCGAATTTAGTTGACTCCGTCCACTAAATCGTTTGGCTTCCAGGTGGAGGTGCGCCATGGAAACCAATGAGACCGCCGTCGCCGCGATCCGTCGCTTCAACCGCTTCCATACCCGCTGGGTGGGAGCGCTTGGCGGCAGCCTGCACGGCTCGGGCCTCGCGCTCGCCGAGGCGCGCGTGCTCTACGAACTGGCGCAGCGCGACGACTGGCAGGCGGGCGAGATGGCCAGGGTGCTCGATCTCGATCCGGCTTATCTTTCGCGCATCCTCAAGCGCTTTACCGGGCAGGGCTGGCTCGAACGGACTCGTTCGGCAGCCGATGGGCGTGCCTTGCGCCTGCGTTTGACGGAAAAGGGCAGGGCAGCTTTCCAACCTTTGGATCGGGCTTCCAGCGCGCAGGCCGGGGCGATTCTGCAGCGCCTGGCGCCGTTCGAACAGGTTCGCCTCGTCGAGGCGCTCGCCGATACGGAGCGCCTTCTCGCCGGAGATGCGCGCGAGCGTCCGGCCCCCGTCATTCGCGAGCATCGCGCCGGCGACATGGGCTGGGTCATCGGCGCCCATGGCCGGCTCTATGCCGAGGATTACGGTTGGGACATCTCCTTCGAGGCGCTCGTCGCGGAGATCGCCGCAAAGTTCCTGCGCGAGTTCAAGCCGGGCCGCGAGCGCTGCTTCATCGCCGAGCTGGATGGCCTGCCCGCGGGCTCGGCCTTCGTCGTGCAGGAGGACGAGGCGACCGCGAAGCTCAGGCTCGTACTGGTCGAGAAGCGGGCGCATGGGCTGGGGCTCGGCAAGCGCCTTGTCCGCGAGGCGGTCGGCTTCGCACGCGACACCGGCTATCAGCGCATGGTGCTCTGGACCAACGACATCCTGCATGCGGCGCGCGGCATCTATGTCGGTGAGGGGTTCAAGCTGGTGGCGGAGGAAAAGCACCATTCCTTCGGCCAGGACCTTGTCGGCCAGAACTGGGAGCTGATGCTCCGGCCGAGCGCCGGCTGACGCGTCAGGCCTTCAGGCGAGTAATCGCCGCTGCCGCAGCGCGGCCGGCAAGCGTCGCGCCGCCGACCGTCATGGCGCCGCCCCCCGCCGTCGCCTCGCCGGCGATGAAGAGGCGGTTGCCGATCGGCCGGGCAAGGGCCTCGCGCGCCGCCTCGTGGCCGGGGTCGCAGATCGAGTAGGAGCCGCGGGCGTAAGGGTCGGTCCACCAGGCCGGGAAGGAGATGTCCTTCACCGTCTTGCGGAAATCGGCGCCGACCATCTTCACCAGCAGGTCGACGAGATGGGCGCGGGCCTCGTCGGTGCCGGCCTCGGAGAGCTTGCGGGCATAGTCGCCGCCGCAATAGCCGATGACGATGTCCTGGCCGCCCGGGAACATGTCGAGATTCATCAGGCGTTCCGGCGCTGCCGCTTCGAAGAAGCTCGTGCCCGGCGCGATGCCGAAGCGATCGCCCTCGACCTTGAGCGCGATCTTGGTGAGCGCGCCCATATGCAGGCCGCCGAGGGCGTCGCGCGTCGCTGCCGGCAGCTCCGGGATGAAGCGGATCGTGCCGGCCTTCAGTACGCCGACCGGCACCGTGACGATGCAGGCATTGGCGCGTAATGTTCCGGAGCGGGTGGTGACGGTGACGCCCGGCCCATCCCAGCGGACCGTCTCGACCGGCTCGCCAAGGCGGATATCGAGCCCCGCGGCCGAGCGCTCGACGAGCTTGCCGTAGCCGGAGGGAACGATGAGATCATCCCCCGACCACAGGCGCTGGTAATCGCGGGCGGAAATGCGGCTTGATTCCTCGCCGATCGAGAGCAGCAGGCCGGAAGCCGCGACGGGCGCCAGCTCCGGGCCGAGATCCCCCAGCAATTCGGCGATCGACATGTCTCGTTGGCTAAGATCGACCGTTTCCAGCCGGCGGTCGATCTGGCGGAAGGCGCTCCGGCGGCGGTTGCGTTCCGGCTCGGCCATCGGCCGGCCATCGGCGAAGACCTTGAAGCCGGTTCCCCAGGATTCGGCGGGCGTGGCGATGTCGAGGTCGCGAGCGATCTGGACCCAGGGATTGCGCTCGGCCCAATGGATGAACATGGCGCCCGCATCATAGGCGGGGCCAAGCGAGGCGTCGGTGAAGGCGCGCCCGCCGATGCGGCGACGCGCTTCGAGCACGACGGCCTGCCGTCCGGCAGCACGCAGGGCCTGCGCGGCGGCGATGCCGGCGGCACCGGCGCCGATCACGACGACGTCGGTATCCGTGGCGGCACGCGCATGGCCGGCGACAGCAAAGCTCGCGGCCATGGAGCCTGTTCCCGTCAAGATCGTCCGGCGGTCGAGCATCTCTGAAGTCCCTTGATGCCCCGCATGTTGGAGCCCTGCAGTTGCATTGCAACCGGAAGCTGGCGGGCGAGAGGCAGGAGGCGATCACGAGATCGGGAGCCGGCGGGCCATAGGTCGCAGAGATCCAATTTGGAATGAAGCGATCAATTATTGTTGTTTAGATGAATTCTACCATTGTGATCTTCCTGCACCGAAATATTTCCTTCGATGCACAGGCAATTGACAGTTGTTGAGTCGGTCAATATCCGAGTATTATCTTATCAAGTTAGATAAGAACTTGTTTGTACTAATTTAAAACTGTTGAGGCGCGCTGCTTCGGATCGCGGCGCTCAGAAGGACGGGCCAGGGCCATGGGGACGTATTCCGGCACATTGCGCGAAGGTGTCGCGCTCGGCGCTTTGATCGTGGTTCTGCTGGCTTCGCCCGCCATCGCGCAGCAGCAAGGCCGCACGCGCACCGCGCCAGTGGTGCAGGCTGCGGAGGCTCCGGTCGTTCTCGACCAGATCAATGTTCAGGGCGAGGGGCAGCCTGGCGGCGCGCTGCTCGGCGGACCGACGACGACGCGCACGACGCGCGAGCAGCTCGACCGTCAGCAGATCCAGAGCATTTCGGAGCTGTCGCAGCGACTCGAGGCCGGCATCAGCTTTAATCGGGTGAACGGCTCGGTGAACATCCGTGGCCTGGACGGTGCGCGCGTGCTGACCACTGTCGACGGCATCCGCCAGCCCTTCATCCAGGATAACCGGATCGACCGCAGCATCGGCACGGCCTTCGATTTCGACGCGCTGTCGACACTTGACCTCCTGCGCGGCGGCAGCGGCAGCAGCACGCTGGGTTCAGGCTCGCTCGGCGGCGCGCTGGCCGTGCGCACCCTCGATCCGGAAGACCTGATCCGTCCCGGCAAGACGATCGGCGGTCTCGCAAAGACCGGGTTCGACACGACCGACAAGGCCGTCTTCGGCAGCGGCGCGGTCGCCGGTCGGTTCCACAATACCTGGGTGCTGTTGCAGGGTGGCTTCCGGAAGGGGCACGAGACCGATAACCGCGGCTCGAATCCGACGATCGGCGCGACCCGTACCGAGCCGAACCCGGCCGATTTCAATCAGTACAGCTTCCTCGCCAAGGTCCATCAATACGTGAACGAGGCGCATCGCTTCGGGCTGACCGGCGAGATCTTCAAGCGTGACGAGAAGATCCAAACGCGGACGAGCGCGGTCTCGCTCACCGGAAACTACCGCCCCGGCGCGCACCAGACCCAGGAGGATGTGGAGCGCAAGCGCGTTTCGCTGACCTATGACTACAAGCAGCCGGGCGGGTTCATCGACGAGGCCCATGCCAATCTCTACTGGCAGGGCGTCACGCGGAACTCGATCCTCAACGCCTACCGCCATACGAGCGTGGTTGGTCCCTATGCCCGCAACAACGAGGTCGAGGAGAAGTCCTTCGGCTTCAACGGCCACCTGATCAAGAGCTTCATCACCGGCCCCGTCTCGCACAGGCTGACGCTCGGCACGGAGCTGCGTGCATCGACGCTCGACCAGTATTCGGCGGGACTGGACAGCTGCCGCCGCCCCTATACGGGCGCGTTCACCGCCTGCAACAACCTGCACACGAACCAGTCCGACACGCCGCGCGTCGAGGGCAACATGATGGGGTTCTACGCCCATCATCAGCTCGGCTTCCTCAACGATACGCTGCGCCTGACGCCGGGTGTCCGCTTCGACCGGTATGAGGAAAAGCCGAAGGCGACGGCGGCCTATGTCGCGAGCTCATCCTTCGCGGGGACGCCTGCCGCGTCCAGCGACGACGCCTGGTCGCCGCGCGTCCGGCTGGAATACGACATCGTCAAGAACGCGCCTTACATCAAGGACGTGACGCTGTTCGCGCAATGGTCGAAGGGCTTCCGGGCACCGACCGCCAGCGAACTCTATGCGAATTTCGGCGCTGTCGGCACCTATCTGCGTAGCGGCAATCCCGAACTGCGACCGGAAACCAGCAATGGCATCGATGTCGGCTTCCGCTTCGGCGACAAGGCGTTCGGCGGCTCGGTGACCGTCTTCCACACGAACTACCGCAACTTCATCGAGACGGTGCAGGTCGTCGCTGCCAGAGACAGCGTTCTCTATCCGCAGGGTGGTATCACCAGCTATCAGAACGTGGCGCGCGTCGAGATTTCCGGCGTCGAGGCCAACATGCAGTACGCGTTCGCGCCGAACTGGCTGGTGCGCGGCTCCTTCGCCTATACGGACGGCAAGAACAAGGTCACCGGCATCGGTCTCAACTCGATCCCGCCGGTGCAGGGCATCCTCGCCATTGCCTATGGCAACGAGAACTGGGGCGGCGAGCTGTCGACGAAGCTGGCCGGTGCCCGCAAGAGCGTCGCCACGACCGGCACGACACAGGGCTTCCAGGCGCCGGGCTACGCGATCTTCAACGCCATGGCCTGGTGGCGGCCGATGCCGCAGATCGCGGACCTTGAATTGCAGGTCGGCGTCTACAATATCTTCGATCGGAAATACTGGGATGCCGTGACGGTGCCGACGGGCGTTCTGGCCCAGGCCCGCGACTATTACAGCGAGCCGGGCCGCACCGTGAAGGCGACCCTGAAATACCAGTTCTGACCGGGCGTTTCGAGACCCCCCGACCAGACGAGCCGGCCCTTCGGGGCCGGCTTTTTTTATCCTTCGGCGCCGTCCGCCTCATTCGCTTGCCGCGCAAGCAACCGCGCCTTCTTCGGCCCCTCGACCAGCGACTTGAAGACGCCACGCAGCGTCCGGGCTTCCTGCTCGGTCATGTCGAGCCGGTGCAGGATGTCGCGCAGGTTCGCGGTCATCACCGGCTTCTTGCCGGCCGGGAAGAAGCCGCAGGTGTCGAGTTCGGCCTCGAGATAGTCGAACATCGACAGGATCATCTCGCGCTTGGCCGGCGGCGAGGGGTTGTTCTCTCGGAAGGGCGGCTCGCCACCCGTCGTCTTGAACCATTCGTAGCCGTTGAGCAGCACGGCCTGGGCGAGGTTCAGCGAGGCGAAGGCGGGATTGACCGGGAAGGTCAGGATCGCGTCGGCGAGGCTGATCTCCTCGTTGGTCAGGCCGATACGTTCGCGCCCGAACAGGATGCCGACGCGCTCGCCGGAACCGATCCGGCCGGCGACCTCGGGCATGGCCTCGG
This sequence comes from Allobosea sp. FG18, assembly GCF_057809495.1. Classification (NCBI taxonomy): domain Bacteria; kingdom Pseudomonadati; phylum Pseudomonadota; class Alphaproteobacteria; order Hyphomicrobiales; family Alloboseaceae; genus Allobosea; species Allobosea sp. FG18. Next base: position 88,417 of record NZ_JBMDKB010000021.1, read on the forward strand.
CCGGGGTGAGCACGCGCTTCATCTGGCCACGTTCGCGGGCCGTGGTCGCCAGGACATGGTTGAGATCGGCGATGGCCTCCGCCGCGCTGTCGAAGAGCCGCGCGTTCTCGAGGATATGCGTCGCGCCGGAGGCTGCCGCGGTCGCGCCCTTCTTGAGGCCGCCGCCGCTCGGCCAGCCGTCGCGCGGGGCGACAAGGCGCATCTCGGAGAGGCCGAAATTCGCCATGGCGCGGGCGCACATGCCGATATTCTCGGCGAGCTGAGGCTCGACCAGGATGACGATCGGGGCGGGGGCCTGGACGGCCGGGCGGGTGCGGTCAGTGCCGGAACCGGTCATGGAAATTCGCTTCGTATGATCTTGGTGCAGCCTCCGAACGGGCCGCCGGGGACGCCATACGGCAAGTCGGTTCTCATGGCGAGCCCGCGGGTGACGAGAGGCTCGGGCGCTGCGCTCTGTCAGGGCGGGCGAGAGCCTCGCCGTCAGCTTTTGTTGACGATCAGGCATATGTCAACTAAGGTTGACGGATGGATGACCTGCGCAACATCGCCATCCCGACCGATCCCGAGGAAGCCCTGGCGGCCGTTGTGGCCTTGCGCCGCCTGGCGGACAGGATCGAGCGCGCGGCGGTGCGCTCGGCCCTGCGGCAAGGCTGGTCGTGGTCGCGGATTGCCCTGGCCCTCGGGGTCACCAAGCAGGCCGCCCATAAACGGCTTTCGGATGTGGCCGCGGATGACGGCTCCGCCTAGGGAGAATGCGATGTTCAAACGCATCAGAGCGAAGCTCGACGACATGAGCACGATCAAGCGCCTCTGCGAGCGGGCGGAAGCCCATGCCTTGCACGATCAGCAGCGAGAGCCAGGGGCTGAGCATTTTCTGCTGGCCGCGCTCGATCTGCCGGACGGCACGGCCCGTCTTGCCTTCGAGCGGGCAGGGGCGGAACCCGACGCGCTGAAGGGCGCGATCGAACGACAATATGGCGATGCGCTTCAGTCGATCGGCCTGATGGCGAATGCGCCAGATGACACGCCCCTGTCAGCAAATCCCGGCGCCTACCAGGCCGCACCGTCCGGCCAGGCCATCATGCAGGAACTGGCGCAAACCCGGAGAGATCATGCGCCCTTGCTCGGCGCTCATGTTGTCAGCATCGTGGCTGGCCTGCCGCAGGGCGTGGCGCCTCGGGCGCTGCGTGCGCTCGGTGTCGATCCCGCCATCCTGAAGTCAAGCGCCGACGCGATCGTCGGGACAAGCGTTCGCTGACCGCCAGCGCTTTCGGGCCGTAGCGCATCAGGGCCGGGGCAAGACTCATCTGCGCCCCGGAAAAAGGAAATTTGCGGCTGCCCGTGCGTTCCCGCGCGGGCAGCAGCCAGGCCGGCCGGATGTGCCGGCGGAGAATCCCGCTCGAACTACCCCGCTGCCTGCTCGACGGCGCGGAGTACGCGCAGCGTGTTGCCGCCGGCGAGCTTGGTGAGGTTCTCCTCGGACCAGCCGCGGCGGATCAACTCCGCGATCACCGACGGGAAGGTCGTGGTGTCCTCGAGCCCGTCCGGATTGACCCAGCCGAAGAAGTCCGAGCCGATGCCGACATGGTCGTGGCCGATGCGTTTGGCGAGGTATTCGACATGGTCGCAGTACTCGGGCAGCGTCGCCTTCGGGCGCGGGCCGGACTTGCGCTCGATCTCGGCCTCGACCTTCGCGTAATCCATGCCTTCAGGCGTCTTGCCGTACTGGTCCTTGGCCGGACGGTGCCAGTCGCGCGAGGCCTGGCTGATGAAGTCCGGCACAAAGGTCGCCATCACGACGCCGCCATTGCCGGCGACGCGGTCGAGCACGTCGTCGGGGACGTTGCGCGGGTGGTCGCAGAGCGTGAAGGCGTTCGAATGCGACCAGACCAGCGGGGCGCTGGAGACGTCGAGCGCGTCATGCATCACCTTGGGCGAGACATGGGCGAGGTCGATCACCATGCCGAGCTTGTTCATCCGGCGCAGCACGTCCTTGCCGAAGCCGGTGAGGCCATTATGGCGCGGGGCGTCGGTGGCGGAATCGCACCAGTCGGTGGTGTCGTTGTGGCAGAGCGTCATCAGGCGCACGCCGAGATCGTAATAGGCGTCCAGCGAGTCGAGTTCGCCGTCAACGGCAGAGCCGTTTTCGATGGTCATGAACAGGGCGATGCGCCCCTCGGCCTTGGCGGCCTCGACATCCGCCGCGGAAAGACCCGGACGGAACGCGTCGGCATGACGCTTGAGGATGCCGCGCATCAGCGCGATCTGGGCGAGCGCGAAGCCGGCGGGATTGGGCTGCTTCGGCGGGACATAGGCCGCGAAGAACTGCGCCGCCATCTTGCCGGCCTGCATGCGCGGGATGTCGGTGTCACCCTCGGCATGGACCTTGTCGAGGCCATAAGCGGCGACGTCGCCCTTCGCCTTGGCGTCCTTGCGCATGACATAGGGCAGGTCGTTGTGGCCGTCGATCAGCGGTACCCGGTCGAGCAGGGCGAGCGCGGCGGCGTAGGCATTATCCTGGACGGGCGGTTTGGCGAGGGCCATGGCGAGGTCTCGGTCGGGAATCGGGAGGCGGATCGTGGCAGGGTGCGGGCCATGAGGCGAGGGGGCAGGACGCAGGTCGGTCATCCCGCAGGCGCTACCGTGTCATCCCGCGCGCAAAGGTGTCATCCCGCACGCGATGCGGCACGATAGTGCTGCTGCGCAGATGCGGGATCGCCGACGAGAAGGCGCCTTTTCCGGGTGGCGGTCCCGTGTCTGCGCAGCGGCATGCAATGCCGCTGCGCGCACGGGATGACAGCGCCTTTCAGCAGGCGGCGTCTCAGGTGAAACGCGCCGGCGCGAACGGCGCCGGATCGACGAAGACCTTCTGGCCCGTCACCATCTCCGCGATCATGCGGCCGGTGACGGCGGCGAGCGTCAGGCCGTGATGGGCGTGGCCGAAGGAGAACCAGAGGCCCTTGTGCTTTGGCGCCGGGCCGATGATCGGCATCATGTCCGGCGTGCAGGGCCGGCGGCCGAGCCAGGGCTCGGCGTCGACGCGCTCGCCGAGCGGGAAGAGCTGCTTGGCGATCGGCTCGGCGCGGGCCAACTGGACCGGGGTCTTCGGAGCATCACGGTCGGCGAACTCGGCGCCGGTGGTCAGGCGGATGCCCTGCAGCATCGGCGCGAGGAAATAGCCGCGCTCGGTGTCGAGTACCGGGTGGTTGAGCACGGCGTTGCCCTGCGGCTTGTAATGCATGTGATAGCCGCGCTTGACCGCCAGCGGCAGGCGATAGCCGAGCTTGTTGCTGAGCACGTCCGCCCAGGGGCCGAGCGCGACGATGACATCCTTGGCCTCGGCCGTGGTGCCGTCGGCGAGGGTGACGGTCCAGCCGGCGCCGTTCTGCTGGAGCGTGCCGGCATCGCCGATGGCGAGCTTGCCGCCGAGCTTCTCGAACAGCGCGACATAGGCCTTGGACAGGCCGAGCGGGTCGACGACCGTCGTCGGATCGGTCCAGTGCAGGCCGCCGATCAGGCTGCCATGGTCGAGATGCGGCTCCTCGGCCTTGAGGGTGGCCATGTCGAGCGCGCGGTAGTTCAGGCCGAATTCGCGGTTCCAGCGGGCGGCCTCGGCGAGGCGGGTATCGCGCTCCTTCTCGGTGCGGAACACCTTCATCCAGCCGTCGCGGCGCAGCAGGTTGGTGGCGCCGGCCTCCTGCGCGAGCGCATCATGCTCGGTGACGCAGTGCTCGATCAGTTTGGCGTATTTATGCGCGATCGCCTCGTGCTGGGAGGCGCGCGAATGCATCCAGTACGAGAACAGGAAAGGCGCCAGCTTCGGGATCGCGCTCCAATGGTAGGATGCGTCGATCGTGTTGTTCATCGCATAACGGAAGAGCGCGCCGAAATCATGCGGGAAGCCGTAGGGGTAGACACCCTCGCGCTGGATCAGGCCGGCATTGCCGTAGCTGGTTTCCTCGCCCGGAGCGCGACGGTCGACCAGCAAGGTGGCGCGCCCGGCCTTCTGGAGATGAAGCGCGACCGAAATGCCGACGACACCGGCGCCGAGAACGATCGTATCCACCTTCATGACCTGCTCCTGCCAACCCTTTTCCCGCAAGGATACCGGTTTGCGCGGGCTTGTCAGCGGCGCGACCGGATTTTGCGTGGAACGGGGTAATCTTTCGCAATTTCTGCGCCAACCTGCCGAAGTGGTCTATCAGACGCTATGATTGGCAGTGAGTGCGCAATTTTATGCCGGCGCAGGACCGGCTTGCTCCGCTGGCAGGTGACGCTGCGCGCGCCTTGGGCCAGTCTGCGTCCGTTTCGAGAGCGATTCCAGAGCCCAAGCCGATGAATCCTGCCGCCTTTCTCGCTGCCGCGCTCGCGTGGCTCGGCCGCCATGGCACGCAAGGCTTCGCGCTCTCGATCTTCCTCGGCCTGGCGCTGCCGCAGTTCTCGGCGATGGCGCGTCCGGCGCTGCCGATCACGATCTTCTGCTTCACCACGGTCGTGTTCATGCGGCTCGACATGGGCGTGACGCTCGGGCTGCTCCGGCGCCCGGCCAAGCTTGCTGCGAGCTGCGCCTGGCTCATCGCCGGGCCGGTGCTGCTGATCGGGGGGGCGCTGCTGCTGGTCGGCCGCGAAAACCTCGATCCCGGCATCGTGCTCGGGCTCGCCATCATGGGCGCGGCACCGCCGATCATGTCATCGCCGGCGGTGGCGATCCTTTACGGCTTCGAGCCGTCGCTGATCATCGCCAGCGTCATCCTGACCACGATCGTGAGCCCGATCGTCGCGCCGATCCTCGTTGAATTACTGGCGGGAGCGGCGGTGCCGCTCGACCGCTGGGCGCTGACACTGCGCCTTCTGATCTTCATCGGCGGCGGCATGGCGGTCGCCACCGCGATCCGGTTCTGGCTTGGGCTTGCCCGGATCAAGGCCATGAAGGCCAATCTCGATGGCTTCGGCGTGCTGATGTATTTCATCTTCGCGATCGCGGCGATGGATGGAGTGACCAAAGCCGCGCTCGACAATCCCAGGCTCGTGCTGTTCGTGCTCGGTTGCGTCTTCGCCGTTTCGGCGGCGGGGCTGGTGTCGAGCTGGCTGGTGTTGCGGCTGCTGCCGGCCTCCGAGCGTTTCATGATCGGCTACGGCACCGGGCAGCGGAACATGGGCCTGCTGGTCGCGGCGCTGGGGGCGGGCGTCTCGCCGACCACCTTCCTCTATTTCGCGCTGGCGCAGTTCCCGATCTACCTGCTGCCCTGGCTGCTTGGCGGCATCGCGGCCCGGATTCGGCGCCGGGAGGCTGCTGACGGGTGCTGACGCAGGGGCTTGCGAGGCTTCCCCGTCGCAGGAGAGCCGCGCCATGATCACCCTCTATTCCGGGCCGTTGAGCCTGTTTTCACGCAAGGTCGAGATCGCGCTCAACGAGAAGGGGCTCGCCTTCCAGCGTGTCGTGGTGCCGTTCAACCAGACGACCGGCTACGATCCGCGGCACCCGGAGGTGCTGGCGCTCAATCCCAAGCGGCAGGTGCCGGTGCTGACCGATTGCGGGCTCGTCCTCTACGATTCCACCGTGATCAACGAATATCTCGACGAAGCCTATCCCGAGCCGAAGCTGATGCCGGACACGCCTGTCGAGCGGGCGCGCTGCCGGCTCGACGAGCTCTACGGCGACGAGATCCTGTTTCAGGCCCTGAAGCCGTTGATGCATCGCACGGAGCCGCCGTCGCCGGACCGCGACCGCCGCATCGCGCAGGCGGCGGATGCGCTGATCGCCGAGGAGGGATTGCTGCGCCATTACGACGTGCTGGAGCAGAAGCTGGCGGAGCGGCCGTTCTTCGGCGGCCGGCTTTCGGTGGCCGATATCGCGCTCTTCATGAGCATGTTCTTCATCCGCCGCCTTGGCGGGCCGTCGCTCGACGGCTATCCGGGGCTGGCGGAGTGGTATGCGCGCCTGAAGCTGCGCCCGGCCTTCGCGCAGGTGGTGGCGGAGACGGCGGAAGCGGACCGCAGGCTGTCCTTTCCGGTGAAACTGCGCTCGGCCTGATTGCGATAAACGGCTGCCGGGGCTAAACCCCCGGCCATGACCCATCCCATCCGCATCGCCCCCTCGATCCTCTCGGCCGATTTCGCCCAGCTCGGCGAGGACGTGCGCGCTGTCGATGCCGCCGGCGCCGACTGGATCCATTGCGACGTGATGGATGGGCATTTCGTGCCGAATATCACCTTCGGCCCCGATGTGCTGAAGGCGATCCGCCCGCACACCCAGAAGTTCTTCGACGTGCATCTGATGATCGCGCCCGTCGACCCCTATGTCGAAGCCTTCGCCAAGGCCGGCGCCGACCTGATCTCCTTCCATGTCGAGGCGGGCCCGCATCCGCACCGCACGCTGCAGGCGATCAAGGCGCAGGGCAAGCAGCCCGGTATCGTGCTCAACCCCGGCACGCCGGCGAGCGCCGCCGAGGCGCTGATCCAGGATGTCGATCTCATCCTGCTGATGACGGTCAATCCCGGCTTTGGCGGGCAGAGCTTCATCCATTCGGTGGTCGAGAAGGTCGCGCAGGTGAAGGCGCTGGTCGGCGACCGGCCGATCTCCATCGAGATCGATGGCGGGGTGACGCCGGAGACTGCGCCGCTGGTCGTGAAGGCCGGCGCGGATACGCTGGTCGCCGGCTCCGCCGTGTTCAAGGGCGGGCCTTCTGCCTATGCCGGCAATATCGAAGCGATCCGCAAGGCTGCCGAAGCCGCGCGCGGATCGTGGGTTTGAGATTATTGCCGTTTTCGGCGCCTGCCGTCATGGTCGGGCTTGTCCCGACCATCCACGTCTCGGCGGATCGAGGGCGGTGTTCAAGTCGTGGATGCTCGCCACAAGGGCGAGCATGACGGCGGTGCAGAGGCTGAAACGAGCATGATCCCGCGCTATTCCCGCCCCGAGATGGTTGCCATCTGGGAGCCGCAGACCCGCTTCCGCATCTGGTTCGAGATCGAGGCGCATGCGACTGACAAGCTCGCCGAGCTCGGCGTTGTGCCGAAAGAAGCGGCCGCGACGATCTGGGCCAAGGCCAGGGACGCCGTCTTCGACGTCGCGCGCATCGACGAGATCGAGCGCGTCACCAAGCATGACGTCATCGCCTTCCTGACGCATCTGGCCGAGATCGTTGGGCCCGAGGCCCGCTTCGTCCACCAGGGCATGACCTCGTCTGATATCCTCGACACCACGCTGTCGGTCCAGCTCGCGCGTGCCACCGATCTCCTGATCGCCGATGTCGACGCGCTGCTCGCCGCGATCAAGCGCCGCGCCTTCGAGCACAAGCTCACCCCGACCATCGGCCGCTCGCATGGCATCCATGCCGAGCCGGTGACCTTCGGGCTGAAGCTGGCACAGGCCTATGCCGAGTTCGACCGCTGCCGCGCCCGCCTCGTCGCGGCCCGCGCCGAGATCGCGACCTGCGCGATCTCCGGCGCCGTCGGCACCTTCGCCAATATCGACCCGCAGGTCGAAGCCTATGTCGCCGAGAAGATGGGGCTGACCGTCGAGCCGGTCTCGACCCAGGTGATCCCGCGCGACCGGCACGCGATGTATTTCGCGACGCTCGGCGTCGTCGCCTCCTGCATCGAGCGGCTCTCGACCGAGATCCGCCATCTGCAGCGCACCGAGGTCTACGAGGCGGAGGAGTATTTCTCGCCGGGCCAAAAGGGCTCTTCGGCGATGCCGCACAAGCGCAACCCGGTGCTGACCGAGAACCTGACGGGCCTGTCCCGTCTCGTGCGCGGCATGGTCACGCCGGCGCTGGAGAACGTTGCTCTCTGGCATGAGCGCGACATCTCGCACTCGTCCGTCGAGCGCATGATCGGCCCCGACGCCACCGTGACCCTTGATTTTGCGCTGGCGCGGCTCACCGGCGTCGTCGACAAGCTGTTGATCTATCCGCAGAACATGCGCAAGAACCTCGACCGTCTCGGCGGCCTGCACAATTCGCAGCGCGTGCTGCTGGCCCTGACCCAGGCCGGCGCCAGCCGCGAGGACAGCTATTCCATGGTCCAGCGCAACGCGATGCGCACCTGGGAGCATGGCGAGGACTTCCTGACCAACCTGATGGCTGACAAGGACGTCGCCGGGAAGCTCTCCGCTTCCGAGCTCAAGGCGATGTTCGACGAGGGTTATCACTTCAAGCATGTCGACACGATCTTCCGCCGGGTGTTCGGGGACGCTTGAAGCGGTTGATGGGCGAACTTACTTTGGGCCGGTTCGTCATCCCGCACGCGCCGCAGCACGCAAGTGCTGCTGCGCAGATGCGGGGCCGCATGACGGAAAGGCGCTTCTTCGTAAGACGGTCCCGTGTCTGCGCAGCAGCGTTTCACGCTGCAGCGCGCACGGGAAGACAGCTCTACTGATCCATCATGAAATCCTCCGACGTCGATATCCTCATCGTTCCCGGCTGGTCGGGCTCCGGGCCCGACCATTGGCAGAGCCGCTGGGCGACCCGCCTGAAGACGGCGCGCCGCGTCGAGCAGGCGGACTGGTACAAACCCTCTCGCCATGTCTGGGCGGATGAGATCGTGAAGGCCGTGCGCAGCGCGACGCGCCCCGTCGTGCTCGTCGGGCACTCGGCTGGCTGCAGTGCGATCGCCTTCGCCGCCGAGCATCTCCACCCCGGCGAGGTCGCAGGTGCCTTTCTGGTCGCCCCGGCTTCCGAGAAGGCGAAAGGGGCGGTGCCCGGTATGGGGCCGGATTTCATCGCGCATCGCCGCGAGAAGCTGCCATTCCCCTCAGTCCTGATCGGCAGCGCGACCGATCCCTATTGCACGCAGGACGAGGCGAAGGCGTTGGCCGAAGCCTGGGGCTCGGAATTCGTCGATGCCGGCGATAGCGGCCATCTCAACAGCGAGTCCGGGCATGGTCCCTGGCCGGACGGTCTCCTGCGTTTCGCGGGCTTCCTCAAGAGCTTGAGCGTGGTTCCGCACAGATTGAGTCAATAGGCGGGCGGCGGGTCGCCGGCTTCCCCAGCGCATTGATGCCCGCTGTCCTATGCGGCCCCGCTTGTCAGCGGGGGCCGGCACGGGAGGCGCAGCGCGCGATCGCCCCCCGGTGCGCGGCAACAATCCGGAATCGACAGGTACGCTTGCCGGTCCATGAGCGATGGCGGGAATTTGTCCTTGCCGCAGCAGCATTTCTGACGTGCCGACGACATTTGCCGCTCGAGCCGTGCGATCCGTTATGGATCAGCATAAGGCAGCTCAGCCGATCGGGTCTGTCTGGCCCGATCGGCTTTGGTCTGGCTGATCTCACCCCGCTATTGGAGTTGCAGCCTCAGATTCTGCATCAGCATGGGGCTGGCAAAGTTCTGGAGCGCTTTTGCGCCCTGTTCGTTCGCCCAGATGGCCTCGACATTCTTGAGGCCCTTCATCGTCTGTTCCGCGGTCAGGAGCTGCGGTACAGCCGCTGCAGGCTTCATGCTGCCGGCCATATGTTTCACGGCCATCGCGATGACTTGCGGCCTGCCGCTCAGGTCCGTGAATGTAATCCTGTCCGAGAAGCGTTTGACTTCGACATTCTCCTTGGTCGTCGAGTACTCCCCGCTTCCTCCCAGCCTCCACCATCCGATCATAATCCCCGCATCTGCGGCGGCATGAAAGTGCTCGTACACGTAGTCCAGGGATTGGCTATCGGCGAAAACGGTGAACGACATGCCCTTCCCGACGAGAAGGTTCATCGGAATGACCTCGAGCTGTCCGCCCGGGCCGAACACGGCATTGAATTCGCTCGTCTTGAGTGTAGGCCCAAACTTGTCAATGACGTTCTGGCTGTACCACTCTCCACGCGTAATCGGGAAAACGTCCAGGTTCTCGAACCCGATCTGTATGTTCGTCGTGTTGGTCCTGACATGATTTTCGCGTGTGGTCTGTTCTGCGCTGGCCCCAGCGGTCCGAAATAATCCGAGGAATTTGACGCTGACATTGACCTTCCAGCGTGATTCGAAATATTGTGAAGATGATTGTGCTTCGTTTATTTCTTGTGTTTGTGGTTTGTAGTCATTCGCGAATATGTTAAGCGATTTATCTATTGTTGTTATGTAGTATTCTTGCCAGCGATCCGGATCGTTTATCAATTGTTCCGATGCGGGCAGCCTGATTTTCTGGTTGGGGTTGGTGAGCCTTATCTGCGCGTCCTTGAGAAGGGCGATGTCGGGGTCGTTCAGACCGCTGGATATGATGTCAAAGGTGCCCGCCGCCTCTTTGAGCGCCCTGTCCTTGACCTTGATCTGGACGTCATAAGCTTGCTGCTTGAAGAATTGCGCCTTGGTGAGCCGTTGGGGTTTGGGGGTCACGCCGGCATAGTTCTCATATGCGGCATCTGCCTGGTCCACGGAGGCCTTGTAATCCGAACGGGCGAATTCGAGCTCGTCCAGAGCTCGCCGCGTCGCATTCTTCAAGTCGTCGCTCGCGGTTCCCTGGCCGATTCTCTGCAGCATCGCGGCATTGAGAAAGTACTTGTAGCCGTCGCTGATGCGTTTCGAGCTGTTGCGCAGATAGGTCCATTGGAATGACGGCATGGTTTCGCCCCAATTATTCATGGCGAGCAGACGTCGGGTCGGATTGTTGCTGGCCCAGTCGGCGTTGGTCGGTGTGGGAAGCAGGATGGCCAGGTCGCTGTTCGAGGGGGTCGGTCCGATCAAACGGGTTTCGATCGCCTTGAAGTACCGGCTCCATGCGGGATTTCCCCAGTCCCCGAACAGCGGTTGCTGCGCCTGGGCGCCGAACGGGGCAAGAAGCGTGAGCGAAAGCAGTGCTGAGCTGACAGTTCGAGACATGTTTTCCTCCCGGGCCACCGCACAGGTGGCTGCCGCAAGGTAATGATCAAATCGACATTATGCAACTTATGGTTGTGTTATTTTTGGATGGAAGATTATGGATTGCATCGATCCTGCGGCTTGAACTTGCCCTGGTGGCTGCACACGAGACTTGCTGAATGGTTGGAAGCGGCCGGCGCTGCGCGCTCGGCTGTCCGGTGTCGGCTGGAGGACGCTACTTGGGTCGACGCCACGCGAAAGAGCTGCCGCACATAGCGAAAAGCCCGCCCCGGACATCCCGGGGCGGGCTCTTTCGTTCAGGAGACCGGATCAGCCGCCGAGATCAATTCTCGACATAGGTGATCTTGCCGTCGGCGGCCTTCTTCCAGGTGTAGACGGTGTAGTCCGGACGGGTGATGTCGCCCTTCTTGTCGAAGCCGATATCGCCGATCACGGTCTTGACCGGCTGGCCGCCATGCAGCGCGGCGGCGATCTTCTTGGGATCGACCGAGTTCGCGCGCTTGGCGCCTTCCGCCATGATCTGGACGGCGGCGTAGCTGTACAGCGTATAGGCTTCCGGCTTGAAGTTCTTGGCCGCGAACTTCTGGACGACGGCGGCCGCTTCCGGGCGCTTCTGCGGATCCGGCGGGAAGGTCATCAGGGTGCCTTCGACGCCGGGGCCGCCGATGGTGGCGAACTCGTCGGTGGTGATGCCGTCACCCGAGACGAGGACCGTCTTCAGGCCCTGGTCGCGCATCTGGCGCACGATCAGGCCGCCTTCGGTGTGCAGGCCGCCCCAGTAGAGGTAGTCGGCACCGGAGGCCTTGATCTTCGAGACGAGCGCCGAGAAGTCCTTCTCGCCGGCGTTGATGCCTTCGTAGAGCACTTCCTTGACGCCGCCGGCATTGAGACCCTTCTTGGTCTCGTCGGCGAGGCCCTGGCCATAGGTCGTCTTGTCGTGGACGACGGCGATCTTCTTGTCCTTGAAGTTCTTCAGGAGATAGGCCGAGGCGACGCTGCCCTGCTGGTCGTCACGGCCGCAGGTGCGGAAGGTGTTCCACAGGCCGCGCTCGGTGATCTTCGGGTTCGTGGCCGAAGGCGAGATCATCAGGATGCCGTTTTCAGCATAGACTTCGGAGGCCGGCATGGTGACGCCAGAGTTGAAGTGGCCGAGCACCCATTTCACGCCGTCACCGACGAACTTGTTGGCGACCGAGACGCCCTGCTTCGGATCGGAGACGTCGTCGCCGACCGAGATCGTGATCTTCTGGCCGAGGACGCCGCCGGCGGCGTTGATATCCTCGACCGCCTGCTCGGCGCCGTTCTTGAGCTGTGCGCCGAACGCGGCGTTCGGGCCGGTGATCGGGCCGCCGACACCGAGCTTGATCTGCGCATTGGCCATGCCGGAGAAGGCAAGGACCGCGCCGAGCGCAATACCGCCCAACAGCAGTTTCTTCATGTGATGCAACTCCCCTGTATTGATTGACCAACGGGCTGGACGGGCCGCCCGTCTCGGCGCGTTATGGCCACCGTGAGCCGCAGTCTTGCGCTTTTCCGATGGTCTGTCACGCGACAAGCTCATGAGCTCTTTAGAGCAATTCAGGTCGTATTTCGGCGCCCGGGCGGGGTTTCCAGCCGAAGGGGCCGGCGCGCTCGAACAGCCAGTGATACTGCCGCGTCATCTGCTTCGCCCGGGTGTAGCGCCAGCCGGCATAGCCGAAGGCGATGAGCAGGATGGTATCGACGATGTAGTAGTGCAGCGTCAGCAGCGTCGCCTGGAACAGCGCGAAATGGATGAAGCGCACGAACAGGCCGAGCACCAGCATGTAGACGACGAGCTGCCAGTTCGACCGCCAGGTCAGCGCGATGGCGCGGCCGGCCATCCAGGCAAGCCAGCCGCCCATGACGACCGTCACCAGCAGGAAGAGCCAGACCGTCGGTTCTTCGTAGAGGATGCCCTGCATCTCGTGTTCCCCGCTTCAGGCGGCTTTGGAAGCGGCTGACATCACCACAGCGATGGCATGGGTGGCGTGCGGCCGTCTCTCATCAAAAAGTTGCAGCGGAGGAGAGGTGACCCTCCGCCGTCTCGTGTCAGTGCCGGCCGCCTTCGAGATAGGCGGCGCGGACCTGCGGATTGGCGAGCAGATCCTTGCCGGTGCCGCTCATGGTGATGACGCCGTTGACCATCACATAGCCGCGATGGGCGAGCTTCAGCGCATGGAAGGCGTTCTGCTCGACCAGGAAGACGGTGAGCCCCTGCGTCCGGTTGAGCTCGCGGATCGCCTCGAAGATCTGCTTCACGATCAGGGGTGCGAGGCCGAGCGATGGCTCGTCGAGCAGAAGCAATTTCGGGCGGGCCATCAGGGCGCGTGCGATCGCGACCATCTGCTGCTCGCCGCCGGAGAGCGTGCCGCCGCGCTGCTGCAGACGCTCCCGGATACGCGGGAAGAGCACGCAGATCTTTTCGAGATCCTCGTCGAAATTCTCGAAATTGCGGACGGCGGCGCCCATCTGCAGGTTCTCGAACACCGTCATGCGCGGGAAGATGCGGCGGCCTTCGGGTGACTGGGCAATGCCCAGCCTCGCGATCTCGTGGCTCGGCATCCGCGTGATATCGCGGCCCTCATAGGTGACCGAGCCTTCGCGGGCCTGCGGATTGCCGAAGATCGTCATCATCAGCGTGGATTTGCCTGCGCCGTTGGCGCCGATCATGGTGACGATCTCGCCGGGATTGACGTCGATGTCGACGCCCTTCAGCGCGATGATCTTGCCGTAATAGGTCTTGACGCCGCGGACGGCCAGAAGAGGCTGAGCTTGAGTCACGAGATGCCGACCTCCGCTTCGACCTCTTCGACCTCCTCATCATCGACGCCGAGATAGGCAGCGATGACCTTCGGGTCGGCCTGTACTTCGGCCGGCGTGCCGTCGGCGATCTTGGTGCCGTAGTCGAGGACCACGACGTGGTCCGAGATTTCCATGACGACGGACATGTCGTGCTCGATCAGCAGCAGCGCCGTGCCCAGGTCCTTGCGGATCGAGAGCAGCAGCGTGTTGAGGTCGTGGCTCTCGCGCGGGTTGAGGCCCGCGGCCGGTTCGTCGAGGCAGAGCAGGACCGGGTCGGTGCACATGGCCCGCGCGATCTCCAGCCGGCGCTGGTCGCCATAGGGCAGGTCGGCGGCGGGATCGTCGGCGCGATGGGTCAGGTTGATCTTGTCGAGCCAGAACTTGGCCTTCTCGATCGCCTCCCTCTCGCGGGCCTTGTAGCCGCCGACGCCGAGTACGCCGAGGAAGGTGAAGCCGGAGGCCAGCATCAGCGGGTTGTGCTGGGCGACGAGCAGGTTCTCCAGCACCGTCATGCCGCCGAAAAGGCGGATGTTCTGGAAGGTGCGGGCGACCTTGGCCTTCCAGGAGATGCGGAAGTCCAGCATGCGCTCGAGCAGATAGCTCGTGCCGTCTTCGTGGTTGAGCGAGATCATGCCCTGCGTCGGCTTGTAGAAGCCGGTGATGCAGTTGAAGACCGTGGTCTTGCCGGCGCCGTTGGGGCCGATCAGCGCGGTGATCTCGCCCTTGCGGGCCTGGAAGGACAGCGCGTTGACGGCGGTCAGGCCGCCGAAGCGCATGGTGACCTGCTCGACCTCCAGCAGGGCGCGGCCCTGCGGCGTCAATTGGGGAGCGTTCGTGGCCATCAGCCGTGCCCCTCCTGGACCATGTCGGCAGAGATCTTCTTCTTCTCCTTGAGGAAGGCGGTGGGCTCGCGGGTCGAGATCAGGCCGCGCGGCTTCCAGATCATGATCACCACCATGGCGAAGCCGAAGATCAGCATGCGGTACTTCGTCGGGTCGAAGTCGTTGCCGAAGATCTGCTTCATCCATTCGAGCTCGCGCAGGAGCTCGGTGCCGCCGATCATCGCGATCGCCGCGATGGCGCAGCCCCAGAGCGAGCCCATGCCGCCGAGCACGACGATGGCGAGGATCACGGCCGATTCCATGAAGACGAAGGATTCAGGCGAGATGAAACCCTGCCGCGCCGAGAAGAAGGCGCCGGCGAAGCCGCCGAACATGGCGCCGATCGAGAAGGCGGTGAGTTTGGTGTTGGTGGTGTTGATGCCGAGCGAGCGGCAGGCGATCTCGTCCTCGCGCAGCGCCTCCCAGGCGCGCCCGACCGGCAGGCGGCGCAGCCGCAGCGTGACGAAGGCGGTCAGCAGCGCGAGGCAGAGGATCAGGTAGTAGAGGAAGATCGTTCGGTAGAGCGGCGTGAACTCCAGCCCGAAAACGGCGGCGAAACCATTATCCGCCGCCGTGAAGGGTATGCCGAAGAAGGTGGGGCGCGGAATGCCGGAAATGCCGGCATAGCCGTTCGAGAACTCGGTCCAGTTGATCAGCACCAGGCGGATGATCTCGCCGAAGGCCAGCGTCACGATGGCGAGATAGTCGCCGCGCAGGCGCAGCACCGGGAAGCCGAGCAGCATGCCCCAGAAGGCGGCGAGGATGCCGGCGAGCGGCAGCAGCAGCCAGAAGGACAGGCCGAAATTCTTGGCCAGCAGCGCGTAGGAATAGGCGCCGACGGCGTAGAAGGCCACATAGCCGAGGTCGAGCAGGCCGGCGAGGCCGACGACGATGTTCAGGCCCCAGCCGAGCATGACGTAGATCAGGATCTGGACGCCGAAATTGTCGATCCATTTCAGCGCGCCGCCCCAGCCGGCGAGGCCGATCGCGATCGCCGGGAAGGTGACGAGGAAGCCCAGCCCGAACACCGAGAAGATGCGGGAATAGCGTTGGAAGAAGGCGATGGTGCCGTGCGGCAGGATGCGCATCGTGGCCTTGCCCTCCTGCTGGCCCTGCTTGCGCAGCGCGACCAGGAAGCGGCCGACGAAGACGATGGCGACGGCCCAGGCGACGGCATCCCAGCGCGGGTCGAGCACCAGGACATTGTCCATGTTCTGGCGCGTGCCCCAGGCGATGATCGGGATGCAGAGGCCCAGCGTGACGAGGGCGGCGAAGCCGGCCTCCTTGAAGGCCGCCTTCAGGTCGCGGCCGGGAGCGGCCGGGTTTGCGGTCGGGTTGCTCGCCATGGCGTCAGACCTTCTCGACTTCCGGGCGCCCAAGCAGGCCGGAGGGCATGAAGACCAGCACGATCGCCAGGATCGTGAAGGCGGCGACGTCCTTGTAGTCGATGGTGAAATAGGCCGACCACATCACCTCGATCAGGCCGATCAGCAGGCCGCCGATGACCGCGCCGGGCAGCGAGCCGATGCCGCCGAGCACCGCGGCCGTGAAGGCCTTGACGCCGGGTGTGAAGCCGTCGGCGAAGTTCACGACGCCATAGAGCACGAGGTACATCACGCCGGCCACCGCCGCGAGCGCGGCGCCCATGACGAAGGTGATCGAGATGGTGCGGTCGACGTCGATGCCGAGGAGGGCCGCCATCTTGCGGTCCTGCTCGCAGGCGCGCTGGGCCCGGCCGAGCGGCGTCTTCTGCACGATGTACCAGAAGGCCGCGAGCAGCACCGCCGTCGTCAGGATGATGACGATCTGCTTGTAGGAGATCTGCACCGAGTAGGTCGTGCTCTCGATCAGCGTGATCGACTTGTTGAGCAGCGGCGGGATCGACTTGTTGCGCGGGCCCTGCACGACCTGCACGAAATTCATCAGGAAGATCGACATGCCGATCGCCGAGATCAGCGGCGCCAGGCGGAAGGAGCCGCGCAGCGGCCGGTAGGCGACACGCTCGATCGTCCAGTTCCACAGCGAGGTGAAGAACATCGCCAGCGCCAGCACCACGATCAGCGCCAGCATGACCATGCCGGCCCCGGTGCCGACCACCGCCGTGATCAGCATGAAGAAGATCAGCGCGATGAAGGCGGAGAGCATGAAAATGTCGCCATGGGCGAAGTTCACCATGCCGATGATGCCGAAGACCATCGTGTAGCCGATGGCGATGAGACCGTAGATCGATCCCAGTGTCAGCCCGTTGATGAGCTGCTGCAGGAAGACTTCCATTGAAAACGCCGACCCCTCGAACCAGCTCCCGTTCTTGTCGTCGGCATGACACCGGCGCATGCGGGATGCGATTGCTGTGCAGAGCTACCAACGGCTCGCGTCAGCGACAATCGCTCCGCGCCAAATTTCTGTCAAAAGCAATTACGAACCAAACGGCGCGAAAATGTGCAGAATACTCTGCGGGATTGCGGGCGTTCTGCGCATGATGATTGCGTGGTGAGCGGGGAAAACTTGGGTGAACGGCATTTCCTGCCATCTCGGCTACAGCGGGCTGTCATGCACCCGAAGGCGGCTCATCCGAAAGACGAATACGAAAAGCTGATCGTTGGATCGGAAAAATGCATGGATCAGCGCCGTGTGGCGACGGGCCCCGGCTGTGCCCGCGAGGCCTGTCGCGCGGCTGCTGCCGTCACGGCAAGGTGAGTTCCTTCAGGGCGCCGGGCTGCTTCACCTCGATCTCGACAAAGGCGATCGGGTGGTCGGACCCGTTCATGACGTCGTGGCGGATGCCGGCCGGGCGCATATAGGCCTGCCCCTGCGCCAGCGGCACGTCGGTGACATCCGTGCCGTTGTGGATGCGCAGCGTACCCGCCACGAGCATGATGACGAAATAGGGCCAGCCATGCTCGTGCCAGCCCGTGACGGCGCCGGGCTCGAAATCCCAGCGGGTGATCCGGATCGTCTCGTCGTCCTGCTGGATGGTGGGCGTGGCGGGGATCGTGCAGGTGAAGGCCATCTGGGTCTCCTGGGTCGGAACGCCGGTTCGCCGGTTCTCCCGATCAGGCCCCGGCCCGGCCGCTGGCAGCCGACATCGGTCGAGCCTGAGGGATCGCGATCGCGAGATCAAGCTGCCGGGCGCAGACCATGGTTGCGCCGGGCCGCTGGCGGACGGGAAAGCCCCAACTGCCGTGCACGGGCATGCCTGCGCCGCGATGGCTGGCGCCGGCTTCCTTGAATCTCTACATGGACTGCTGTTCCGCCGGATGCGGGACAGTGCACCGATCGAGCTGATGACGAAGACCGTCCATCCCCTGCCGCCGCTGGACCATCCGGAGGCCCATGCTTTCCGCGATGCCATGGCGCGGGTCGCGAGTGCCGTCCATGTCGTGACCACCAGCGGGCCGGGCGGGCGCATCGGGTTGACCGCGACAGCCGTCGCTTCTGTTTCCGATTCGCCGCCGACCGTGCTCGCCTGCATTGCGCGGGGCAGCCGCACGCTGGCCGCGATCGAGGCCAGCGGGACGTTCTGCATCAACACCTTGCCGGAACAGCTCGTCGATCTCGCGGAAATCTTCGCCAGCCGGCGGGGCATCGAGGGTGAGGCACGCTTCGAGACCGCCCGTTGGGGCAAGCTCGTCACGGGGGCGCCGGTCCTGCTCGATGCGATCTCGGCCTTCGACTGCCGGCTGGTCGCGACGCATGACGTCGCCAGCCATCGTATCGTGATCGGCGAGGTCGTCGGTCTTGGCGGCGCGGGGCGCGTGGCGGGGCTGATCTACCGCCACCGCCGTTTCAGCGCGGTTTAGCGGCGGCTCAAGCTGCTCCTTGTCATTCCGGGGCGCGCCGAAGGTGCGAACCCGGAACCCACGACCGGGTTAAGCATCACTTCGCGAGTTGCTGGCGGCTCGCCCAGTCGTGGGTTCCGGGTTCTTCGCTGACGCGAAGCCCCGGAATGACAAGGTGATTGTGACCGGGATCGAACAGTCGCTAAGCCGCCGTGATCAGCCCCTCTGCCGAGATCGCGATCCTGCGATCGGCAAGTGCCCTCTGATCGGCGGCCGGCAGGCGGAAGGCCGGCGGCGTCGGCCAGCCCATCTCGCGGGCGACGACGAGCCCGAGCAGAAGAATCGCGTCCGGCGCGTCCATCAGCAGGGCGGTCGGCGCCTTGCCGGCATGGACCAGTTCCAGCAGCACGGCCGAGGCCGAGGACGAGCCGATCGTGCCCGGCAAGGCGAGGATGCGGCCGGCGATGTTCTGCCCGCGTTCGGGATGGCGGGCATCGATGATCGCGCCGCTCGCTGGATCGACCCCGCCCCAGAAGCTGATCGGGGCGGTCAAGGCCAGGCAGGCGCCCGAGACGGCGTTGCCAGGCAGGAGGATTTCCGCCTTCAGCGCCATGCGCGGGCCTCCCTGACGAGCCGGCCGGCGACCGCGCTCTCGACGCATTCCGAAAGCGAGCCATAGGTCACGGCGTAGCCGGTATTGCCCGGCGCGTAATGGGCGAACTTGCCGGAATTGGTCATCAGCACCGCGCCTTCCAGCTCCGGCAGGATCGGGGTTACGACGACGCAGGTATCGACGACGAAGACGACGCCCGCCGCTTCCAGCGCTGAGCGCCGGCCCTGCGCTTCAAGCGGGCCGACGACATGGCGGCCGGTATTGGCATAGAGCGGCACGTTCAGTCGGCGCCCGGCCATGAGGCGTTCGAGTTCGTCGATCTCGGCCAGCGAGAGATGCGGCGAGCCGATGGCGACGGCATCGATGCGGTCCGTCGATCCGGCCGTCGAGAGGCGGGCGAGGGCGGTGGCGATGTCGCCGGGTGTCAGGACGATCGTTTCGCGCGGCGCGGCGCCGCCCAGCGCGGTCGCCGCGTCCGGGGCCTCGGGGGTCACGCCTGCGACATGGAAGAGCCCGACGCCGCCGGCCGAAGCAGCAGCCGCGCCGAGTGCCTTGAGCCGGTCTTCGCTGGTACAGCCCTGGAGGCCCTCGATCACGGCAACGTCGCTGCCGGCACGGCGGCCGAGGATCGTGCCGAGCACGGGATAGAACACGTCGGAGGAACGGAGTTCGCGGGAGAGGCTGCCGACATCGATCAACAGCGTCGCAATCCGGTTCTCGGGGCGATGCAGGCCGTAATCGGGGGCGCGGCCGGCGATGGCGCAGGCAATGTCGAGGAAATCGCCGTAGCGATTGGTGCGGGCGCCGAGCACGGAATTGCAGAAGACAACTGCGTTGGATTCACCCCAGGCGACGTCGCTGCCCTGTGCCGGCCGATGCCCGGCCTGATAGGGCGCGCAGGTCCAGCTCGGCTCGCAGCCCATCGCCTCATAGGCGCGCATCATGCGCCGGGCCATGTCGCGCTGATGCGGAGGCAGGCGGATCGCCGCGCAGCCGGCCGGTGCCAGCGAGCCGACATTCAGGCTGGCCCGCACGCCGACGCGGGCACCGCCCGCGACGAGTTTCTCCGCGAAGAGCGTGCCGGAATCGCCATGGTAGAGCGCCCCGTCGATATGGGCGGAGGCGACCGGGATCAGGCGCGGTGCGCCCATCAGGCGGGCCGCCTCGGCCACGATCCGCATCGCCATGGCCGCGCCTTCGCCGGCGGCGCCACCAGCGATCGCGCGTTCGTCTTGGGTGAGTTCCAGCATCGGTCCTCCCGGAAAGAGCGCAGGCTCCATGCCGGGCGCCTCTTGTGCAGGCGGGGGCTTTGCGACCATGGATAGGGAACTGGATAACCTTCGAACCGCGCCGGCCGCAATCGCCCGTGTCGCGGTGACCTCATGCGGGAGACGCGCCATGGCGATGACGATGAACGGCGAGGCGACATTGCCGGCCGCCAAGGACGTGGTCTGGGCCAAGCTGAACGACCCGGAGGTGCTGAAAGCCTGCATTCCCGGCTGCGAGCAGCTCACCATGGACGACGACACGCATCTCTCGGCCGTGGTGAAGGTCAAGCTGGGACCGGTGAAGGCGACCTTCAAGGGCAAGGTCGAGCTCAGCGAACTCGATCCACCGAACGGCTATCGCATCTCCGGCGAGGGCGAGGGTGGTATTGCCGGCTTCGCAAAGGGGGGCGCTCGCGTCCATCTGAGCGATGCCGAGGGAGGCCAGACCCTGCTGCGCTACGAGGTCGAGGCGCAGGTCGGCGGCAAGCTGATGCAGCTCGGCTCGCGCCTGATCGACTCGGTTTCGAAGAAGCTGGCCGACGAGTTCTTCGCCAATTTCGCCAAGGCGGTGAGCGAAGGCTGAGGCCGTTGCTCAGGAGGCTTCGCGCAGCGCAGCCAGCGCCTGGCTCACAGCGGCCTCCGCCGCGCCGACCTGAAGCGCGATGTTGGCGGCGGCGACATTCGCCCGCTCAAGCGCCGTCTGGGTCATGTCCAGGCTGCCATTGACGGCATTGGCGCTTTCGATCGCCGCGTCCGAGCTGTCTGCGACCATGGCGGCATCGTGCGCGATCGAGGCGGTGACCTTGCTCTGCTGTGTGACGGCTTCCGAGATCGCCTCGGAATCGAGGCGGATGGCATCGACCGTTGCGGCGATGGCAGCGGCGTGGGTGCCGCAGGCCTCGGCGCTGGCCGCAAGCTCGGCGATCTGGCCGGCGATGTCCTGCGTCGCGCTCGCCGTCTGGGTCGCGAGCGACTTCACCTCGGCGGCGACGACGGCGAAGCCGCGGCCGGCCTCGCCGGCGCGGGCGGCCTCGATCGTGGCATTGAGGGCGAGCAGATTGGTCTGGGCGGCGATGTCGGCGATCATACCGACGACCTTGCCGATGCTGCCGGTGGCTTCGCGCAGGCGGACGACCGCCTCGTTCATTTCGCCGGCATCCAGCACGGCCTGATGCGTGATCGACAGGCTCTGCCGGGCGCGCTGGCCGATATCGGCGACGTTGGCCGACATCTCCTCGGTCGCGGCTGCGGTCTGCAGCGACTTTTCGCGCACGATGACCGAGGCGCTGGCGACCTTCCCGACAGTGTCCTTGATGAAGCTGGTGGTCCGCCCGGTTTCGTCGGCCGTCACCACGAATTGCTCGACCGCATCGCTGATGGTCTCGTCGAGATGGGCGATCCGGGTCTTGAGCTTGGCGGCAGCCTCGTCGAGCGTGGAGGTGCGACGGCGGGCGTCGCTCGCCTCGATCTCCTGGTTGATCGTCATCGCCGTATTGACGTCATAGGTCAGGATTCGCTCGATGATGAAGATGTCCTCGGCGAATTTCCGCGGCGAGACAAGCGAGCGCTTCCGGTTCGCCAGGCAGATTTCGCGCACCAGCGAGAAGGCGATCGAGGCACGGGCGCGGCTGCGGACATTGGCCTGCCGTTCGAGCTGGCACAGGCGATCCATCGAAGCGACATAGGTCGCGTCGAAGGCGCCGGCGAACAGCAGGCGGACATGGTTCGCCTCGGCAGGGTAAAGTGCTTCGGCGACCGGAAGGACCGTTTCGCGGAGCGGCGGATGGATGATGAAGGCCCGCTCGAAATCGGCGCTGACCAGCCCCTCGATCAATCGGTCGACGAGCGGCCGATAGCGCTGCAAGCGTTCGCGCTGCGCCTCTCCATAGCCGATCGCCTTCAGGCGTCGCTGGATCTGGTCCATGATCAAGGGCAAGAAATCGCTCATGTGGGGTAGCCTGCCACGCCAAACAGTCTGACAGGGGCTCATTAAAATTTCGCCAATGTGCGCCTGCGGGAGATCGAAATGGCGAAAACCCCCGGATTCCGGTAAAAATCTCCGCTTTCGGAATGCGCCGTTCCGCTTGACCCCGGAAAAACGCGGGTCCACATTCATTTTTGAGCTGTTCCAAGGAAAGCCTGCCTGATGAGGCCGGCCGTTCCGAGGCTTCAGCACGGCCAAGTCCCAGGGAGGGGGCGGGCCGGCGTCAGAGACGGGTCACAGGAGATATGCTCATGGCCACTGTTTCGCTGACGGTGAACGGCAAAGCCGTCACCGCCACTATCGACCCGCGCACCCTTCTGGTGCAGTTCCTGCGAGAGAACCTGCGGCTGACCGGAACCCATGTCGGCTGCGATACCAGCCAATGCGGCGCCTGCCTCGTGCATCTCGACGGCAAGGCGGTGAAGTCCTGCACGACGCTCGCGGTCTCCGTGGACGGCGCTTCCGTCACGACGATCGAGGGGCTCGCCGCCGGCGACACGCTGCATCCGATGCAGGAGGCCTTCCGCGAGCATCATGGCCTGCAATGCGGCTTCTGCACGCCGGGCATGATCATGTCCGCCGTCGACATGGTGAACCGCCGCGGCCACGCCCTCGACGAGAAGACGATCCGCGAGGATCTCGACGGCAATATCTGCCGCTGCACCGGCTACCACAATATCGTCAAGGCGATCGCCGCAGGCGCCGAGGCCATGGGCAAGGGCGCCGCGCCTGCCCGCCAGGCTGCCGAATGAGGCACTCGCCCGCGCCTTGCGGTGCGGGCTCTCCATCCGTCACGCGTTCCATGCAGTGAGGCGCCCGGCAGAGGCGCCGTGCGAGGAGGGAACACCATGTCCGCCACCGGAATCGGCGCCGCAGTCCGCCGCAAGGAAGATCACCGTTTCATCACCGGCCAGGGCCGCTATACCGACGACGTCAACCGGCCGGGCCAGGCCCATGCCTATTTCCTGCGCTCGCCGCATGCGCATGCGAAGATCAAAGCGATCGACACCAAGGCCGCCGCCGGCATGCCGGGCGTGCTCGGCATCTTCACCGGTGCTGATCTCGCCACCGACAAGATCGGCGGGCTGATCTGCGGCTGGATGATCCACAACAAGGACGGTTCGCCGATGCGTGCCGGCCCGCACCCGGCGCTGGCGCAAGGCAAGGTGCGCTATGTCGGCGACCATGTCGCGGTCGTGGTGGCGGAGACGCTGGCGCAGGCGCGCGACGCGGCCGAGGCGATCGCGGTTGACTATCAGGAGCTGCCGGCGGTGGTCGACACCGCCAAGGCCATCGGCGCCAAGACCGTGGTCCATGACGAGGCGCCCGACAACAGCGTGTTCAACTGGCATCTCGGCGACAAGGACGCGACCGAGAAGGCTTTCAAGGCGGCCAAGCACGTCACGAAGCTCGACCTCGTCAACAACCGGCTCGTGCCGAACGCGATGGAGCCCCGGGCTGCCGTCGGCGACTACGACGCCGGCGATGGCATCTTCACGCTCTACACCACCAGCCAGAACCCGCATGTGGCGCGGCTGGTGCTCTCGGCCTTCATCGGCATCGCGCCCGAGAACAAGCTGCGCGTGATCGCGCCGGATGTCGGCGGCGGCTTCGGCTCCAAGATCTTCATCTATGCCGAGGAGACGGTCTGCGTCTGGGCGGCCAAGAAGGTCGGACGGCCGGTGAAGTGGACGGCGGATCGGACCGAGGCCTTCCTCTCCGACGCACATGGCCGCGACCACGTCACCCATGCCGAGCTTGCGACCGATGCCGAGGGCAAGATCCTGGGTATGCGGGTGAAGACGACCGCCAATCTCGGGGCCTATCTCTCGACCTTCTCGTCCTCGGTGCCGACCTATCTCTACGCGCCGCTGCTGTCCGGCCAGTACGATATCCCGGCGATCTATTGCGAGGTCGACGCGGTCTATACCAACACCGCTCCGGTCGATGCCTATCGCGGCGCCGGGCGGCCGGAGGCCACCTTCGTGGTCGAGCGCCTGGTCGAGGTCACGGCGCGCCAGCTCGGCAAGGACCCGGCCAAGTTCCGAATGCTGAACTACATCAAGAAGTTCCCGCACCAGACGCCGGTCATCATGATGTACGATGCCGGCAATTACGGCGCCTCCATGAAGAAGGCGCTGGAGATGATCGACTACAAGGGGCTCGGCAAGCGCAAGCGCGACTCGGCACGCGCCGGCAAGCTGCGCGGCATCGGCTTCTCCTCCTATATCGAGGCCTGCGGCATCGCGCCGTCCGCCGCAGTCGGCTCGCTCGGCGCCGGCGTCGGCTTGTGGGAATCGGCCGAGGTCCGGGTCAATCCGGTCGGGACTGTCGAGGTTCTCACCGGCTCGCACAGCCACGGCCAGGGCCACGAGACGACCTTCGCGCAGCTCGTCAGCGACCGGCTCGGCATACCCATCGACAATGTCTCGATCATCCATGGTGACACCGACAAGGTGCAGATGGGCATGGGCACCTATGGCTCGCGCTCCGGCGCGGTCGGCATGTCTGCGATCTTCAAGGCCATCGACAAGGTGATCGCCAAGGGCAAGAAGGTCGCTGCCCATGTGCTGGAGGCCGACGAGGCCGATATCGATTTCGCGGACGGGCATTTCTCGGTGAAGGGCACCGATCGCAAGCTCGATTTCGGCTCCTGCGCGCTGCAGGCCTATGTCGCGCACAAGTTCAACGGGCAGGAGCTGGAGCCGGGGCTGAAGGAGGGCGCGTTCTACGATCCGACCAATTTCACCTTCCCGGCCGGCGTCCATATCTGCGAGGTCGAGATCGATCCGCAGACTGGCGTCACGAAGATCGAGCGCTGGGCCGCCGTCGACGATTTCGGCAATGTCATCAACCCGATGATCGTCGAGGGGCAGGTCCATGGCGGCATCGCGCAGGGCGTGGGGCAGGCGCTGCTGGAAGGCGCGCGCTACAATGCCGACGGCCAGCTCGTGACGGCGAGCTTCATGGATTACACCATGCCGCGCGCCGACGACCTGCCATCCTTCGATGTCGGTATGACCGTGACGCCGTGCCCGTCGAACCCGCTCGGCATCAAGGGCTGCGGCGAGGCCGGGGCCATCGCCTCGCCCCCCGCCGTGATCAACGCCATCACCGACGCGCTCGGCCACGAGGACATCGCGATGCCGGCGACGCCCCAGGCGGTGTGGCGCGCGGCGCAGAAGAGCGTGAACCGGATGGCTGCGGAGTAACTCTCGCGGTCATCCCGGACAAGCTGCGAAGCAGCGCCGATCCGGGATCCATGCCTGAACCGTTCCGGCATGGATCCCGGCTCTCCGCTTCGCTCCGGCCGGGATGACGAGGCGGATTTCAGCAAGGGATCATATCCATGTACGCTTTCACCTATCACAAGCCCACCAGCGCCCGGCAGGCGGCGACGCTTCTCGCCAAGAAGGAAGATGCCAAGCTGCTGGCTGGCGGCCACACCCTGCTGCCGACGATGAAGCAGCGGCTTGCCTCGCCGACCGCGCTAGTCGATCTCGGCGCCTGCCCCGATCTCAAAGGCATCAGCCGCAAGGGTCGCAACCTCGTCATCGGCGCGATGACGACCCATGCCGAGGTCGCATCCTCGGCCGAGGTGCAGGAGGCGATCCCTGCGCTGGCCTTCCTGGCCGGCAGCATCGGCGATCCGCATGTGCGCCATCGCGGCACGATCGGCGGCTCGGTCGCCAATAACGACCCGGCGGCGGATTATCCTGCGGCTCTGCTGGCGCTCGGCGCCACCGTTGTCACCAACAAGCGCAAGCTGACGGCGGAGGAGTTCTTCACCGGGCTCTACGAGACGGCGCTGGACGAGGGCGAGATCATCACCAAGGTCTCGTTCCCGCTGGTCTCGAAGGCGGGTTATGCCAAGTTCCGCAACCCGGCTTCGCGCTATGCCATGGTCGGTGTCTTCGTCGCTAAGCGCGGCAGCGAGATCCGCGTCACGGTGACCGGGGCGGGCGAGGGCGGCGTCTTCCGCTGGCCGGAAGCCGAGGCCGCGCTGAAGGCGCGCTTTGCGCCGAAATCGCTGGACGGGCTGAAGCACACCGCCAAGGGCATCAACGGCGATATCCATGCCGATGCCGAGTATCGCGCTCATCTCATCGGCGTGATGGCCAAGCAGGCCGTGGCGCAGGCGACGGGGAAGTAGGCGAAGCGCTGCCGCCCAGACCGTCATGCTCGCCCTTGTGGCGAGCATCCACGTCTTGAACACCGCATGGCATCGATCAAGACGTGGATGGTGGGGACAAGCCCGACCATGACATGGAAAGGGGCGCAAAGCGGACCGGCGTTTCGTCGACTTGACCCTTTGACCTCTTCCGCGCCTAGCTCATCGCTCATTCCCGAGAGATGCCCGGGTCAGGCCCGGGCATGACGTGTGTCTTGATGTCCAGCCCTCTGCCTTCCTCCATCGACGCCACGCTCGCGCTCCTGCAGGGCCAAGGCTATGTCGCCGACCGCGCGCTCGCGACGGTGCTGTTCCTGGCGCTAAGGATGAAGCGGCCGCTCTTGCTGGAAGGCGAGGCCGGCACCGGCAAGACCGAGATCGCCAAGGTTCTGGCGGCAGGGCTGGGCCGCCGGCTGATCCGGTTGCAGTGCTACGAGGGGCTCGATCTCGCCTCCGCCGTCTACGAATGGAACTATGCCGGGCAGATGATGGCGATCCGGCTGGCCGAGGCCGGTGGCGCGGCCGGCGATCGCGAGCGGCTGGAAGGCGACATCTTCTCCGAGAAATATCTGGTGAAGCGGCCTCTCCTGCAGGCGCTGGAGCCGCAGGAGGGCGGGGCGCCGATCCTGCTGATCGACGAGCTCGACCGTACCGACGAGGCGTTCGAGGCCTTCCTGCTCGAGGTGCTGGCCGATGCGCAGGTGACGATCCCCGAGCTCGGCACGATCCGGGCGGCCGAGCCGCCGATCGTGATCCTGACCTCGAACCGCACCCGCGAGATCCACGACGCGCTGAAGCGCCGCTGCCTCTACCACTGGGTCGGTTATCCCGATGCGGCGCGCGAGCTCGCGATCCTGAAGGCGAAGGTGCCGGATGCCCCCGCCAAGCTCTCGAAGCAGCTCGTCGCCTTCGTGCAGGCGATCCGCAAGGAGGAATTGTTCAAGGCGCCGGGCGTCGCCGAGACGCTGGACTGGGCGACCGCTCTGGTCGAGCTCGACGCCGTCGCGCTCGATCCGGCCATCGTTTCGGATACGCTGGGGGCGCTGCTGAAGTATCAGGACGATATCCAGGCGATGCAGGGCTCGCAGGTGAAGGAGCTTCTGGATCGGGCCAAGGCGGAAGCGGGGCGCTAGGCTCCCCGCGCTACCAAGTAAGAGGGCGATGCCATGAACGCCGACATCAAGGCCGTCGAGGCGACGGTCCGGACCTATCTCGACGGGCTCTATGAGGGCGATGCCGAGAAGCTCGCGCATGTCTTCCATCCGACCAGCGCGCTGACCACGGCGCGCGACGACGGCGCGATCCAGATCGTCCAGCGCGATGCCTGGCTCGATGCTGTGCGCAACCGGCCGGCACCGCAGGCGGCCGGGATGCAGCGCGACGACCACATCCTGACCATCGATCTCGTCGGGCCGACGCTGGCGCTGGTCAAGGTGAAGTGCCAGATGCCGCCGCGCTATTTCACCGACCTGCTCTCGCTCCTGAAGATCGAGAGCCGCTGGCAGATCGTCCAGAAAGTGTTCATGACGGAGACGCAGGGCGCGTGAGCGGGAAGCTCGCCGAGAACGTCGCCTATTTCGCCCGTGCCCTGCGCGCGGCGGGGCTGCCGGTCGGGCCGGGCGCCGTGGTCGAGGCGATCGCGGCGCTGGAAGGCGGAGCGCTCGGCGGGCGCGACGATGTCTATTGGGCGCTGCACGCGATCTTCGTGAAGAAGCATGAGGACTCACCTCTCTACGATCAGGCCTTCCGACTGTTCTGGCGTCGGCGCAACCTGATCGAGAAGATCATGGCGCAGATGTCGCCGGTCTCGCCGCGCGCCGACAGCCAGCGGGAGAAGGCTGAGGCCGGGGCGCTGCGCGTCGCAGAGGCCTTCGCGCCGCCGCCGCGGGATGACGAGCCGCCGAAGGAGCTGATCGAGTTGACGGCGCGGCTGACCGTCTCCGACCGCGAGATGCTAAAATCGCGCGATTTCGCCCAGATGAGCGCAGCCGAGATCGCACGCGCCAAGCAGTTGATCGCTGAGCTGAGATTGCCCGACGACAGCATCGTGACGCGCCGCTTCCGGCCGGCGCATCGCGGCACGCGCATCGATCCGCGCCGGACCTTCCGGCAGTCGCTGCGCGGCGGGGGCGGCTCGATCGACCTCGCCTTCCGCGAGCGGCGCGAGGTCCATCCGCCGGTCGTGGCACTGGTCGATATCTCCGGCTCGATGGCGGAGTATTCGCGCATCTTCCTGCATTTCCTGCATGCGCTGACCGAGAAGCGCCGGCGCGTGCATTCTTTCGTCTTCGGCACGCGCCTGACCAATGTCACGCGGATGCTGCGGGCGCGCGACCCTGACGAGGCGCTGGCGCTCGCCGGAAAGGCCGCACCGGACTGGGAGGGCGGCACGCGCATCGCGACGGCGCTGCATGATTTCAACCGGGTCTGGTCGCGGCGCGTGCTGGCGGGCGGAGCGATCGTGCTGCTCTTCACCGATGGGCTGGAGCGGCATCTCGACGACAGCCTCGGCTTCGAGATGGACCGGCTGCACCGCTCCTGCCGGCAGCTCGTCTGGCTGAACCCGCTCTTGCGTTATGACGCCTTCGCGGCGCGGGCGAGCGGCATCCGGGCGATGCTGCCCCATGTCGACTCGTTCCGGCCGATTCACAACCTTGCGGCGATGGCCGATCTCTGCGCCGCGTTGTCGCTGGATGCAGGGCGGGAGAGCGATCCGCGCCTGTGGTTGAAACGGGCGGGTTGAGGCATGATGTTTTGCTCGCGAGCCCTCATCCTGAGGAGCGATCGTAGATCGCGTCTCGAAGGATGTTCCAGAGTTCGCTAGAACATCCTTCGAGACGCCGCTGCGCGGCTCCTCAGGATGAGGGCTGAGATAGGACGCCGACCATGATCAGCACCGAAACCGACATCCTGCGCGCTGCCGAGGATTGGGCGCGCAGCGGACGCGGCGTCGCCATCGCGACCGTGGTCGAGACCTGGGGCTCGGCGCCGCGCCCGGTCGGCTCGCATCTCGTCATCGACGGCGAGGGGAATTTCCTCGGCTCTGTCTCTGGCGGCTGCGTCGAGGGCGCCGTGGTGGCGGAAGCCGCCGATGTCATCTCCGACGGCAAGGCGCGGATGCTGGAATTCGGCGTCGCGGACGAGACGGCCTGGCAGGTCGGGCTTTCCTGCGGCGGGCGCATCAAGGTCTATGTCGAGAAGGTGAACTGAGATGGCCTCCTGGGAAACCCTTGTCGCCTTCGCGACGGTGACCATCCTCGTCGCCTATTTTCCGGGGCCGGCGCTGCTCTACACCGCCGCCCAGACGATCAGCCATGGTCGCAAGGCCGGACTGATGGCGATGCTCGGCATCCATCTCGGCTGCTACCTGCATGTCTTCGCCGCGGCCTTCGGGCTGTCGGCCGTGTTCAAGCATGTGCCTGAACTCTACATGGCCGTGAAGATCGCGGGCGCGCTCTACCTGATCTGGATCGGCATCGGCATGATCCGCTCGCGCATGGGCTCGCCCGACCAGCCGGTCGCGCCGCCCAAGACGGTGAAGCGCGCGCTGCTCGATTCCTTCATCGTCGAGATCCTGAACCCCAAGGTCGCGCTGTTCTTCATCGCTCTGCTGCCGCAGTTCGTCGATCCGGCCGCTGCGCTGCCGGTCTGGGTGCAGTTCCTGATCCTCGGTACGATCGTGAATTTCGCCTTCTCCTCGGCCGATCTCGTGACGGTCTTCGGTGCCTCGCTCGTCGTCGGTGCGATGAAAAAGACCAAGGCGAGCTTCGCCTTCGGGCGCTGGATCGGTGGCTCGCTAATGATCGCGCTCGGCCTGAAGCTCGCGACGGACAGGGGTTGAGCGGTGGAGCTTTCGACCCTCGCTGCGCTCAATGAAGAGCGGCAGGCGCGCCGTGCTGCCGTGCTGGTGAGCGATCTCGCTACGGGCACGCAGCGCCTGGTGAAGCAGGCGGCGATCGGCGGCGATCCGCTGGCGGAGCTGCTGGAGCGGCAATTGCGCTCCGGCAAGAGCGGCATGGTCGAGGCGGAGGGCACATCCTATTTCCTGACCGTGCAGGCGCCGCATCCGCGCGTGGTGGTGACCGGTGCGGTTCATATCTCGCAGGCGATGGCGCCGATGGCGAAGGTGCTCGATCTCGATCTGATTGTGATCGATCCGCGCAGCGCCTTCGCCACGCCCGAGCGTTTTCCAGGGGTGACGTTGCTCGCCGAATGGCCGGAGGAAGCGATCGGCCGGATCGGGCTCGATGCCTACACCGCCTTCGTCGCGCTGACCCATGATCCGAAGATCGACGATCCCGGCCTCGTCGCGGCGCTGCGCTCGGACTGCTTCTATGTCGGTGCTCTGGGTAGCCGGAAGACCCATGGCCGGAGACTGGAGCGATTGGCGGAAGCCGGCTTCGACGAGACGGCGACGGCGCGCATCCATGCACCGATCGGGCTCGATATCGGCGCGGTCTCGCCGGCTGAGATCGCGCTCGCGATCCTGGCCGAGATCGTCCAGACGCTGCGCGGCCCGCGCCGCAAGCCGGCCTGAGGCGAGGCGATGAAATTCGGACCAATCGCCATCGCCGATGCCGTTGGCAGCATCGCGGCACATACCATCCGTGCCGACGCGACCATCGTGAAGAAGGGCGCGACCGTCACCGCGGAACTGGCGGCAAAGCTAGCCGAGGCCGGGATCGCAGAGATCGTCGCGGTTCGGCTGGAGCCCGGGGATATCGATGAGAACGCCGCGGCGGCGCGACTGGCCGAGCGGATGGTCGGCGATGCGATTGCGGCGGAGCTGCCCTTTACCGGGCGGGTCAACATGTTTGCGACCCAGGCGGGCGTGCTGCGCATCGACGTCGCGGCGATCGATGCCTTCAATGCAGTGGACGAGGCGATCACGGTCGCGACCCTGCCGGCACTGAAGGCCGTCGTCGCAGGCGAACTCGTCGCCACCGTGAAGATCATCCCCTATGCCGTGCCGCAGGCGATGGTGGAGCAGGCGCTCGACGCGCTCGGCAACACGCCGCCCGTCTCGGTCGCGGCCTACCGCCCCTCCAATGTCGCGGTGATTTCGACGCTGCTGCCGGGGCTGAAGCCGAGCGTCGTCGACAAGACCCTGCGCATCATGCGCGATCGGCTGGAGCCGGCAGAGGCCGTGCTGGCGGCGGACAAGCGCGTGCCTCATGCGGCCGAGCCCCTGGCCGTGGCGATCGCCGAGCAGGCGGCCGGGGCGGCGGATATCATCGTCGTCTTCGGCGCCTCCGCCATCACCGACCGACGCGACGTGATCCCGCAGGCGCTGGTCGAGGCCGGCGGCGAGGTCGAGTATCTCGGCATGCCGGTCGATCCCGGCAACCTGCTGATGCTCGGCCGCATTGCCGGAAAGCCGGTGATCGGCGCGCCGGGCTGCGCGCGCTCGCCCAAGGAAAACAGCTTCGACTGGGTGCTGCAGCGCCATCTCGCAGGTGTCCCCGTCGGACGCAGCGATGTCCAGAAGATGGGTGTCGGCGGGTTGCTGATGGAGATCGTCTCGCGCCCGCAGCCGCGTGCTCCGGGTTCCGCAGAGGGTGGCCCGCTGGCGGGGATCGTGCTGGCGGCGGGACAATCGACGCGGATGGGCGCGGAGAACAAGCTGCTCCAGCCTCTGCGCGGTAAGCCGATCCTGCGCCATGCGGTGGAGGCGCAGCTCGAAGCGGGGCTCAATCCCGTTATCGTCGTGACCGGCCACCAGCGCGCGGAGGTCGAAGCGGTGCTGTCGGAGCTGCCGGTACAGCTCGTGCATAATCCCGACTACGCATCCGGGCTGGCCGGGTCGCTCAAGGCCGGCGTGGCGGCGCTGCCGCCAGGGGCCGCAGCGGCCGTGATCTCGCTCGGCGACATGCCGAATGTCACGCCTTCGGTGATCGAACGCCTGACGGATGCGCATCGCGCGCGGCCCGAGGCGCTGGCGGCCGTGCCGACCCTGTTCGGCCAGCGCGGCAATCCGGTGCTGCTCGCGCGCGCGATCTTCCCGGCCGTTTCACTCTTGAGCGGCGATCGGGGCGCGCGGCGGCTGCTCGACGAAGCGGGGGAACGTGTCGTCGATGTACCCTTCGAGGATCCCGCCATCGCCATCGATGTCGACACGCCGGAGGCTTTGAAGGCCTTGCGCGGTTGAGGGCGGGGGCGAAACCTTCGTTCCGGGCTGCTGATGTTCAGTCTCAGCTGTTCTGCACCGCGCCCTTGTCATTCCGGGGTGCGCCGGAGGCGCGAACCCGGAACCCACGACTGGGTGAGACATTCCGAGCCTCTTGCAGGCGTTTCGTCCGGTCGTGGGTTCCGGGTTCTTCGCTCCGCGAAGCCCCGGAATGACAAGTGTGGCGCAGGTCGGAAACGACTAGGTCGTTCTCCCCGCTCTCAGCGCTGCCAGTGCAGTCCGAGCGTGCCGTAATATTCGGAGGGTCGATTGCTCGTCGACTGGAGACCGCCGGACAGGCGCCATTCCAACCCGAGGAAGCGCAGGCCGGTGAGGTGCAGGCCGAGGCGCAGTTTGCGATAGTCGCGTTCGCGATAGGCCTCGAATTCCGGTCCGACATGGAAACCGGCCGGCACCTGCCAGCCCGGCGCGACGCGCGCCCAGAGGCGCCCGTTGACTGTCGATAGATAGGCGTTGGCCTGGACGATCATCCCCGGCGTCGGAACGATCCAGAGGTCAGCCTGTACCCTGGCCCCGTAGCGGGTGGCGATGAAGGAAGGGCCGAAAGCCTCGACCCGCTGTTCGCTTTCGACATCCGAGCCGGCGTAAAGCGCGAGAAAGCTGCTCCCGACACGCCATTCATAGCCAAGCAGAGCCTGGGTTTCGCTCTTGTAGGTGACGCCGTGCGGTTTGCGGCGACGGGTCTCTTCCTGCGAGCCGCCGGCCTTCACGAAGAGGCGGAAGCCGCTGCCGGTCAGGCTTCCGCCCAGCGCGCGCTTCATGCCGACCGAGAGGAAGCTCTTTGTCGGCCCGGCTTCCATGGAGCCGAAGATGACCATCGAGAGCGGGGTGCGTTCGGGCTCGTTCTCCTCGGCGCCGGCGGTGCAGATCGGGGCGGCGGCGAAGCTCATCGCCAGCCCGGCCAGTCCGGCCTTGCCCACCCGGTACGCCACGCACGCCCCCACGCCCGCCGCTGCGCACGCTGCCTCTCCGGCAACCTGCCTCAGGATTGCAGCAGTTTGTCAGTAGGCTGGCAAGCCTTTGTTAACCAGGCGGGAGCAGGCTCGATCTGTCCGGCAAAGCTTTCAGTCCGTAACGGAGGGGAGGTGGCGATGGTTTCGACCGATTTCATACGGCAACTCGAAGGCTATGGGCTGACCACGGCGACGATCCTCTATCGGATGCCGGATCATCTCAGCGTCCTCCAGACCTATATCTGGCAGCAGTACGACCTGGCACCTCGCTTTCCCATCCTCCAGGACTTCCTGGCGTTCTGGAAGCGGGAACTGGACGGGCCGCTCCACTCCGTCACGGTTGCCCATTCACGCCTGATCAGGCCGGCGGAAATCCGCACTGTGAACGGCGTGCTGACGCTGCATTGAGCGCTTCGAGAGTGCGCCGGTCCTGAGCCACGGGCATTGAAAGCCTGCGTCCGGCTCGCTTGTTGGCGGACGCCGGAGCGTGCTAGGCGGGCGTCTCCGCTTCGGCACGGCCTTCTCCCTTGTCATCTCCCTTGCGTACATCCGGACTTCTGACGGCGCTGGCGGGTCTGCCCGGAGAGCGTATCGCCGTCAGCACGATTGTCGCCGCGCTGCAGGACCGGGCCTATGCGCTGCTCGTCGTGCTGCTCGGCCTGCCGAACTGCCTGCCGATGCCGCCTCCGATCCCGCTGGTCTGTGGCCTGGTGCTCGCCTTCGTCGCCGTGCAGATGCTGACCGGGCGGCGGATGCCATGGCTACCGCAGGCGCTGCTCAAGCGCAGCATCGGCAAGCCCGAGCTCAACCGGGCGGTGGCGAGAGCGCTGCCGGCGCTCACCTGGCTGGAACGTTTCTCGCAGCCGCGCCTGACCTTGCTGGGCGGCGCCTGGGCGATCCCGGTGCTGGGGCTCGTGATCCTGGTCCTGGCGCTCGGCCTGATCGTCGCCGCGCCCTTCATCGGCCAGATCCCGCTCGGACTTGCGGTCTGCCTTGTCGGGCTCGGCCTCGTCGAGCGGGACGGGGTGCTGATCATCATCGGCGCCGCGGTCGGCGCTGTCGGCCTGCTGCTCAGCGCGGGCTTCGCCTACGCGATCTTCAGCGGCATCCACGAGCTGTTCTTCTGAAGGTCTGCCGCCCGTCCGGCTCGTGGGTCGTCAGGCGGCGGCGAGGATTTCGGCGAAGGGATTGTCCAGGCGAAGCAGGCGGTCGATCTCGCTCGCGGGCACGGCCTTGGAGAACAGGAAGCCCTGCAATTCGTGGCAACCGATCGCCTGCAGGAAGCGGTGCTGCTCGGCGGTCTCGACGCCCTCGGCGCAGACCCGCAGGCAAAGAGCGCGGCCGAGATGGGCCATCGAATGGACGAGGATCGCGGATTCGCCTGTTGATTCCATGTATTCGAGGAAAGAGCGGTCGATCTTGATCTTGTCGAAGGCAAAGCGTCGCAGATAGATCAGGCTCGAATAGCCGGTTCCGAAATCGTCGAGCGCGAGGCCGACGCCATGGGCCCGGATGTCCATCATGGCGGCTTCCGCCGCATCGGCATCCTCGATCAGAACGCCTTCGGTCAGTTCGAGCTCGAGCTGGGCCGGATCGAAATCCGTTTCCTCGATGGTGCGGATGACGTTGGCGACGAAATCCTTGTGGCGGAACTGGATTGGCGAGACGTTGACCGCGAGGCGGATGCCCTTCCAGCGCCTGGCCTCGGTGCAGGCGCGGCGAAGCACCCATTCGCTCAGCGGTACGATCAGGCCGCGTTCCTCGGCGATGGCGATGAAGTCCGAGGGCGGGATCATGCCATGGGCCGGATGCTGCCAGCGCACCAGCGCCTCGACGCCGACGATGGTCGATCCGTCGACGGAGACCTGAGGCTGGTAGTGCAGCATCAACTGGTCGTTGTCGATGGCGTGGCGCAGGTCGTCCTCGACCATGCGCTTCAGCTGCATCGAGCGGTTCATCTGCGATTCGAAGAAGGCATAGCGGTTGCGGCCGCTGTTCTTGGCCTCGTAGAGCGCGGTATCCGCGAGCTTCAGCAGGGCTTCGCGGCTGGTGCCATCGCGCGGCGCCATGGCGATGCCGATCGAGGAACCGATCGTGACCTCGGCGCCGGTGATGGTGAACGGCTCGGTGAGGCTGGCGAGGATGCGCTCGCCGAGCGCAGCGCAGCCGGCTGGCGTCGCGGAATGGGTCTGGATGATGCCGAACTCGTCGCCGCCCAGTCGGGCGACGGTGTCGCCGACATGCACGGCAGCGGAGAGGCGGACCGCGACCTGGCGGATGAGTTCGTCGCCGGCGGTGTGGCCATAGGTGTCGTTGACGGCCTTGAAGCGGTCGAGGTCGATCAGCAGCACGGCAAGGCTCGGGCCGTCGTCGTCCTGGATATGGGCGAGCGTCTGGTCGAGCGTCAGGTCGAAGCTGCGGCGGTTCGGCAGCAGCGAGAGTTCGTCCTGGCCTGCGAGGCGCTGGATCTGGCGCTCGCGCAGCTCGATCTGCTCGGCCGAGGCGCGCAGGCGCTGGACGACGAAGACGAAGATCGCGGAAAACAGTACGGCAACCGCGATGAGAGCCCAGAGGAAACGGCGCAGCATGACGTCGCCGGGGCGCGCGGGAGACCAGGTCAGCCAGGCGCCGATCTTGCCGTCGGCGGCGCGCAGGCCCAGCTTCGACAGCGGCTCGGCAGGCGGCGTCGTTACCAGCCGGATATCGGTGACGCGGTTGCGCTCGGCCAGATCGGAGAGCAGGGCGCTCGACAGGTGCCGGTAGGCGACGAAGGATAGCGGCGCCGAGCCGTTTTCGGAGCTGAACGTGGCGATGCGCGACAGGTCGATCACCGTCAGCATCAGGGCTTCGTCGCCATCCGTGGTGATGGTCGAGCGGGCTGCGCCGAACCGGGGCGCAGCGTCATCGCCGATGACGGGGGCGAAAGAACTCTTAACGCCACGCTGCAGCGCCTCGATGCGATGCGGACTCTCGTGCTTCAGGTGGTCCGTTGTGGTCGAGTTTTCGACCCATGCCAGCACGGTTTCGCCGGTTCCGCTGATATAGGCGCCGTCGAAATCCATCAGCTGCCTGCTCAGGCGCTGGAGCGCGGCCTGCAGGGTGGCGGCCGATCCGGGTTGCTGCAAGGTTTCAGACAGGTCGCCGGCGCTGATGAGCCGTTCCAGCCTCAACTCGCTCAACTTGATCTGGGCGCTGACGGCGGCTTCGATGCGCTCGCCCTGGCGCTGCGCCTCGAGACGGTTGGCTTCGCGGGTGATCGCAACCACAACGCCGATCCCGGCGGCCATGAGCAGCAGGAAGGCGCAGCCCAGAGTCACCACAGTGCTCGCGAACATGCGAGCGGAGGAGCCCGCATTCGTCATCTTCGCGGCATTGAATGCGGGCATTATGCGTCCAGGGGTAGTCTTCGTGCTGCGACTTAATGCCTGAATTATTGACATCCCGTTGCCTGCCACGGGTTTTCAGGCAGTCAAGTCCCTGAAGGCGCATAGGGTGGGCGCGGAATAGCCATATGTGCGGCCCTGAGCGCCGCTGACCAGCGCTCGCGCAAATCGTGGAAATAGGGCTCGCCGGCCTCGATCCGGCGATTGAGTTCGAAATCGTCGGCGTCGCGCCGGATGACGAGGAGATCGATCGGTAGGCCGACCCCGAGATTCGAGCGCATGGTCGAATCCATCGAAATCAGTCCGACCTTCAAGGCATCGTAGAGATGAGTCTTGTAGGTGACGGCGCGGTCGAGGATCGGCTTGCCGTACTTATGCTCGCCGATCTGCAGGAACGGGGAGTCGATGCCGCATTCGATGAAGTTGCCGGCGCTGTAGACCATGAAGAGGCGC
Source organism: Allobosea sp. FG18 (assembly GCF_057809495.1). Lineage (NCBI taxonomy): Bacteria > Pseudomonadati > Pseudomonadota > Alphaproteobacteria > Hyphomicrobiales > Alloboseaceae > Allobosea > Allobosea sp. FG18. The sequence continues at coordinate 125,711 of NZ_JBMDKB010000021.1, forward strand.
ATCGGCTGCCCCTTGATCTGGCCGCCGAACAGCATGCCGATCTCGAATTTGACGCCGGCATCCTCCAGCGCCGGGCCGTCGATGTCGCGAACATGGCGGATGCAGCGGCCGACGAGCTGGGCCGCCCTGAACATCGAGCCGGCGTTCTGCAGCGTGTCCATCTCGCCGGTATCGGGATTCGGCAGCCCTTCGTGCAGGAAGCTCACCACCGACTGGGTGATCGAGAGATTGCCGGCGGTCATCAGGCCGAAATTGCGGTCGCCCGGCCAGTTGAAGACATGGAGCTTGCGAAAGGTCGAGATGTCGTCGAGCCCGGCATTGGTGCGGGTGTCGGCGATCATGACGAGCCCGTCCTGCACGAGGATTCCGGCGCAATAGGTCACGGGTCTCAGTCCCTGTCTTCAAGAGCCATTCAGCAATTCTTCGAATCACCCAACAGCTTCATCTTCCTGTCTATTGCATCTTTTCCCCGCGAACCGATGTCCACCTCGCTCGAAAATGCTCCGGGCCACGTTCACCGGGCGGGGCGGCTATTGATTGGCGAAGCGGGCTTCGGCTTCGCGGGCGCTGACCAGGACATTGAGGTTCTCGCCCTCACCACCCTGGCGCGAGCCGCGGACCGGTGCTGCATCCGCGTAGTCGAGCCCTATGGCAACGCGGACATGCGTGTCGATCGGACATAGCGCATTGGCGCAGTCGAAACCGATCCAGCCATAATCGTCGAGATGGACTTCGGCCCAGGCATGGGCGCCGTTGCCATGCGGCAGGCTGTCGGACTGCGCGACATAGCCCGAGACATAGCGGGCCGGCAGGCCCAGATGCCGGACGCAGGCCATGAAGACATGGGCGACGTCCTGCGCGATCGCCTCGCGTGCCGCAAAGGCTGCGACAGCGCCGACACCCGCGCGGCCGCTGGCCTCGACGCAATCGATGCGATCGCTGACGGCGTTCATCAGCGCGTGCATCCGCGAGAGCGGCGTGCCGGCGCCGGCGGTGACCTCGTCGGCGAAGCTGCGCAGGGCTTCATCCTGCTCGGTGAGGAGCGTGTCGCGGCAATAGACCTCGCAGGGCACGCGCTCCAGGCCGCCGCGGACGGCGCCGGCGAGATCGATCGTCTCGATCAGCCCGTCGATGCGAATGGCGAGCGAGGAGATCGGCCCGTCGGCGTAGAATGAGTGCACGATATTGCCATGGGCATCCTGCGAGGCCCGTAGCCGCCCGTCGACATTCGGTTCGATGCGCCATGACATGACATGCTGGCCGTCATGGTCGCGCGGCGTCAGCCGCAGGATCTGCGTGATATGGCGTGCCGGCTCGGCATAGTCGTAGCCGATCGTGTGGGAGATCCTGATCCGCATGATCCAGTCCGGGGCAGGGTTACGGCAGTCGCGCGGCGAAGATAGGCGAGCGGCTCATTGCAGATACTGCTCGAAGATCGTGTTGCCGAGGCGGTTGTTCTCGGTGATGAACTCCTCGATGAACTCGTGCAGCCCGTGCACGAAGACGTCGTCGATCTGCGTATTGCTGAGACTGGCCAGCGTCTTGCGCGCCTGGCGCTGCGCTGGCCCCTGGCGGCCATAGGCGTCGCCGAGCGAGTCGAGGAAGCGCGAGATATTCTCATAGCAGGCGGCGAGCGAGCGCGGCATGCGCCGGTTCAGCACCAGGAGATCGGCGACGAGGATCGGCTTCACCGCCTCGCGATAGACCCAGTGATAAGCCGTCAGCGCCGAAACCTCGCGCAGCACCGTGGTCCACTGGAAATAGTCCAGCGAGCCGCCGACCTGCTCATCGGCTGGCAGCAGGACATGGTATTTCACGTCGAGGATGCGGGCGGTGTTGTCGGCGCGTTCGAGATAGACGCCGAGCCGCGAGAACCAGTAGCTGTCGTCGCGCAGCATGGTCCGGTAGGCCGAGCCGTCGAAGACCAGCGAGACGTTCTTCACCCAGTCGAGGAAGCGGGCGAACTCCTCGCGGTCCATGCGCTTCTTCTCGAAGCGCTGCAGCTCCAGCCAGGCGCCGTTCAGCGCGTCCCACATCTCCGAGGTCAGCGCGGTACGCACCGCGCGCGCATTCGAGCGAGCCTGGGCGAGGCAGTTGCGGATGGAGGAGGGATTGTCCGGGCTGAAGGTCAGGAAATCGCAGACATTGCGTTCGTTCGCCTCGCCATAGGCCTTGGCGAAGGCCTCCTCGCAGCCGGCGGTGAGGACCGCGCTCTGCCATTCCGTGCCTGCGCCGCCATAGGTCGTCGGCAGATTGGTGAGGCGCGTCGTCGCGTCGAGGATGCGGGCGAGATATTCGGCCCGCTCGACATAGCGGGAAACCCAGTAGAGGCTGTCTGCGGTACGCGAAAGCATGGTCAGCGTGCGCCTTTCCGCGGGATGGCAGGCTGTTTCGGGAGGGCTGGCAAGGAGGCGGCCGAGACTGTCATGCGTCGAGCACCCAGGTGTCCTTCGTGCCGCCGCCCTGGCTGGAATTGACGACGAGCGAGCCTTCCTTGAGCGCGACACGCGTCAGGCCGCCCGGCACGCAGGAGATGCCGTTGGCGCCCGAAAGCACATAGGGCCGCAGGTCGACATGGCGCGGCGCGACGCCGGAGGCGACGAAGGTCGGGCAGGTCGAGAGCGCCAGCGTCGGCTGGGCGATGAAGCCCTCGGGTTGCGCCTTGAGCTTGCGCCGGAAGGTCTCGATCTGGGCCTTGTTGGCGTGCGGGCCGACGAGCATGCCGTAGCCGCCCGAGCCGTTCACCTCCTTGACGACGAGCTTCTCCAGGTTGTCGAGCACATAGGCATTGGCCTCGGGCTCGCGGCAGCGATAGGTCGGGACATTCTTCAGGATCGGCTCCTCGCCGGTGAAGAACTTCACGATCTCCGGCATGTAGCTGTAGACCGCCTTGTCGTCGGCGACGCCGGTGCCGACGGCGTTGGCCAGCGTGACGTTGCCTGCCTTGTAGGCGCCGATGATGCCGGGGACGCCGAGCACGGAATCGCTGCGGAAGGCGAGGGGGTCGATGAAGTCGTCGTCGATGCGCCGGTAGATCACGTCGACGCGCTTCGGCCCCTGGGTCGTGCGCATATAGACGACGTCGTCCTTGACCAGCAGGTCCGAGCCCTCGACCAGCTCGACGCCGAGCTTGTCGGCGAGGAAGGAGTGCTCGTAGAAGGCTGAATTGTACTGGCCGGGTGTCAGCAGGCAGATCGTCGGATCGGAGGAGGCGCTGCGCGGCGCGACCGAGCGCAAGGTCGCCAGCAACTGGTCGGGATAATTATCGACCGGCGCGACGCGATGTGTGGCGAAGAGCTCCGGGAAGAGCCTGAGCATCACCTCGCGGTTCTCCATCATGTAGGAGACGCCGGACGGGGTGCGGGCGTTGTCCTCCAAGACGTAGAACGTATCGGCGTCGACGCGCACCACATCGATGCCGGCGATGTGGCAATAGATGTCGTGCGGGACCTTGAAGTCGACCATTTCGAGCTGGTAGCAGGCGTTGCGATAGACCAGATCGGGCGGAATGATGCCGGCCTTCAGGCATTCCTTGGGGCCGTAGACATCGGCCAGGAACATGTTGAGGGCGGTGACGCGCTGGCGCAGGCCGGCTTCCAGCTTCGTCCATTCCGGCTTGGTCAGCACACGCGGGATGATGTCGAAGGGGATCAGGCGCTCGGTCGATTCCTCGTCGCCATAGACCGCGAAGGTGATGCCGATGCGGCGGAAGAACAGTTCCGCCTGGCTGCGCCTGAGCGCCAGCATCTCGGGCGGGGCTTCCTTCAGCCAGCGATCGAGAGCCTCATAGGCCGGCCTCAGCTCGGCTCCCGAACCGGTCATCTCATCGAATGCAACCATGCAGCCCTCTTCCCCGTTGAAGCCAGCCTATGCGCATTCGCTGGCGTTCGGGAAGAGGGAGAATAGCCGCGCAATTGATCAGGTCTGCCTTTTTCATGGGCAGTATTGATCAGGTACAGTTTACTTGAGTTGATCTTGGCAAAGCTGAGCCAGCCCGCATGAAGCGGCTGTTCCTTCGTCGTGCCGCGCCGGGCGGCCATGCCTAGGCTATTCTTGGACCGAATTCGCGCGGCCGTCCAGCCAGAGGCGCAGGGCTTCCGCGTTGTTCCGATGCTCGTCCTTCGCTGCGTAGAGCAGGACGACCGGGCCCTTCCTGCGCTCGGCGTCGAGCGTCGCAAGCGCCGCCTGCGCCGGCGGGCTGCCGAGCTCGGTCGCATAGGCGGCGCAGAACTCGTCCCAGCGGTCGGGATTGCCATGGAACTCGTGGCGGAGCGCATCGCTGGGCGCGAGATCCCTGAGCCAGAGATCGATCCGGTCCTTCGAGACGCCGCGCGGCCAGAGCCGGTCGACGAGGATGCGGGTGCCGTCGCCGGGGGCAGGTGGATCGTAGACGCGCTTCACCGTGAGTTGCGTCATCAGATCAGTCCGAGGCTGCGGAAACTGGCATGGCCGTCGCGGCCGACGATGATGTGGTCGTGGATGGCGATCCCCAGGGGCTTGGCGATATCGACCAGCTCGCGCGTCATCCGCATGTCGGCGCCCGAGGGCGTCGGGTCGCCGGAGGGGTGGTTGTGCACCAGGATGATCGCGGAGGCCGAGAGTTCGAGCGCTCGCCGCATCACCTCGCGCGGATAGACCGGGGTGTGATCGACCGTGCCGGTCTGCTGGACCTCGTCTACGATGAGGATGTTCTTCTTGTCGAGGAAGAGGATGCGGAACTGCTCGCGTTCGGCGAAGGCCATCGCCATACGGCAATAGTCGAGCACGGAGGACCAGGAGGAGAGGACGGGCCGCTTGCCGACGGCGCCCTTGGCCATGCGCTTCAGCGCCGCCTCGACGATCTTGAGGTCGAGCGCGACGGTTTCGCTGACGCCATCGACCTCTGCCAGGCGCGCAACCGGCGCGCCGAGCACTTCGGCGAAGGAGCCGAAGCGCTGGATCAGCTCCTTGGCCAGCGGCTTGACGTCCCGCCGTGGAATCGAGCGGAAAAGCAGCAGCTCCAGGAATTCGTAGTCCGGTAGCGTCTCGGCACCGGCTTCCTGGAAGCGGGCGCGCAGGCGTTCGCGGTGGCCGTGGTAATGCGGCGTATCGGCAGGGGCAGCGGGCGAGGGCGCTTTGCGCGGTCCCTTACCTGCTCCCTTGCCGATGCCGACGCTCATTTCGCGAGCGGATTGCCGAGGCCGGCGGGCGACAGCGTGAAGATCTCGCAGCCCGTCTCGGTGACGCCGATCTGGTGCTCGAACTGCGCCGAGAGCAAGCGGTCGCGAGTCACCGCGGTCCAGCCGTCGGAGAGCACCTTCACGCCCGGCTTGCCGAGGTTGATCATCGGCTCGATGGTGAAGACCATGCCGGGCTTGAGCAGCACGCCCTCGCCGGGGCTGCCGTAATGCAGGATGTTCGGCGCATCGTGGAAGAGCTGGCCGATGCCGTGGCCGCAGAAATCGCGGACGACCGAGCAGCGCTCGCCTTCCGCATAGCGCTGGATGGCGAAGCCGATATCGCCGGTGGTGGCGCCGGCCCGCACGGCCTTGATGCCGCGCTGGAGGCTCTCATAGGTGATCTCGATCAGGCGCTCGGCCTTTCGCGAGATTTCGCCGACGCCGTACATGCGGCTGGAATCGCCATGCCAGCCGTCGACGATCAGCGTGTAGTCGATATTGAGGATATCGCCCTCGCGCAGCGGCTTGTCGTCGGGAATGCCGTGACAGACGACATGGTTGATCGAGGTGCAGATCGACTTGGTGTAGCCGCGATAGAACAGCGTCGCCGGATAGGCGCCGTTATCCATGGCGAACTGGAAGGCGAGATCGTCGAGGCGCTGCGTCGTAACGCCGGGCTTGACGTAGGAGCCGAGCATGTCGAGCCCCGTGGCCGTCAGCCGGCCGGCCTTGTGCATGGCCGCGAAGGCCTCGGGGCCATGAATCTTGATGGCGGGCTCGCGCGAACGCGAGCGGCCGATGGTGTCTTCGAATGTCATTGCGCGCGGAAAACTCCTCGCCCTCTTATCTATTGCGTTTGGCGGCGCACGCAAGCCGGTTGCCGCGTCCCGGGCAGGGGCGATGCCTGCGCTGCCGCAGGGTCGGTGATGCGCGGGCGATTGTTGTGCTGACGTTAGGGGACTTGTCGCTTTTTTGAGGCAACTTGCCGCCCGAACCTTTCGTCTGCCCGGACAGCTTCCCCTTGGACACATGAAAGCGTCTGTCTCTTTGCTTCCCGCCGACGTTTCCGACCCAACGCTCAGCGCGCTCGACCAGTTGTCGCTCGATCTTGCGATGGCGCGCGGCATCGACGAGGTCATGGAGGTCGTGCGCCGCAACGCGCGCGGGCTCATTGGTGCGGATGGCATCAGCTTCATCCTGCGCGACAACGGCCGCTGCTACTATGCCGATGAGGATGCCATTGCGCCGCTCTGGAAGGGCCAGCGTTTCCCGATGGATACCTGCATTTCCGGCTGGGCGATGCAGCATGGCGAGGTCGTCGTCATCGAGGATATCGACCAGGACGAGCGGATTCCCCAAGAGGCCTATCGCCCGACCTTCGTGCGCAGCCTCGTTATGGTGCCGGTTCGTCAGGATGATCCCGTTGCCGCGATCGGTGCCTATTGGGCACATCGCCATCGGCCATCGCCCGAGGTGGTCCGGGCGTTGAGGCGGATCGCCAACAGCGCGGCGGTTGCGATGACCAACATCGCATTGGTGAACTCGCTTTCGGCGGCGCTGGAAGAGGCGGAGCGAGCGAAACAGGCCATCATCCTGGCCATGGCTTCTCTGGCGGAGACGCGCGACAACGAGACGGCCAACCATGTCCGGCGTACCCAGCACTATCTGCGGGTACTGGCCGAGGGCGCCCGCGAGCGCGGGCTCTTCGCCGGGGAGCTCGACGACGCCACGCTCGATCTGCTGTTCAAATCGGCGCCGCTGCACGATATCGGCAAGGTGGGCATCCCCGACAGCATCCTGCTGAAGCCCGGCCGGCTCGACGACGATGAGCGGGCGACGATGCAGACCCATGCCGAGCTCGGGCGCATTGCCATCGCCGATGCCGAGCGCCATCTCGGTGGTTCCAGCTCCTTCCTGAGGCTCGCCAAGGAGATCGCCCATACCCATCACGAGCGCTGGGATGGGGCAGGCTATCCGCAAGGGCTCGCAGGCGAGAACATCCCGCTCTCAGGGCGGCTGATGGCGATCGCCGATGTCTACGACGCGCTCGTCACGAAGCGGGTCTACAAGGAAGCGATGACGCATGACGAGGCCGTCGCCGTGGTGATGAGCGAGCGCGGCCGGCAGTTCGACCCCCGGCTCGTCGATGTCTTCCTGGAGATCGCTCCCCGTTTCGGCGAGATCCACGCCCGCTTCGCCGACGGGCAGTGAGGTCGCAACCACGACTGGCGCGCGAGCCCGTCGAGGTGTATCAGGCTGGCGCAATGGCCATCATCGAACAGAACCCGGCGGAAGAGCGGCCTTTCGGCGCCTTCGCTCCGAAAGCCTATCTCGCCCGCATCATCGCCCGGACGCGCGCCGCCTCGGACAGTTTCCTCGGGCGCAAGGTCGCCTATGCGCTGCGGCGCCTCGGCCTGCGCTCGCTCGACGGCGCGCCGGTCGACATCGAGTCGCTGGGGGCGAAGATGCGCCTCTATCCGAGCGGCAATGTCTGCGAGAAGCGCGTGCTGTTCACACCGCAATATTTCGATGCGGTCGAGCGGGAGCTGTTGGTCTCACGGCTGCGCGACGGCTTCACCTTCATCGATATCGGCGCGAATATCGGCGCCTATTCGCTCTTTGTCGCGGCCCGGGCCGGACGGGGCGCACGTATCCTCGCGGTCGAGCCGCAGCCCGAGATCTTCGCGCGCCTCGCCTTCAACATCGCGCAGAATCCGTTCGGAACCGTCAAGGCGGTGGCCTGCGCGCTCGCCGACAAGCCCGGCGAGCTGACATTGTTCATCGACCCGACCAATCGCGGGGAATCCAGCGTCCGCATCCTCAATTCGAGCGCCGGAACCTCGGTCAAGGTCCCTGCCATGACCCTGCTCGCGCTGGTCGAAGGCGAGGGCTATGAGCGCATCGATGCGATGAAGCTCGATGTCGAGGGGGCCGAGGACCTGATTCTGGAGCCGTTCCTGCGCGATGCCCCACAGGCGCTCTGGCCGGGCTTCATCGTCATCGAGGATTCGCGCCAGCGCTGGCAGACCGACCTTGTGGGCCTGCTCGAGCGCAGCGGCTACAAGCTCGTCGCACAGACGCGACTCAATTTGGTCTTCGAGCGCAGGCCGGGCTGAGCGCGCGCCTGCGGCATGGCCGGCGCGCCCGTCGCGGCGCTTGAGCGCTTCGCAGGGAAAGCCTAGCTCTTGGCGGAGAGCCAGGAGCGCCGTCATGTCCGTCACCGAAGTCTGTTCCTCCGTCACCATCGTCACGGCCGCGATCCTGGTGATTGGCGACGAGATCCTGTCCGGGCGGACCAAGGACAAGAATATCGGCTACATCGCCGAGTATCTCACCAATATCGGTGTCGATCTGCGAGAGGTGCGGGTCGTGCCTGATGTCTCCGAAGAGATCGTCGCCGCGCTCAATGCGCTGCGCGCCCGCTATACCTATGTCTTCACGACCGGCGGGATCGGCCCGACGCATGACGACATCACGGCTGATGCGGTCGCGGCCGCCTTCGGCGTGACGATCGACCACGATCCGCGCGCCGTCGCGATGCTGTCCGAGCGCTTCTCGCCGGACGAGCTCAACGAAGCCCGGATGCGCATGGCGCGAATCCCGGCGGGAGCCGAGCTGGTCGCCAACGCGATCTCCAAGGCACCGGGCTTCAATATCGGTAACGTTTACGTGATGGCGGGCGTGCCCGCGATCATGCAGGCGATGCTCGACGTCATCGGCCCGACGCTGCGGACGGGAGCGAAAATGCTGTCCGATACGGTGCAAACCGGGCTGCGGGAGGGCGATATCGGTGGTCCGCTGGCAGAGATCGCCAATGCCCACCCGGCGGTTTCGATCGGCTCGTATCCGTTCTGGTCGGAAACCGGTCCCGATACCAATATCGTCGTCAGGTCACGCGACGCGGGGAAACTACTCGCTGCAATGGCTGCTGTGAAAGCCATGGTTGCTGCGGAAAAGCAGAAACGGCTCTGAAGAAAGTTTATTCTACAACTTTTGCGGTTTTTGTACAATTTTACGGAGCGTTTGTGTTTTTAAAAGTCTCGATCTAATCTTCATGTGCCTTTTTGGTATGTCTTATAAATATGGCATATCGTTTTCGTTGTAATTTTCTGCTATCAATTGAGTATATTGTAGGCATAAACTAATCATAAACAAGTTTTGGGAGACATTCGGGCGTGGCCGGAAAGCATTCGGCCTTTCCCGCCGCGCTCCGGGCGCCGCGGGTATCCGACAAGGCCTTTCATGACGACGCTGGCCTCAAGGATGCATGATCCGTAGGCCGCGCCGAGGGGGGATATCAGATGTCGCTCTTTTCCGGCCTTTTCTCGAATCGGCACGTTGCGGGGCAGCTGGATGCGATCAATCGCTCGCAGGCCCGCGTCGAATTCGACCTTGACGGCAAGATACTGGACGCCAACGAGAATTTCCTGTCGGCGATGGGCTATGCGCTGGCGGAGGTGAAGGGGCAGCATCACAGCCTGTTCGTGACGACCGAGGAGAAGGCGAGCCCGGCCTACAAGCAATTCTGGGCCGATCTCGGCCGGGGCGAATTCTCGCGGGGGCAGTATCTGCGGCTCGGCAAGGGCGGCAAGGAGATCTGGATCCAGGCCAGCTACACCCCGATTCTGGGGGCGGGCGGCAAGCCGGTAGGCGTGATCAAATATGCCTTCGACGTCACCGAGCAGAAGAACCGCCTCGCCGATCTCGAAGGGCAGCGCGCCGCGATCGACAAGGCGCAGGCCGTGATCGAGTTCGACCTCACCGGCAAGATCCTGACGGCCAACCAGAATTTCCTGAGCGTCCTCGGCTATTCGCTGGCCGAGATCGTCGGCCAGCACCACCGCATGTTCGTCGATCCGGCCGAGCGCGAGACGCAAGGCTATCGCGCCTTCTGGGAGCGTCTCGGCCATGGGGAGTACGATGCCGGCCAGTACCGGCGCATCGGCAAGGGCGGCAAGGAGATCTGGATCCAGGCGAGCTACAATCCGATCCTCGACGCGCAGGGGCGCCCCTACAAGGTCGTCAAATTCGCCTCCGACATCACCGCCACCTTCAAGGGCAAACAGCTCGAAGCGGCCGTGCAGGAGACGAGCGCGGTGATCGACCAGGCCAAGGGCAAGGACCTGACCGGGCGCGTGTCGCTGGACGGCAAGAACGGGGAGGTGGCCGCGCTCTGCACCGGCGTCAACGACCTTCTCGACACGCTGGCGGAGGTCGTCGGCTCGGTGCGCGACATCTCGGCGCGAATCGACAGCGCCTCGCTCAAGATCACCTCCGACAGCCAGCAACTCGCCGAGCGGACCGAGGCCAATGCGGCGAGCCTGCAGCAGACCGCGGCGACGACCGAGGAACTCGCCGCATCAGTCAAGCATAGCGCCGGCAATTCGAAGATGGCCGTCCAGCTCGGCAACGAGGCGAGCGAAGTCGCCGCGCGCGGCGGCGCCATCGTGACCGAGGCGGTCGCGGCGATGGGGCGGATTGAGCAGGCTTCGTCCGGCATCTCCGAGATCATCTCGATGATCGACGAGATCGCCTTCCAGACCAATCTGCTGGCGCTGAACGCCGCGGTCGAGGCGGCGCGGGCCGGTGATGCCGGGCGCGGCTTCGCGGTGGTCGCGACAGAGGTGCGAGCATTGGCTGCACGATGCAGTGAATCCGCCAATGGCGTCAAGACATTGATCGCGAATTCTACGCAACAGATTCAAGCTGGCGTCGGCCTGGTCAAGGATGCCGGGACGACGCTGGGCGAGATCGTCGGCGCCGCTTCCAAGGTCGCATCGACCGTCAGCGAGATCTCGCAGGCGACGACCGAGCAGGCCAACGGCATCGACGAGATGGCCCGCACCGTCGCCCATATGGACGAGATCACGCAGCAGAATTCGCTGCTCGCCGAGCAGAGCGCCAAGGTCGCGCGCGATCTCCAGCAGGAAACCGAGGCGCTGAGCACGATGGTCTCTGCCTTCCAGCTTGGCGGCGACCGGCACCGGCCTTCACCGCAACTTGTCCATTCGGCTCCCGCAGCACCACGGGCGGCGCCGGTGATGCGCGGCCGGCGGGTGGCCGGCGGCGGCACGGCGGATGGCTGGGCGGAGTTCTGACGCGGTTTATCGGCGCTGAATTGGGGATGTTCGGCGCGTGCCTCTTGTCAGGCGCGCGCCGATAGGCTTTTCGGTCGGAAACGGCGCCTGTCGCGTCGCGCAAGTCTGGAGCGCTGTCCATGGCCGAACCGTCTTCGAATAAGGCTTTCCCGGTTTCCTGGGATCAGTTCCATCGCGATGCCCGCGCGCTCGCCTGGCGCCTCGCCGAGAAGGGGCCTTTCGAGGCGATGGTCTGCATCACCCGCGGCGGCCTGGTGCCGGCGGCGATCATCTGCCGCGAGCTTGGCTTGCGGATGATCGAGACCGTCTGCGTCGCGAGCTATCACGACTACAAGAACCAGACCGAGCTTCAGGTGCTCAAGGACATCGCCCCGAACATCAAGGCGATCGGCGACGGCAAGGGCAGGGGCGTGCTGGTGGTCGATGACCTCACCGATACCGGCAAGACCGCGCGCGTCGTCCGCGAGATGCTGCCGAACGCGCATTTCGCCACCGTCTATGCCAAGCCGGCCGGCGTGCCGACGGTCGATACCTTCATCACCGAGGTCAGCCAGGACACCTGGATCTATTTTCCCTGGGACCTGGGTCTCTCCTATGTCGAGCCGATCGCCAAGGGGCACAAGGGCTGAGCAGGCCGCGCTTCAGCCCACCGATGGCGAGCGGAAGGCGATCAGCATCCCGCTGACGACGATCGCCATGCCGACGATCTCGGTCGGAGAGGGCACTTCCGCCAGCAGCAAGGCGCTGGCGGCGGCCGTCGCCACCGGCACCAGCGGCAGGAACAGCGTCGCCCTGGCCGCGCCCAGTGTCGCGACCGAGCGCGCATAGAGATAGAGCGCGACGACGCCGACCAGGACGCCCTGGTAGAGCGCCTGCAGCAGGAGTTCCGCGAAGGGCGCCCGTGACATGTGGATCGGCAAGGCCAGTGCTACGATCGCGAGCAGTGGCACCGAAAGCAGGCACGAGGCGGCGGTGACCTCCAGCGAGCTCACGCCCCAGCGCCGGGCGAGCAGGCCGAAGATCGCCCAGAGGAAGGCGATCAGCACGAAGAGCAGGTCGCCGATCCAGGCGTCGGGCCGAGACGGCGTCATCGCGAGCGCATCGCGCGAGAAGATGCCGATGCCGAGCACGATGATGCCGAGGCCGATCAGTCGCATCCGCCCGGCGCGCTCGCCGGTAACGAGGAAGATCAGCAGCGCGGTGAAGACCGGGATCAGACCGGGCGAGATGATCGACGAATGCAGTGCAGGCGCAAAGGAGGCGCCGCCGACCAGGATCAGGCTGTAGAGCGGGCCGATCAGCAGCGCCATCACCCAGGCGCGCGGCCAGCCGAGCGAGCCGACCGGGAAGGGGCGCATGTGCCTGAGTGCCCAGGGCAGCAGGACGGCCGCAGCCGAGGTGAAGCGCAGGATCGTGACGTCGGCCGGGGTCAGGTCGATCAGCATCGCGTGGCGCGAGACGACCGACTGAACACCCCAGATGATCGCGGTCAGCAGGCCGCAGAGAATGCCGAGCCATTGAGCGCGGGAGGTCATGAACGGAGGGCTTTCGGCGGGGCGATGCGGGCGGCGGGAGGCGTGGCGCTGCTATGCCCTTGCCGCGCCCGGCCAGCAACCCGCGGCGACCGCGCTGCCGGAATGCTTCCAGGGCGGGCTGAAGGCCTTCCGCCGGCCGCCCTTAGCGGTTCTCCGGATCGTCGCCGGCCAGCAGCTTTTCCGCGTAGTCACGGATATCCTGCGGCCAAGTCCGGCTGTGCGCGGCGAAGCGCGCATCGTCTCCGGCGAAGAGGGCGCGCGAGGCTTCCTCGAAGCCCTCGCGATCGCCCGCCATCGTCGCGATGAAGGCGTAGGCGCGTTCCTGTGCCGCGCGGGCCCGGCTGCGGCCGCCATCCGCCTTGCGGGCTTCGTCGACGAGACGCCGCAGAGCCTGCGAGGCGCCGCCGGTCTGCAAGGCGAGCCAGTCCCAGTGACGCGGCAGCAAGGTCACTTCGCGGGCAACGACGCCGAGCTTGGGCCGGCCGCGTCCGCGCGGGGCTTCGTCGGTGGCTTCTTCGGTCGCGCCTGCCGGAGGCGCGTAGCGCGCGGCGATATCGGTGTCGCTGCCGCGCAGATCGAGATCGATGACCTTTCCCGTTCCATCGTCGAAGACGAGGATCGCGGCCTCGGGGTCCGTCGCGAGCGCAGTCTTCACAGCGAGCGCGACGGTCGCAAGCGAGCCGCTGGCGATGCGGGCGGTGTCGTGAAAGGCGGTGCTGGGCCTGAATGCGATGTCGAGCATGTTTACTCTCTGTTGGCGTACTTATTATCCGGATGATTTGAATGACGCAATATGACCCGGATAAAATTTATCCGACAGCCGCTTAAGCTTCCCGCTTGCAGCTGCGAGAATCCGATGCTGCAATGCAGCGCAATATCGATCGTGACCGCGTGTTCGTTCGGCCGATCTGAAAAGGGAGAGGGGCCATGGCCGGGACGATCGCTGCGGAAGGTCATTCGCTCCCCAATGTCGCCGGCCTCGCGAAGGAGCTGCTCGCCCGCGTCGAGGCGGCGCGCAGCGATTCCCGCGACGACCCCTTCGGCAACCCGGTGCTGAGCGTCACGCTCTGGCTGACGCGGTTGATGGATCGCGGCGAGCTGGGCATGGACGCTGCCTCGGAGCTGGTGCGCCGGCTCGGGCGGGAAGCCCTGCATCAGCGCGCCGGCAGAGTCGCGCGCTATGTCGGGCTCCAGAACGACGAAGCCGCTGTTTTCGCTGGTCTAGCTCAGGAGGCGGCCAGGGAAGCCGGGTCCTTCGATATGTTCCGGCAGGCGGTGGAGCGGGTGCGCTTCGCAGCCGTGTTCACAGCCCATCCGACCTTCGGCATGGCGCGGCAGCTTTGCCATGCGCTCGCTGACCTTGCCTCCGGCGGTAAGGCGGGGGAGGCGGTGGTCGCCGATGGCGCTCTCAGCTTTCGCCCGGACGGGCGGATCACCTTGCAGGACGAGTTCGAGCAGGCGCGCTATGCCGTGCGCCATGCCCGCGATGCCATCGACCGTTTGAACGCCGCCCTCTTCGCGGTCGCGCGCGAGCGCTGGCCGGCGCAGTGGACGCAGCTTGCGCCGAAGCCGGTCACGCTCGCCTCCTGGGTCGGCTGCGACACGGATGGGCGCACCGATATCGGCTGGTGGGACACGCTGCGCTACCGGCTGGAATCGAAGAGCGGGCAGTTCGCGCGCATCCTCGAAAAGCTGCCGCAGGTCCCGACCACGGAAGCGGTACGCCAGCTGGTGAGCGAGGCGCTGGCCGCGGTGGAGAGACAGCTTGCTCTGGCGCCGCCCATCGGTACGCAGCCCTCGCTGCAGGCTCTTCAGGCTTTCGCGCTGTCGCTGGTTCAGGAGCGCCAGACGGCACTGCCCGAAGCCTCCCGTCTGGTCGAGGCGCTCGACCAAGCCTTGGCGGATGCCGGCGATGAAGAGACGCGGCTCGCGCTCGCCCTGATCCGGGCCGGTTGCCTCGCGCATGGCGTCTCGATCGCGTTGCCGCATTTCCGGCTCAACGCCTCGCAGCTCCACAACGCCCTGCGCGCGACGGTCACGCTGGACGAGGAGCCGGGCCAGCCGGCGCAGCGGCGCGCCTTCCTCGCTGCCGCCAATACGGCGCTCGACAAGGTCAAGGCGATCACGGTCGATTTCGGGGCGCTGGCGGCCGAGCGGGCATCGGCCGCGCGGATGATGATGACGATCGCGCAGATCGTGAAGCATGTCGACGGATCGAAGCCTGTGCGCTTCCTGATCGCGGAAACCGAGACCGGCTATACGCTGCTCTGCGCGCTCTGGCTTGCGAGCCGCTTCGGCATTGCCGATCGGGTCGAGATCTCGCCGCTGTTCGAGACCTCTGACGCGCTGGAGCAGGGGCCGCGCATCATCGACGAGGCGCTGCGCAGCCCGCATTTCCGTGACTATCTCAAGCGCCATGGCCGGCTATGCATCCAGTTCGGCTATTCGGATTCCGGGCGCTATATCGGGCAGGTCGCCTCGACCTTCTGGGTCGAGCGCCTGCGCATCCGCATTGCTGAACTGCTGGCACGCTACGAGCTTGCGGATGTCGAACTCGTGATCTTCGACACCCATGGCGAGTCGGTCGGGCGCGGCGCCCATCCCGATAGCCTGTCGGACCGGCTGGCCTATCTCGACCCGGCCTATGCGCGGCAGGCCTTTGCGCGCGCCGGCATCCGGACGGTGCGCGAGACCAGCTTCCAGGGCAGTGATGGCTATCTGCTATTCGGCACGCCGCAGCTTGCCGGTGCCACGGTTGGGCGGATCGCCGAGGCGGTTTTCGCATCACCGGAAGTGGTCGAGGACCCGATCTATGATGAGCCGGATTTCGCCAGCGAGTTCTTCCAGACGGTGCGCGAGGAGATGAATGAACTCGTCGACGATCCCGGCTATGCCGCGCTCATCGGCACCTTCGGCCCTTCGCTGCTCGATAAGACCGGCTCGCGTCCCGCCGCGCGCCAGTCGGAAGGGGCGGGACCGACGCGCATCCGCCATCCCCGCGAACTGCGCGCCATCCCCAATAACGCCATCCTCCAGCAGCTCGGCTGGATGGCGAACAGCATGCATGGCGTCGGCCATGCTGCCTCGCGCGCGCCGGACCTTTTTCGCACCATGCGCGAGCGCTCGCAGCGCTTCGACCGGGCCTATCGACTCGCGGCCTATGCGATGGCGCATAGCGATCTCGACGTGCTGCGCGCCTATCTCGACACGCTCGACCCCGGCAGCTGGTTCGATCGGGCGCGCCGCACGGTGAAGGAAGGGCGGCGTGAGGAGTTGCTGGTCGTCGCGGAAGCGCTGTCGCGGCTGGAGCTGGCGCCGGCGCTGCGACGCCTGTTCTGGCGGCTCTCGGCCGATGCGCTGAAGCTCAAGGTCGCGGCCGACGATGTGCCGCAGATGTCGGCGCGGCTTGTGGCGCTGCATGCGCTGAGGCTAGCGGCGATGCATCGCATCTGGCTGTCCTTCGCCCATATCCCGGATTTCCGGCCGCATGCGGGCCTGACACGCGATGCGCTGATCGAGCGCTTGCTGTGCCTCGACGTGCCGGCTTCGCTCGCGCTGCTGGCGGAGATATTCCCGCGCGATCCCGATCCCACCATCGGCCTCGATTTCGGCGAGCCGCCGGGGCCGCGCGAGGGCGGCACCTATGAGGCGCTGCACCGCGACGTCTTCGCGCCGATGCTGGGGCTATTCGCGCTGATCCGCGAGATTTCCGGGGCGATCCAACACGAGATCGGCGCGTTCGGCTGATGGCCGGTCGGGATCGGCGTTGAAACCCACGCCGATCTCACTAGTTTGACCGGCAGAGGAAACGCCGACGGGAGACGCGCCGGACATGGCCGCCACCAGCTTCGACGCCGCGGGCGCGCGGATCACGCTCTTCCGCGCCCTGCTTCAGACCATTGCCCGCCACGGCAAGGGCCGCATCGCGCTGGAAGACCCCGAGCGCCAGCCGATCACCTATGGCCGGCTCGTGCTCGGCGCGCTGGTCCTGGGGCGCAAGCTCGCCGCGCTGACGGCGCCTAAGGAGCAGGTCGGCGTGCTCCTGCCCAACATGCAGGGCATGGCGGTGACGCTGTTCTCGCTCTTCGCGTATGGCCGGGTGCCGGCGCTGCTGAACTTCACGGCCGGCGTCCGCAACCTGCGTGCGGCGGCGGAGCTGGCGCAGCTCAAAACCATCGTCACCTCGCGGCGCTTCGTCGACCAGGGCAAGCTCGACGACGAGATCGCGGCCTTGGGCGAGGGGCGGCGTGTCGTCTATCTCGAAGATGTCCGCAAGCAGATCACCAGCTTCGACAAGGCGCTCGGCGCCTTGCAGAGCCTCGTGCCGGGGCTCGTCCACCGCTCGTTCGAAGCGCAACCGGACGATACGGCGGTGATCCTGTTCACCTCGGGCACCGAGGGCAAGCCGAAGGGCGTGGCGCTGAGCCATGCCAATATCGTCTCGAACGCAAGGCAGGTCTTCGCCCATGCAACCGGGGCGATCTCCGAGCGGGACGTGTTCATGAATCCGCTGCCGGCCTTCCACTCCTTCGGGCTGACGGCCGGGCTGATGGTGCCGCTGCTGCACGGCATGAAGGTCGTGCTCTATCCGAGCCCGCTGCACTACAAGCAGGTGCCGAAGCTGATTGGCGACATGAAGGCGACCTTCCTGCTCGCCACCGACACCTTCCTGCAAGGTTACGCCCGCGCGGCGGAAAAGGACGACCTCAGCAGCGTGCGCTATGTCGTGGCCGGCGCCGAGCGCGTGAAGGCCGAGACCAAGCGGATGTGGGAGCCCTATGGCACCACCATCCTCGAAGGCTATGGCTGCACCGAGTGCTCGCCGGTGCTCGCCGTCAACACGCCGGCCGCGATCCGTGAGGGCACGGTCGGCAAGCTCCTGCCCGGCATCGAGGCGAAGCTGGAGCCGGTCGAGGGGATACACGAAGGCGGGCGGCTCACCGTACGCGGGCCGAACGTCATGGCCGGCTATCTCGATCCCGAGACCCCTGGCCGGATCATCCCGCCGGAGGGCGGCTGGCATGATACCGGCGACATCGTCGTGATCGAGGACGGCTTCGTCGCGATCCGCGGCCGGGCCAAGCGCTTCGCCAAACTCGGCGGCGAGATGGTCTCGCTCGCGGCTGTCGAGACCATGGTCGCCAAGGTCTGGCCGGACCAGAACCATGTCGTCGTCGCACTGCCGGATGCGCGCAAGGGCGAGCAGCTCGTGCTCGTCACCGAGACGCCGGATGCCGATCGTGCCGCGTTGCAGGAGGCGGCGAAGCAGCAGGGCTTCCCGGAACTGTGGGTGCCGCGCGCGATCCTGGTGACGCAGGCCATCCCCGTGCTCGGCAACGGCAAGATCGACTATGGCTCGACGCGGGAGCTTGCGGCCTCGCGGCGGTCGCTGCTGTGAGCCTGGCTCGCTGCCTTGTGGCCACAATTGTAATTCTATTACGCCGCATGATGATTCCAGGTTCCGCCCTGGCGCTGCTGCGCGTCGCCACCCTTGCTCCCGCCCTGTCGCTGACGGGGCCGTCCGATCTCGCGGCTCAGGCCCAGACCGCGCTCTATGTGCGCCGCGACGAATGCATCGAGGCCGGCCGGCTGACGGCCGAGCAATGCGAGTTCGCCTATCGCAACGCGCGCGCCGAGTTCGAACAGGCGGCACCGCGCTATGGCTCGCGCGCGGCCTGCGAGCGCAGCCACAAGCGCTGCGGTGCGCAGATGATCTCGGCCGGCGGCTGGGAATCCTTCGGCAAGGGCGGGGCGAGCTATGTGCCGCGCTTCATCGGTGTGCGGGTGACCGGCGAGGGCGCAGCGCGCCGGGCGTTGCCGGTGGTGGAGGGTACGGCCAAGGTCGCCTTCGCCGGGCGCCCAGTGACGGAATTGCAGGACAAGGTCGCCGGGCGGCGCGGCATCATCGGACAAGCCAGCAGCGCCGGACGTGGCGCGCATGGCCAGGCCGGGCAGGGCTCGGCCCCCTATGTCAAGCGCGGCGATCGCGACGATACGGTGCGCGTGCCGATGGAAGAGAAGAGCATCGGCTCGGACGTCAAGCCGGGCCTCTATGTCGATCCCGACGGGGTTGAGTGGTACAAGCCCGCCCGCCGGCCTTGAGCGTTTCGCGTCGTCCGGTTCCTTCCGGAAACAACGCGTCATTCCGGACAAGCCGCGTGAGCGGCGCCGATCCGGAAGCCATCGTAGGGCGATGGGCTCCGTGATGGATTCCGGGTCTCCGCTTCGCTACGCCCGGAATGACGGCGCGCTTGAAGCGGAAACGGGGTGCTGTGACCGGCCGGTTTTGATCGGCCGAGGCTTGCGCCGGCTGCGCCCGCCCGCTATCGCTGTGCCGCCTGCGGACGTGGCGAAACTGGTAGACGCACGAGACTTAAAATCTTGCGCCTTCAAAGGCTTGCGGGTTCGAGTCCCGCCGTCCGCACCATCGCCGCCGTCATTGCGAGCGTAGCGAAGCAATCCAGGGGCGGCAGCGCTCTACGT
>NZ_JBMDKB010000022.1:0-117095 GCF_057809495.1 Allobosea sp. FG18
AACGGGTTCGTTAGAGGTCCAAAAACGGGCCAGAGGGGTCCCGTAGACCGCGCCATCGCTCCTTCAAACGCTTGAAAGCTAGAACTCTTGTCCTTTCATGGGCTTAGAGCTGCCGCGCTTGTACGTCGATTTGGTACTGAGCGGGTCGGGCAATGGCGATCACCTGCATGAAGCATCGGCCTTCGCGCTGAAAGCGCGACCTCGCCGAGGCGGTCCTGCCTACAAGACCAGGCGCAGCGTCATCGGCGTCTCCTCTATTCCTCACGGAGGAGCTGAAATCGACGGTGGCGATCCCGCTTGGCTTTGCGGCGTGCGTATGAGCGCCCGCGCTATTTCTCCGAACGCGGATCGAAGGCGTGCTGCATGGCGTCGCCGAGGAAATTGACGGCGATCACCGTGATGAAGATCAGGAGACCCGGATAGATCGCCAGCGCCGGCGCGGTTGTCACGAGCTCCTGGGCATTGTTGAGCATGTTGCCCCAGCTCGGCGTCGGCGGCACGATGCCGAAGCCGAGAAAGCTCAACACCGACTCGAACAGGATGACGCGCCCGACGGTCAGGGTGAAGGCGACGATGATCGGGGTGATCGTGTTGGGCAGGATATGCCGCGCCATGATGTAGAGCGCGTTCGCGCCGCTGCCGCGTGCCGCGCTGACGTAGTCGCGCTCCTTGACGGAGAGGCTTGCGGCCCGGACGATCCGGGCGATTGGCGTCCAGTCGACCAGAGCGATGATCAGGATGATCCGCCAGAAGGCGATCGATTGCGAATGGGCGGCCTCGGTGGAGAAGCCGAGCTTGGTCAGATCGATCGCGCCGAGCACGATCAGCAGCGGCAGCAGCGGCAGGGCGATCATGCCGTCGGTCAGGCGCATCAGCGCGTTGTCGAGACGGCCGCCATAATAGCCGGCGAGCAGCCCCAGCGAGACCCCGAACACGCCGCCGATGAGGGTCGCCAGCAGACCGACCAGCAGCGAGACCTGGCCGCCATACATCAGCCTCGCCAGCACGTCGCGCCCGGCATCGTCGGTCCCGAGCCAGTGCTCGGCGGAGATCGGCTGGTAGCGCTTGAACAGGTCGGTCTGCGTCGCGTCGATGCCCCGCCAGGCTTCGAGCGGCCCCGCCATCAGGCAGAACGCGACCAGCAGGGCGAGCACGACGAGGCTCGCGACCCCGGTGCGATGTCCGCGGAATCGGCGCCAGCGCAGCGCCCAGATCGTCTGCGTCGCGGCAGTGCGCGGCTTGCCGCCTTCGCTCGGCGCCATCGGCGTGTCCAGCGTGCTCATTCCAGTCGAATCCGCGGATCGAGGGCGACATAGGCCAGATCGGCCAGAAGATTGGCCATCAGCGTGGTGAGCGTCGCGAACAGCAATCCGATCAAGGCGAGGTTGAAGTCGTTGGACAGGATGGAATCGTAGATCATCTTGCCCATGCCCATCTGCGCGAACATCGTCTCGGTGACCAGGGCGCCGGAAAACAGCGAGCCGAAGCTCAACGCCATGATCGTCACGAATGGCACCAGAGCGTTGCGCAGCGCGTGAACCAGGATGAGGCGCCAGCTGCCGACGCCCTTCGCCTGTGCCGTCCGGACGAAATCCATCTGCAGCGTCTCGATCATGGCGGCGCGGACATAGCGGGTGAACTGGCCGGTATTGGCCAGCGTCAGCGCCAGGACCGGCAGCGTGAGATGCCGCACCTGATCCCAGAAGCCGAAATTGCCGACCTGACCCATGCCGCTCGCCGGCAGCCATTGCAGCCCGACCGCGAAGGTCAGGATCAGCACCAGGGCGAGCCAGAAGATCGGCACCGAGATGCCGGCGAAGGCGAACAGGCTGACGAAACTGTCGACCCAGCCGCCGGGCTTCAGCGCCGAGGCGATGCCCAGGATCAGCGACAGGATGACGCTGAGCGTGAAGCTCGCCAGCATGAGCTTGCAGGTTTGCAGCAGGGCCGGGGTCAGAACCTCCAGCACGGGCCGCGCATGCGTGCGCGAAAAGCCGAAATCGCCGCTCAGCACCGCCATCAGCCAGCGCGCATAGCGAACCATGAGCGGCTGATCGAGCCCATAGATCGCCCTGAGATTGGCCATGACCTCCGGCGTCATGCCGGGCTGGCTCGCGGCCATGATGTCGACGGGGTCGCCGGGCATCAGCCCCATCAGCCCGTAGACCACGAACGACATGACGAGCAGCACCACGAAGGTCTGCAGCAGCCGGCGGGTGATGAAGGACACCATCAACCCAACTCCCTATCGCGGCGCGCTCCCGCGCGCCGCAGCGTGAGGCCTTGCCCGTCCAGCGGCCGGGTCGTCGCGGCCGCATTCGGGCTCGCAGCTTGTCCGATCACTCGGAGCGCCAGTTCTCGCTGAACATCGAGACGTAGTGACCGTGCCCGGTCGGTTCGTAGCCCTTCAGCCACTTCGGATAGACATGCGCCTCCGAGCGGAAGAACAGCGGGATGACCGGCAGTTCCTGGGCGTAGATCTTCTGCATCTCAGCCCAGAGCACCTTGCCTTCCTCCGGATCGAGCGCCGATTCGGACTTGGTGATCAGCTCGTCCATGCGCGGGTTGGAGAAGTTGATGTAGTTGGCGCCGCCCCAGGCGTTGGCCTCGGTCGGGATGTTGTCGCTCGCCAGCGTCCGGCGCGGCGATTCCGTCACGCTGCTCGACCAGGCGTACATGGCCAGCCCGCCATAGCTGCGCTTCTTCATGGTCTCGCCGAAGAAGGTCCGGGCCGGCTCGTTCTTGATGCGGACCTCGATGCAGGCGGCCTTCCAGTTGTTCTGCAGCACGGCCTGCTGCAATTCGCGCAGACGGTTGCCCGCGGTCGTGCCGAACTCCAGCGACAGGCGCGTGCCGGCAGCGTCGCGGCAGATGCCGTCCGGGCCGGGCTTCCAGCCCGCTTCCGCAAGGATGGTCTTGGCCTTGGCGAGGTCATAGGGGTAGTGCAGCGTGTCCTTGGTGAAATTCGCATTGAGCGGATTGACCCAGGTGTCGGCCACCGGTTGCAGACCCTGGAACAGGCGGTCGGTCAGGGTCTTGCGATCGGCCGAGTAGATCAGGGCCTGCCGGACCCGCACATCCTTGAGAAGCGGGTTGCCGTTCTGCAGGTCGATATGCTCGTAGTTCAGGCTCGGCTTGAACAGGTACTCGAAGCGATCGGGATGTTGCTTGCGCAGCTCCAGGACCTGGTCGATCGAGAGGCCGACGCCTTCGCCGCCGATCATGTCGACATCGCCCGACAGGAGATTGGCCTGCAGGGCTGCGGTGTTCTCGATCAGCTTGAGGATGATGCGCTTGAAGCCGGGCTTGGTGCCGGCCCAGTGCGGATTGGGCTCGAGCACGACCTGCGAGCCGGAGATATAGCCGGTCACCATATAGGGGCCGTTATACAGGCCGGGCGTGGTCGGATTGCGGGAATAGGTCGTCTGCTTGACGTAGTCGCCGGCCTCCTTGGCCTTCTCGTAGACGGGACCCTCGATATGCTCGGGCAGGATCTGGTCCCATTCGTTGTAGGACGACAGCACCTTGTCGAGGGTGAGCACCGCCGTGGTCGCGTCGATCACGTCGAGGTTGACGGCCCGCGTCCAGGGCTTGGGGTTGGAGAAGCCGGTCTTGGGGTCGCGCCCGATGCGCCAGGTGAATTCCAGGTCCTTGGTCGTGACCGGTTTGCCGTCGGCCCATTTCAGATCGGGCTTCAGCTTGATCGTGACCTCCATGCCCTTGCCGCCATTGGGCAGGTCGATGATCTTGGCCGTGCCGTTCTTCACGCTGGGAAGCTCGGTGCAGCTCAGGCAGGTGTTCTTCCAGTCCTTGTCGAAGGCGGTGATGTTCCGGATGGCGAAGCCCAGCGTATAGGCCTTGATCACCTCGGCATCGATATTGGGGTGGAGCGTCGAGGGGAATTGCGCGACGCCGATGGTCAGTTGATCCTTGGCGGCCTGCGCCGGCCCGGCGGCCATCATCAGGCCCGCAACGCCCAATGCGGCCAGTGTCGTCCTGAAACTCATCAAAGCACCTCCGGTGTCATTCTAGGTTTCGCCGCGTCGCCGAGCGGCGACACTGGACCGCGTCTGCCGGCCTTGCGGGCGCGGCTTCCGGCGGGAGGATATTGCCATCGCTTCATCCAACGCAATCGCCGTCGGAGCTCGACGAAATGCCAGCCTCCTAGAAACGAGCCAAGAAACACGCGTCGGAGATGCCGTAAGGTAATGGGCGAAGAATCAGTCGCCGTAGGTAAATGGAACTTCACAGCCTGAAAGCGAACGTTCCCGATCGCGCCCAAGGGCCACGACCGGCAGCGCCGAGACGAGGCGGTCTCGGCTTCCGGCAGACTGAATCACATGGCTATTTCAAGCACATAAGTGTTCGCGCTTGTATCCCGATTGGCGCGCCACCCAAGCCTTCCCTCCGCGATCATCGAGTTGCGTCGTTCGGCGCTCACCGCGCGGGCGACGAATGCGCCCGTCGTGTTCCAGCATTGCGCCTGACAGCGGCTGTGTTCTCCCGATAGACCTGCTAGGAGAAGGAAATTCTCCGTGTCAGCCGGCAGGGCCTCATGCAGCTTTCTCCCAATTTCGACGAGCGGATCGATCGCCGCGGCACCCATTCGGCAAAATGGGACAAGATGGAAACCGTCTACGGCGTGCCGGCCGATGGCGGCATCGCGATGTGGGTGGCGGATATGGATTTTCGTCCGCCGGCCTGCGTGCAGCACGCCCTCGACGGCATGAATGCCCACGGCATCTACGGCTATTTCGGTGATGACCGGGCCTATCTCGCCGCGATCCGCTGGTGGATGCTGAACCGGCACGGCTGGGAGGTTTCGCCCGACTCCGTCTTCACCACGCATGGCCTGGTGAACGGCACCGCGCTCTGCGTCGAGGCCTATACCAAGCCCGGCGACGGCGTCGTCCTGATGACGCCGGTCTATCATGCCTTCGCGCGCATCGTGACCGCGTCTGGCCGCCGTGTCGTCGAATGCCCGCTGGCGCTGGAAGAGGGGCGCTACGTTCTCGATATCCCCGCCTGGGACGCCGCGATGACCGGCAAGGAGCGCATGCTCATCCTCTGCTCGCCGCACAATCCGGGCGGCCGTGTCTGGACGCGCGACGAGTTGCGGGCAATCGCCGACTTCTGCAAGCGCCATGACCTCATCCTGGTCTCCGACGAGATCCATCACGACCTGGTCATGCCCGGCCACAAGCATACGGTGATGCCGGTCGCGGCGCCCGAGATCATGGATCGCCTGGTCATGATGACGGCGACCACCAAGACCTTCAACATCGCCGGCGCCCATATCGGCAATGTCATCATTCCCGACACCCGGCTGCGCGAGCTTTTCCGCGGGCGCATGGATGCGCTCGGCATCTCCCCGAATTCCTTCGGCATGGCCATGGCGACCGCCGCCTACAGCCCGGAGGGCGCGGCCTGGGTCGATGCGCTGAACCTCTATCTCGACGGCAACCGCCGCCTCTTCGATGCCGGGATCGACGCGATTCCGGGCGTGCGTTCGATGCCGCTCGAATCGACCTATCTCGCCTGGGCGGATTTTTCGGGTACGGGGATGGATCAGGCTGAATTCACCGCCCGCGTCGAGAAGCAGGCCCGGATCGCCATCAATCACGGCCCGACCTTCGGCAAGGGTGGCGAGAGCTTCCTGCGCTTCAATCTGGCGACGCCGCGCGATGTCGTTTCGGAGGCGGTGGAGCGCCTGAAGCTCGCCTTCGCCGATCTGCAATAAGCGGGAACGGTCAATTCCGGAGGGACAAGGCCCGCGCTGCCGATTGACGGGAGCCGGGCTGCGTGGAACATCGTCGGCTCTATTGTCACCTAGGGATGGAACTATGAAGTTTTCACTGGCGCTTGCCGCTGCTGTCGTCTGCACCGTGTCGGTGTCGGCGGAAGCTCAGACCCTGAAGACCATTCAGTCGCGCGGCGTCCTGAACTGCGGGACCGGAGCGAATCTCGCCGGCTTCGCGGTTCCCGACGCGAACGGCGTCCTGACCGGCATCAACGCGGACTATTGCCGGGCGCTGGCCGCCGCCGTCTTCGGCGACCAGACCAAGGTGAAGTTCATCCAGCTTCCCTCGAAGGACCGGATCACGGCGCTCCAGTCGGGCGAGACCGACCTCATCGCTGCCACCACGACCTGGACCATGAGCCGCGACACGACGCTCGGCCAGAATTTCCGCGCGACCTACTACTATGACGGCCAGGGCTTCATGGTGAAGAAGTCGCTGAACATCAAATCGGCGAAGGAGCTCAGCGGCGCCTCGATCTGCATCCAGCAGGGCACCACGACCGAGCTCAACACCGCGGATTATTTCCGCAAGAACAACATGAAGTTCGAGCCGGTGACCTTCGCCACCAACAACGAGGCGACCGAGGCCTATGAGAGCGGCCGTTGCGACGCTTTCACCACGGACGCCTCCGGCCTCTATTCCGAGCGCATGCGCTTCAAGGCACCGGCCGATCACATCGTCCTGCCGGAGACGATCTCGAAGGAGCCGCTCGGCTACGTCACCCGCCATGGCGACGACCAGTGGTTCGACATCGTCACCTGGGTCCATTTCGCCCAGGTCACGGCTGAGGAACTCGGCGTGACCCAGGCGAATGTCGACGAGATGCGCGCGAAGTCGGACAATCCCGAGATCAAGCGCCTGCTCGGCAAGGAAGGCACCTTCGGCGAGGCGCTCGGCCTCAAGAACGACTGGGCCTATAACGCCATCAAGGTGGCCGGCAATTACGGCGAGATGTTCGAGCGCAACCTCGGTCAGGGCTCGCTGCTGAAGATCGCCCGCGGCCAGAACGCGCTCTGGACCAATGGCGGCCTGCAATACGCGGCGCCGATCCGCTGAGCGCGGCGCGATCCGGATAATGGCATGAGAAAGGCCCGGCTGCTCCCTGCAGCCGGGCCTTTCTGCTTTCGGCCAAGCGTGCGGCGCTTGCCGGCAATCCGCGAAAGCCCCTTGCGATCGGCCGCGGACCAGCGGAATGAGGGGGGAGGCTGTTCAAGCCCGAAAGGTGAGGGGGAAGGCGATGGCGGCTCCAGTCGTTCCGGCAAGCGAAGCTGTGACCGAGAGCGAGGCGTTTCGCCCGCATACCTCCCACTGGGGCGTGTTCTCGGCACGCATGAAGCAAGGCCAGCTCGAAGTCCGCCCGTATGAGGGCGATCCCGATCCCAACGAGATCATCCAGAACTTCCCGGCGGCGCTACGCCATCGCGCCCGCATCGCTCAACCGATGGTCCGGCGCGGCTGGCTGGAGAACGGGCCCGGTCCCGACGACCGTCGCGGCCGCGACGAATATGTGCCGATGTCCTGGTCGGCGGTGCTCGACAAGCTCGCCGGCGAATTGCGCCGCGTGCGCGACGACTACGGCCCCGGCGCGATCTTCGGCGGCTCCTATGGCTGGGCGAGCGCAGGCCGCTTCCATCATGCGCAGAGCCAGATTCACCGCTTCCTCAACACCTCGACCGGCGGCTATGTGAAGTCGGTCAACAGCTATTCCTCGGGCGCCTCCTCCGTCCTCGTGCCGCATATCATCGGCGACTACGAGGACCTGGTGAAGCGCAACGTCTCCTGGGAGCAGATCGCCGATCACAGTGAGATCGTGCTCGCCTTCGGCGGCATGGCGCTGAAGAACAGCATGGTCGCCGGCGGCGGCACCAGCCGCCATGTCGAGCGCGGCGCGATGGAGCGGGCGCAGGAGCGCGGCTGCGAGTTCGTGCTGGTGAGCCCGCTGCGCGGCGACCTGCCTCCGGGGGCTGGCGCCGACTGGATCGCCAACAAGCCGGGCAGCGACACCGCGCTGATGATGGCCCTGGTCCACACGCTCGTGATCAACGGTCTGCACGACCGCGCCTTCCTCGACCGCTACACGGTCGGCTGGCCGGTCTTCGAGCGCTATCTGCTCGGCGAGACTGACGGTCAGCCCAAGGACGCGGCCTGGGCCGCCCCGATCGCCGGCTTGTCGGCCGAGGAGATCGTCGCGCTGGCGAAGCGTCTCCACGGCAAGCGCGCGCTCATCGTCGTGGCCCACGCCCTGCAGCGCGCCACCCATGGCGAGCAGCCGGTCTGGATGGGCCTGGTGCTCTCCGCTGCGCTCGGCCAGATCGGCTTGCCCGGGGGCGGCTATGGCTACGGCCTCGGCGCCATCGCCTATTACGGCCGGCGCTACAATGCCGTGCCGATGCCGACCTTCTCGCAAGGCAAGAACCCGATCAGCGATTATATCCCGGTCGCGCGCATCTCCGACATGCTGCTCAACCCGGGCACGACCTATCGCTATAACGGCCAGACCCGGACCTATCCCGAGATCAAGCTGGTCTACTGGGCCGGCGGCAACCCGTTCCACCACCATCAGGACCTGAACCGCCTGCGTCAGGCCTTCGCCCGGATCGACACGCTGGTCGTGCACGAGCTCGCCTGGACCGCGACGGCCCGCCACGCCGATATCGTGCTGCCCTGCACGATGACGCTGGAGCGCGAGGATATCGGCGGCAATCCCAACGACCCGCTGCTGGTGCCGATGCATCCGGTGGTCGCGCCCTATGGCGAGGCGCGCGACGACTATTCGATCTTCGCCGATCTGGCCGAGCGGCTCGGCACGGGCGAGGCCTTCACCGAGGGCCGCACCGCCCGGCAATGGCTGGAGCATCTTTACGAGCCGACCCGCACGGCGCTGGCGGCGAAGGGCCTACCGGCACCGAGTTTCGCCGAGTTCTGGGCGGGCGAGGGCTTCGACCTGCCGCAGCAGCCGGACGATGGCGGCAAGCTGCGCGCCTTCCGGGCCGATCCGGTGGCTGCCCCGCTGCCGACGCCATCAGGCAAGCTCGAAATCTTCTCGGAGACCATCGCCGGCTTCGGCGAGGCCGATTGCCCCGGTCACCCGACGTGGCTCGGTGCGAGTAATGTGCCGGACGAGACCAACCCTTACGTGCTCGTCGCCAACCAGCCGCGGACCCGCCTGCACAGCCAGTTCGATTTCGGCGGCCATAGCAGCGACGCCAAGCATCGCGGCCGCGAGGTCGCGCATATGCATCCGGACGATGCGGCGCTCCGCGGCATCGCCGATGGCGACATCATCCGGCTCTCGAACGAGCGCGGCGCCTGCCTCGCGGCCGTCCATGTCACCGACGGCATCCGCAAGGGCGTGATCCAGCTCCCGACCGGCGCCTGGTACGACCCCGTCGACCCGACCGAGGACAAGCCGCTCTGCGTCCACGGCAATCCGAACGTGCTGACCCGCGACATCGGCACCTCGGCTTTGGCGCAGGGTTGCACCGGCCAGCTCACCACGGTTCAGGTCGCCCGCTTCGACGGCAACCTGCCGCCGATCCAGGCCTTCGATCCGCCGGGCTCGCGCACGGCGCAAGCCGCCGAATAAGCCTCGACACCTGCGATCCGCAGCCGGGAAAGCCGGTGGCGGATCGCGCGAGCCGACAACGAAAACAACCCGCCGCCTGCCTTCGCGAGACCGCATGTCCTCCTATATCGACACCTATTACCGCCGCACGCTTGCGACCGAAGAGAGCTATCCGCCGGCCGAAGGCACGCTGAAGACGGATATCTGCATCGTCGGCGGCGGCCTCGCCGGCCTCACCGCCGCGCTCGATCTCGCCCGTGCCGGTCGCTCGGTCCTGCTGCTGGAGGCGCAGCGCGTCGCCTGGGGCGCGTCGGGCCGCAACGGCGGCTTCGTCAGCCCGGGCTATGCGACCTCCCTTTCCGCGATCGAGCGCCAGACCGGCCGCGAGCAGGCCGACGAACTCTATCGCCTGACGATGGAAGGCGTGGAGATCGTTCGCGGCAACATTGAAAGCCTCGCCATCGCCGAGGCCGCGCCGTCGCCCGGCATCATGAAGGTCGTCCGCTATGACGGTGGCGCCGGGCTCCAGGCGGTGCGTGACACGCAGGAGAAGCGCTTCGGCCGCAAGCTGCGCTATCTCGGTCGCGACGAGACCCGAGCCCTTCTGAATTCGCCGAAATACCACGCCTCGCTCACGGCCGACGATTCCTTCCATTTCCATCCGCTGAACTATGCCCGTGCGCTGGCCCGCGAGATCGTTCGATTGGGCGGCAAGATCCATGAGGGCTCGCCGGTCATCTCCTGCGAACTCGATGGCGCGGTGAAGCGGTTGAAGACGGCCAAGGCGACGATCGAGGCCGATCAGGTGCTGTTCACGACCGGCGGCTATACCGGCGATGTGCTGCCGGCGCTGCGCCGCGCCTATATCCCGATCGCGACCTATGTGCTGCTGACCGAGGCCGCACCCGATCTGATCCGTTCGGCGATCCGCATCAGCACCGGCGTCGGCGACGACCGGCGCGCGGGCGATTATTACCGCACGGTCGAGGGCGGCTCGCGCATCCTCTGGGGCGGGCGCATTACCACGCGCACGACCGAGCCCAGCGACGTCGCCGCAATCCTGCGCCACGAGATGGTCACGACCTATCCGCAGCTGGCCGAGCTCAAGGTCGAGGCTGCCTGGTCGGGCCTCATGTCCTATGCCCGCCACCTCATGCCGCAGATCGGCCAGTATCGGCCGGGCGTCTGGTACTGCACCGCCTTCGGCGGCCATGGCATGAACACCACCGCGATCGGTGGCACCGTCATCGCCGAGGCGATCCGCGGCGCCAGCGACCGCTACAAGCTCTTCGCGCCCTTCGGCCTGGTCTGGAACGGCGGCCCCTTCGGCACGGCGGCAGTTCAGATGACCTATTGGAGCTATCAGGCTGCGGACCTGATCCGCGGGCGGTAAAGCTCTCCGATTCTCGGCGGAACCAAGCCGTCATCCCGGGCTTGACCCGGGATCCATCCTGGAGCGCAGTGCCCTTCGATGGATTCCGGATCGGCGCCGCTGCCGCGGCGCGTCCGGAATGACGGCGCGTTTCCTGGAGAACGCCCTTCAATGTGCTGCTACGAAATGCGCCTCGACCAGCAGGGTCGGCAGCAGGGCGGCCAATAGCAACACGATCAGCCAGGGTACGAAGAACACGAGCCCTGCGACCAGCGCGAGCAGCGTCACCGCATTCTGGAGCTGTGTGAGGAGATTGGTCACGAGTTGGTGGCCGAGCATCGCCGGCGGCTGGAGCACGCGCAGCAGGCGCACCACCGCGATAGCCACGAAGAGCCGCGGGCTGCTCTGCCAGAGCGAGCGCATCAGGCGCGGAACATCGCGCCATTGGGCGAGCCGGCGCCGCAGGGCGCCCGTCATGTCAGCGAGCGAAGGAAAGGCCATCAGCGCAGCGAGAGCGGACGAGAAAGACGTTCCATCTTGGTTCAGCTTGCCGGCTCGGGTCGGGCGAGGACACTGCCGAGAGTGGCGTCGGGGCGCGACGCTTGCTGCCGAAGCTCGATCATCTGGAGCGAGCCAAGCCCTTGCGGCGCGCGATGCGCGATCAGGACCAAAGTGCTCGCCGGCAGAGCCCGGCGCAGCGCCGACAGCGTCTGCGCCTCAGCCTGCGCATCCAGCGCGCTCGTTGCCTCGTCGAGCACCAGCCAGTCGGGCGCTTGCAGCAGCGCGCGCGCAAGGGCGAGGCGTTGCTGTTCTCCGCCTGACAGGCCGCGCCGCCTGTCCGTCCAGCCGCCATCGTCGAGCGACCAGAAATCTTCGAGGCCGACGGCGGCGAGCGCCTGGCGCAGTGTTGCCTCGTCGACCGCGTCGGGTGGTTGCGGGTAGGCCAGCGCGGAGCGCAAGCTCCCGAGCGGCAGGTAGGGCTGCTGCGGCAGGACGAGGATGCGTCCCTCGGGCCGCTCGATTCGGCCCTCGCCATGCGTCCAGAGCCCGGCGATGGCCTTTGCCAGCGTGCTCTTGCCATGGCCGGAGGGCGCCGCGAGCCAGTAGCTGCCGCCGGACTCCAGCTTGAGGTCCGGGACGGGTGGGAGGCGACGCCTGGTGGGCGTTGCGAGAACGAGATCGCGCAGCCGTATCTCCGCATTGCCCGCCTTGTGCAGGGCTGGGCCGCTTGCCGGGGTGGCCGCGTGTTCGGCTGCCCTCATGAAATGCGAGAGGCGGCTCGCCGTCGCGGCGAGTTCGGTCAGGTCGCGATAGGAGAAGACGAACCAGGATAGCGTCGTCACGACGTTCTGGAAGGCCGAACCGATCTGCATCAGCCCGCCGAAGGTGACGCGCCCGGCGAGATAGGCCGGCAGCGCGAGAAAGAGCGGGATGCGCAGCACCGTCTGGAAATAGGGGCGGGTGAAGAAGCCGAGGATCAGTTCGCGGTTGGCGAGCTTCTGCCAATTCCCGGCGATGGCTCCGAAGCGCTCGCGGAAGAGCCGCCGCTCAGCCGGTTCGCCATCGGCCAGCGCCACGCCCTCGACATGCTCGCGCAGGCGCACCAGCGAAAAGCGGAAATCGGCCTCGCGCCGTTGCTGCTCGACCGTCAGCGCCTTCAGCGGCCGGCCGAGCCCATGCGTGATGAAGGTGGCGATGGCGACATAGAGCGGCGCGGCCCAGACCATGTAGCGCGGGATTTCGATCGCGTGGCCGAACAGGCTGAAGGACAGCGCGAAGGTCGAGAGCGACCACAGGATCGAGACATAGGTCACCAGCGCGACGATGTTCGTAGCGAGTTCGAGCCCCTCGATCGTGAGCTTCTCGACGAAGATGCGGCAATCCTCGGCGATGCGCTGGTCGGGATTGTCGAGTCCGTGATCGGTGCGCTCGCGCAGATGCCAAAAGGCCTTGCCCGCCAGCCAGCGGTCGAGCGCGGCCTCGGTCAGCGCACGCCGCCAGCGGATCTGCAGCATCTTGCGCAGATAGGCGCTGGCGAGGTGGATGCCGACGCTGATCGCGATCAGCCCGAAGAAGATCGCGATCTGCCTGAGCGCGCCGTCGACATCGAGCTTCTGCAGCGCGTTGTAGAAATCGGCGGTCCAGGCGATCAGGCGCACGCCGACCTGCACCCCGGCGAGGCCGAGCCCGAAGATCATCAGGAAATAGAGCGCGCCGATCTTGCCGCCCGGCCCGGCGATGCAGAGCCGGGTCAACCTGATGATCTGGGAGAGCACGGCC
This sequence comes from Allobosea sp. FG18, assembly GCF_057809495.1. Taxonomy (NCBI): domain Bacteria; kingdom Pseudomonadati; phylum Pseudomonadota; class Alphaproteobacteria; order Hyphomicrobiales; family Alloboseaceae; genus Allobosea; species Allobosea sp. FG18. The sequence continues at coordinate 13,019 of NZ_JBMDKB010000022.1, forward strand.
CTCATGACGCGGCTCGCGGTGTCCGTCGCGATTGCGGCGGCTCGGGCGTATCGAGCCGGAACAGCGCGTCCGCGATGCCGGCGAGCGGCTCCGCCTCAGGCGCGGCATCGGTTGCTGGCAGCAGGACCGCGACATCCTCGATGCCGAGATCGCGGAGCTGGAACGGCGTGCCATGGCCATATTCGAGATGGCCGCGCCCGATGATGCCGACGACCAGCGGGTCGTCCGTGGCCTCGGCGAGATGATCGGCGATGCGGCACGCGAAGGATCGGTCCCAGCATTGCTGCGCCCGTACGAAGCGGTCGAAGCGCTCCGGCGCCATCGCCTCTGGCCTAGCCGATCCGCTGAAGCGGCCGGTGATCGCGGCGAGATAGGCGCGGTAGTCCTCGGTTGCGGGCGCAGACGGAGTGACCCCATCGCGCTCCTCGACCGGGATGGCTTCCCAGCCGACCTGTCCGACCCGCGTGACCAGCGGGCGGTGGCAGTTCAGCGCCAGCATCTTCACCCGCTGCTGCCGGCAGAAGTGGAATAGCGGCAGGTAGAGTTCGGGATCGAAGCCCCAGACCTGGGCCCATTCGCTGCGTTCGAGGAAGGTCGCGGTGTCCATCTCGCCCGCGACCCAGGCGTCGAGCACCGGCTGGATGCGCAGCGGGAACATCTCGAATCCAACAGCCATCTGCGGCCGCAGCAGGTGCAGGCAGGTCGTGACCTGCAGTTGCCAGCGATGGATCTCGGCGACGTCATGCGTCTCGCCGAGCAGGACGACGCGCTTGCGCGCCATCGCCTGCATCAATTCGCCCTGCGCCAGCAGCCTGCCCGTGCCGGGGCAGAGCCATGTTGCGCGCGGATGGGCGAAGCTCGCGCCCGCCGGTGCCGGTTCAGCCGCTGATGACATCGACGTCCGGGACCTCTGCGAAGGCGGCAGCCGGGCCGCGCAGGACGAGGCCGAAGCCCTTGCCCTCACTGTCGCGGGCTTCGAGCACAACGGTTCCCGCACTCTCCGTCCACTCCCAGCTGGAGACCGCGCCGGCCTTGAGATGCAGGTGGAAATCGCCCTGCATGATGTTGACGAAACCCATGGCCGGTTTCGGCTCGGGCAGGGCACCCTGCCAATGCTGGAACAGGCCGGCGCGCTCGATATCGATGGCGATCGGCTCGCCGCTGGCCAGGATCGCCGCGAAGCTGCGGGCGCCGAGATCGTCTTCCGGGACGTCTGCCGAGCCGCCGCTGCCAGGTGCCTCGCGCTGGATCGGCTCCAGCATCTCGCCGGCACCGAACGGCTCAAGCGCCTTGTCGAAGGGCTCCAGCCCGTCGAGCCCGATCAGGCTGAACAGGGTTTCGCCCGATGCATCCTGGCATTCCAGGCGCGGCAGCACGCGCTCGCGCATCTTGCTGGTCCGGTCGGCGACGATACGCACGACCGTGGCGAGGTCGATGCGGCTGTCGTGGAAGGCGCCGGACAGGCGGACCTCGTTCCCGGTGATGGTCACGGCCTCGACCACACCCATCCGCTCATGCGTCGCACCGCCGGAGCGGGTGCTCAGCATGACACGGCCCATGGCGGACAGCCTCTTGAGGATCTCGGCCGGCGCTTGCGCGAGCTTTTCGCGCGGATTGGTCTCGTTGTTCATATTGGTCTCCGGAAAGGGGTGCGACGCCCCGGGGTCTCGGCCAGGGCGCCGCTGATTCGCCGGGCTTTTGGCGTCCGGCGTCTCGAACAGGATCAGAATTCGACGGAAGCGGAGAGCTTGAAGGTGCGCCCCGGCGCCGTCTGGAGTTCCAGCGGGTTGGCGGCCGCGGTCGATGCCGGCGACGGAACCTTCGCATAGGACGTTCCGCCGACGAGATTGGCGAAGTAGCGCTTGTCGAAGATGTTATCGACGCCGCCGCGCACGGTGATGGCGGAGGTCGGCTTCCAGCTCAGATAGGCATCGAACACCGAGTAGCCGCCCTGCTTGAAGAGGGTGGGCGAACTGGCGCGGGTCGCGCCGCCGGCGAAGGTGCCGATGACTTCGGCCTCGAGCCCGTATTCCGGCATCAGGTACTTCAGCCCGGTGACGGCCTTGAACGGATTGACGTCGAAGGGCGTGACGGGAAGTCCGGCCTCGACGCGCTGCTTGCCGTACTGGTAGCTGAGCGTCGCGCTCGCCAGCCAGCGCTCGTGGAAGCGCCACTCGGCCGAGGCCTCGACGCCGGAGATCTGCACCTGCGACAGGTTCCGGTAGGTGTAATCGTTCGTGCCGGGGATGTTGTACAGGGACTGAATGAAGTCCTTGTAGCGTGCGTGGAAGACGCCGACCGAGAACCAGCCATCGGCGTACTTGCCGCGGAAGCCGGCCTCGTAGGAGCGCACGCTTTCCGGCCGCAGATCCGGGCTCGGGATCAGGGTGAAGGTCGAGGACGGCAGCGAGGTATAGAGCTGCTCGGCCGTCGGCATCTTGAAGCCCTCGGCATAGCGGCCATAGACCGAATAGGTATCGTCGAGCTTGAAGAGCGTGCCGATCTGGGGAACCAGCCGGTGCGAGGTGAGTTCGCGCGGCTCCTTGCCCTTGGTGGCCTGGTAGCCCGGCCCCGGCCGTGGATCGATGTTGTAGTTCGCGTAGCGCAGGCCGGGCGTGATCGTCCAGCGGCCGGATAGCAGCTCGATCTCGTCCTGGAGATAGAAATCGTAGCGGTTCGTCGTCGAGTTCGCGAAGTTGAAGCCGCCCGCGATCGTTGTCGTCGTCACGCCGGTGGTGAGATTCCGCACGTCGTCGCGACGCTCGTAGTTCGTCTTGGTGATGTCGCCCTGGAAGCCGTAGGTCAGGCGGTGGAAGCTCGAGCTCAGCGCGAAGCTCGACTTCGCCTGGATGTCGAGCTGTGAGAACTGTTCGGAATAGTCGTGCAGGCCGCGTGTCAGCCGTTGCTGGCCATTGGCGAGCCTCTGCAGGTTGTTGGTGACGAAGGTCCGCTCCTGCGGCGAGAACGACGCCTGCCAGCGCACGGAATCGAGGAAGCTCAATCCCGCCTGCCATTCGTGCTCGAGCGCGACCCGCTTGCGGCTCTTGACCTGGTTGCGGATATTCGGCCCGTTGCGGACGCCCGCGCTCACGACGTTGTAGTTGTAGAGCTGGTTCACCGTCGAATCGCTGTCGTAATATTCGCCGGTCAGCTTGAAGGTATGATCCGCCGTCGGCTTGAAGACGAGCTTGGCGAAGCTGTTCCAGACGGTGACGTCGAGCGGATTGAGCTTGTCGCAGCCAAGGAAGCGCAAGGTCGGCACCGGGCAGCCCCAGCGGCCGCCATCGGCGCGCGCCTTGGTCAGCCGCGCTTCTTCAGCGCTCTTGTGGCTGACGCCGACGATGCCTTCGAGCATCGGCGAGAAGCGGAAGGCGGCGATACCGGTCTTCACGAAGGAGCGGTCGAGGCTGTCATAGCTCGTGCTCAGCCGGGCCGCGTAGGGCTTGTCCTTACCTTTCAGGAGATCCTCGGGGTCGAGCGTGCGGTAGGCGACGATGCCGCCAAGCGCATCCGCCCCCCAGAGCACCGAGCCGGGGCCGCGGACGATCTCGACATTCTTCAGGAAGGGCAGGTCGACGAAGTCGCGATTGCCGTCGGTGACGCGCTCGATCACGCGGGAACCGTCGACCTGCATCTGCACGCGGTTGCCGCCGACGCCACGGATGGTGAAACCGCCGTAATTGCCGAACGGGTCCGTGGCGGTGGTGATGCGGTTGACACTGACGCCAGGCTGGTAGCGCACCAGATCCTGCGTGTCGCGCGTGATCCGTTCGTCGAGTTCCTGCCGCGTGATCACGCTGACGGTGCCGGGAACATCGAGCACCTGTTTCTCGCCGCGCGACGCCGTGACCGTGATCTGGTCGAGCGAGATCATCTGTTCGCTGCCGCGCCCTTTGGCCTGCGGCGTTTGCGCCTGTGCCACCGAAAGCGCCGTCGTCGACAGCAGCGCTGTCAGGAAAACCAGTCTAGAATTATTATTCATTACGTAACCCCAGTCCCATGTCCGGGGCGTGTAATGGTCTAGCGAAAGGATTCGCAAGTTGATTCTTTGTGAATCTATAATATAATAATTGATATAATTCAAAACTGATCGTTGTATATAATATAATTATTGTAAGGCGCGGGTTTGTAAAAGGAGTTGAGGACTGATTGAGAGATTGATTGTTCGATATATTTGCTGTTATGGTGCAGTGTCTGTTGGCTTCGGCGTTGCGGCAGGCGCTTAGATCAGCGCCAGAAAGTGCAGCCCGACGAAGCAGCCGGCGCCGCCGGCGATCAACAGCAGTGGATTGATCGGCGTCAGCAACAGCAGGGCGGTCGAGACGAGCGCGGTGCCACGGCCGAGCCAGCCGCTGTCGAGCGACTGGATCAGCACATAGCTGGCGGCGAGGATCATGCCCGCAGCGACCGGCCTCAGGCCCTTCTCGAGCGCGCGCAACAGGCGGGCGCCTTCATAGCGCGACCAGATATGGGCGACCCCGTAGATCAGGAAGGCGGTCGGCCCGAAGATGCCGGCGGTGGCCGCAAGCGCGCCCCAGAACCCGGCGATCTGCCAGCCGATCAGCGTCGCCAGCAGCGAGCCCGGGCCGGGCGCCAGCCGCGCGATGGCGAAGGCATCGACGAACTGCGCGGCGCTCATCCAGTGATGCGCCTCGACGATCTGGCGGTGCATGTCGGCGATGGCGCTCTGGCCGCCGCCGATGGTCACCAGCGAGAGCGGCAGGAAGACGAGCAGGATGCTGAAGGGCAGGGACTGCATGCTGTGGCGCTCAGCCGTCCCGGTAGGTCGCGGCGACGCTGAGCGAGCCGAAGCCGAGCACCGTCCAGAGCAGCGGCCATTTCAGGATCGCGACGGCCACGAAAGTCGCGGCCATGATCGCGAGCGGGAACAGCCGGCGCGGCACGCGCCTTGCCGCGGTCAGCCCCATCGCCAGCGACAGGCCGATCGCTGCCGAGGCCGCGCCGCTGAGCGCGACATGGCTGAGCTCATAGCCGGCAAGCGAGGCGAAGACGCTGCCGATCAGGACGATGACGAAGGCGGCCGGCACGACGATGCCGAGCCAGGAGGCGATGGCGCCGTTGCGCCCGCCGAGCCTGTAGCCGATCCAGATCGCCATGTTGGTGACATTGACGCCGGGCAGGGCCTGCGCGACCGAGAGCCCGTTGAGGAAATCCTCCTCGCTCATCAGGCGGCGGCGCTGCACGAATTCGCGGAGCATCCAGCCGCTCAGGCCGCCGCCAAAGCTGGTCAGCCCGATCCGCGCGAAGATCAGGAAAAGTTGCAGCGCGCTCGGGCGCTCGGCCAAGGCATCCGGCATCTGATTCTGCGTCCTGAGACGGCTGACGAATCCAGAGAGCAGGCTTCGCCGGGATTGGCCAGCGCTGAAGCGCATTGCCGGCATGACCATGGGTGCAAACTACCCTTGTCATTCCGGGGCTTCGCGCAGCGAAGAACCCGGAACCCACGACTGGGCGAGCCGCTCGCAACCGAACACACGATGTCTCACCCGGTCGTGGGTTCCGGGTTCGCGCCTGCGGCGCCCCCCGGAATGACAAGAGGGGGGCGGGCAGGCGCGGCCAGAAATTGGCCGTGTCACCTAGCGCGGCGGCGTGTCCGGTCGTCGCAAGGTCCGTTTGACGGCGCGTTTCAACTGGTCGCCGGCCTTGCGCACGAGCTCGCGATTGCTGCCGCGGCGCCCCTTTCCGGATGGCAGGGCGGAGAGCGGCAAGGGCGCTTCCTTGTCTCGCGGGGCGGGCCTTCCGGGGGACATCGCCTCGGTCGGCACGAGCACGAGCTCGGGTGCGCTGACCGGCAGCGCTGCCATGGCGGGGTCGACGAAGGCCTTGATCGGGAGATGGTCGGAAGCGACGCGCGCCAGCGGCGAGTCGTGGACCGCGACCTCCGACAGGATTTCGGGGCGGTTGGCGATGATCCGGTCGAGCGCCAGCAGGGGCAGACCGGCCGGGAAGCTCGGCACCGGCACCGGCATCGCGCCGAAGGCGGCATCGAGCGCGCTGAGCGCCGAGCGGCCGCCGAGGCGCCATTCGTTGAGGTCGCCGAGCAGGAGGGTGGGGCGCTCGTCCCGGCTGCGCATCAGGTCGATGATCATGCGGGCCTGCTGCGAGCGCGAGCGCCTGAGCAGGCCGAGATGCGCCGCGACGATCCGGAGCGCCGCTCCGCTTTCGAGGTCGATGTCGACGACGAGCGCACCGCGCGGCTCCAGGCCCGGCAGCGAGACCTGATGGACGTCGCGCACCAGCCCCTGCCGGAACAGCACGACATTGCCGTGCCAGCCATGGGCCGCGGCATTGGCGCTCTCGACGGGGACCGGCATGAGGCCGGTTTCCTCCTTCAGCCGGGCGAGATCGAGCAGGCCGTGGCGGGCGCCGAAGCGCTTGTCGGCTTCCTGCAAGGCGATGACGTCGGGCGCGATCTCACGGATCACCTGCGCGACCCGGCCGGGATCGAAGCGGCCGTCGATGCCGACGCATTTATGGACGTTGTAGGAGGCGACCAGCGTGCCGCCGGAGCGTCCGTCCTCGCCGGCCGGGATGGTGCCGGGGCGGTTCTTACGCTGGCGCAGCGAGGCGATGATGCTGGCGGGCAGGCTCTGGCTCTTCTTCTGCATCGCTCCGCCGGCTCGTGCTCCGGATCCGCTTGGTCGAACGGGGACCGGCATAGGCATTCATGGCATCAGGGGTATGACCGCTGCGGCTCAGAGATAGGGTGAGCCGAGCCAGATCAGCCTGTCGATCAGACGCATGACATAGGGCCGGGCGCGCAGGCCGGCAAGCGTGACCGGGGTCGCAGTGGCCATCACCGTCTCGATCCGGCGCTCGATCGCGCGGGCGAAACCGTGGTCCAGAACTTCGAGGTCGATCTCGAAATTCAGGCGCAGCGAGCGCGGGTCGAGATTGGAGGAGCCGACATAGGCCCAGCTGCCGTCGATGGCGAGGAGCTTGGAATGGTCGAAGGCGCCTGTGGAGCGCCAAATCCGGCAGTAATTCTTCAGAATCTGGTCGAATTGCGCGGTCATGGCCCGGTCGACCAGCACGAGATTGTTCACCGAAGGCACGACGATATCGATGTCGACGCCGCGCCGTGCCGCGGTGACGAGCGCGCTGATCAGTTCCTGGTCCGGCAGGAAATAGGGCGACATGATCCGGACCGAATGGCGCGCCACCGACAGCGCCCCGATCAACAGCTTGTGATTGGTTTCGAGATAGGAATCCGGCCCGGTCGGCACTGCGCGCGCCAGCACCGGCATGCCGCCGCGCGCCAGTGCCGGAATCTCCCAGGCGGGGCCTGCGAGTGCTTCACCGGTGGCGAAGCACCAGTCCTCGGCCGCGACTGCGAAGAGATCGGCGACCACGGGGCCTTCGATGCGGAAATGCGTGTCATGGGCGAAGGCATCGCCGGCGAATTCGCGGGTGAAGCCCTCGCGGATGTTCATGCCGCCCATGAAGCCGACCGTGCCGTCGACGACGATGATCTTCCGGTGCGTCCGGAGATTGGCGTAGGGCAGCCTGAGGCCCACGATGATGTTGCCGTTGAAGACATCGACGGCGACACCGCCCTCGCGCAGATGCCCGGCGATGCTCGGCACCGAATAGCGCGCCCCGACTGCGTCGATCAGCACCCGGACCGCAACGCCGCGTCGATGCGCCTCGATCAGCGCGTCGGCGATGCGCAGGCCGAGCGGATCGCGGTCGAAGATATAGCTTTCCAGGATGATGCTGCGTTCGGCCGCAGCGATCGCGGCGAGCATCGCGGCATAGGCCGCGTCGCCAGTCTCCAGCGTCTCGATGCGGTTGCCTGTGGTCAGCGGATGGCGGGCGACACGATCGCCGAGCGTCTTGAGCGCGAGGAAGCGCCGGCCGAAATGCGTCCCGACGACTTCGTCCTCGACATGGAAATCGGCGGCGGCCATGCCATGGCCCGGCCGCTGCGCCAGGATCGAGGCGCGCCGGATGCGGTTCACTCCGGCGATGGCGTAGAGCAGCGGCCCGACGATCGGCGAGAGGATGATGACGCCGACCCAGCCGATGGCGGCGCGCACCTCGTCCTTCGTCATCACCGCATGCGCGCCGGCGACGGTCGACGTCACGACGGTGATGACCGCGAGGATATGCGGCCAATAGGTTGAGAGAATCTCCCACATGCGGCCAAGGCTAGCGCGGGGACGGGCTCTCCGCCATGCTCAGCCGAGTTCGATCGTTCCGGCGCCCGGTGGCTGCATGATCTTCGCAGCGCGAGCATCCGGGCCGTCGCGATCACGGCGATGGCTGAGATCGCGGTCGCCAGCGAGAACAGGCAACCGTAGCCCATCGCGTCGGCGACCTTGCCGGAGACCGTGACCGGGGCTTCCGGCGCCAGCGAACGGCCGATATTCTGGGGAATCCGCGGATTGCGGTGCTGATCGCGCCGCCGGTCGCGCCCGCGCCATAGAGGCTGGAGGCGCCCGCGACGAGTTCGATCCGCTCCACCATGTTGAGATCGATCAGTTAGAGGATGTGCGAGACGTCACGCCGCGGCGCGTTCGTCGGCATGCCGTCGCTCCTCACCAGAAGCTGTTCGGGGCCGAGGGGCGGACCTTTTTCGATCATGTGCTGGAGCGCCGGCTCGACCGCGCCTGGCAGCGGCTGGTCACGGCCGAGGCTGCGACCCTGGCCATCAGCGCCGTCGCTTATGAGGTCGGTTTTGGTGGTCTCTCCTATTTCAACCGCTGCTTTCGCAAGCGCTTCGGCCGCCCGCCCTCGCAGATCAAGGCCCTGGCCGTCAGCGGCGAGACCTGATCCGCGTCACCCTCTGGCAGGGGCATGGGGACGGCTGGAAGACTCGACTCGCCTTCCGGCCGGGAGCGTTCTATAAAAGAACAAATAGAGAACAATTATCGTGCTTCCATGCCAGAGACCGCACCGACCCTGTCCGATCTGCGCCGCAGCCTTGCTGAGGCCGCTCTGCGGAGCGGTCCGGCCGCGGCCGGCCGGATCGGCCTCGGCGTGCCCGCTCTGGACGAGATCCTGAACGGCGGGCTCGTAAGGGCCGCGCTGCACGAGATCTACGCCGCCGAGGTCGCCGATCTCGCCGCTGCGACCGGTTTCGCGCTCGGACTCGCATTGCGGGCGGGGCAGGTCGAGGAGAAGGCCGATGAACGCACCATTCTCTGGGCGCGGCAGGATTTCGTCGATACCGAGGCCGGGCGGATCCATGCGCCGGGGCTGAACGAGCTCGGGCTCGATCCGGCGCGCCTGCTCCTGGTCCGGGCGCGCGATGGCGAAGGGGTGCTTCGGGCCGGGGCTGAAGCGGCGCGCTGTGCCGCGTTGGGCGCCGTGCTGATCGAGCCTTGGGGCGAGCCGCGCCCTTTCGACCTGACGGCGAGCCGCCGGCTCGCCCTCGCGGCGGAAGCCTCGGGCGTGCCGGTACTGCTGCTGCGCGTCGCGGCCGCCGAGGCACCGAGCGCGGCGCGCACGCGCTGGCAGGTGAGGGCGCTCGCCTCGCGGGCTCTGGAGGCGAATGCGCCGGGCGCCCCGGCCTTCGCCCTGAGATTGCTGCGCCAGCGCGGCGGCGCGGCCGAGCGTGAGTGGCGTGTGGAGTGGGACCGTGACCGACATTGCTTTGCGGAACGCAGCCTTTTCGACCGATCTGCCCGGACAGATCATGCCGCGCCGCTATCTCGCCCTCTGGTTCCCCTTCCTGGCGACGGACAGGCTGCGGCGGACGGGCGCGATACCAGCCTCCGGCGCACAGGCTGAGAAGCCGCATGTGCTGACCGAGATGCAGGGCAACGCCCTGCGCCTCGTCGATTGCGACCAGCGCGCCGTCGCTCTCGGCCTGACGCGGGGGATGACGCTGGCCGACGCCCGCGCCCGCATTCCCGATCTCGTTGCATTGGAGACGCAGCCGCAGGCCGACAACGAATTCCTCGAAGCGCTCGCCGGTTTCTGCGACCGCTTCACGCCGCTGGTCGCGCTCGACGAGCCGCATGGCCTGATGCTCGACATCACCGGCTGCGCTCATCTCTTCGGTGGCGAGGCGGAGCTCGGTAATCTTGCCGGGCGCGCCATGCAGCGCGGTGGCCTCAAACTGAAAGCCGCCATCGCCGGCACGCCTGACGCCGCTCGCGCCTGCGCCCGCCATGGCCGGGGTGGCATCGTCCCCCCCGGCCAGGAGGAGGCGCTGCTGCGCTCGCTGCCGACTACCGCTCTGGATACCGACACTGAGACCGTGATCGCGCTCTCCCGCGCCGGTCTCAAGACACTCGACCACCTCGCAGAGCGCCCCTCCGAAACGCTCTCCGCCCGTTTCGGCGAGGCGTTGGCGGTCAAGCTGCGGCGCATTCTCGGCCATGAGGACCGCCGCATCACGCCCCTGCGCCCGCCGCCCGATTGTGTGGTCGAGCGCCATTTCGCCGAGCCTTTCGCCGATGCCGCGAGCCTCGAGGCCGTGGTCGTCAGGCTGATCGGCGAAGCGGCGCGGGTGCTGGAGGCACGCGGCGAGGGCGGGCGCATCTTCGAACTCGGCTTCTTTCGCAGCGATGGCGCCGTGCGCCGCCTCGCTATCGAGACCGGGCGTCCCTCGCGCGACGCCGGGGCGCTGCTCCGGCTCTATCGCGAGCGCGTCGAGACCCTGGCTGATCCGCTCGATCCGGGTTTCGGCTTCGATGCGATCAAGCTCGCCGTGCCGCTCTGCGAGCCGCTCGACACGCCCCAGCACAGCCTCGACGGCCGGGCGGTCGAGGAGGAGGCGGTGGCCGATCTGGTTGACCGGCTCGTCACGCGCTTCGGCCGCGATCGCGTGCTGCGCTTCGCGGCGCAGGACACGCATCATCCCGTCCGTGCTGCCAAGGCACTCTCGGCCGCAGCGTCGTTGCCGGAAACGCCTTGGTCCGCGCCCGAACCGCAGGAGCCGCCGGCCCGCCCGCTCCAGCTCTTCGAGCCGCCCCAGCCGGTCGAGGCGATCGCGGAGGTCCCCGATGGGCCGCCGATCCGCTTCCGCTGGCGGCGCCTCATCCATGACGTCGCCCGCGCCGAAGGCCCCGAGCGCATCGCCCCCGAATGGTGGCGTGACGGCTCAGACGAGCCGATGCGCGACTATTACCGCGTCGAGGATGCGCAAGGACGCCGCTTCTGGCTTTACCGCATCGGTTTCTACGAAGCCGACAGCGCCCCGCCGCGCTGGTTCCTGCACGGGTTCTTCGCATGAATCAGATTGCGAATGCCTTCGTCGAACCCATTGCCGCCTCGCATTTTTCCTTCCTGCGCGGCGCCTCGCCGGGGCCGCATATGGTGCTGACGGCGCTGCTGCTCGGCTATTCCGGCATCGGCATCGCCGATCGCAATACGGTGGCGGGCGTCGTGCGCGCCTGGGCAGCGCTGAAGCAGTTGCGCGAGGATGGCCTGCCGGCGCCCGACAAGGTCAGGGAAGGCGGCAGCCCTGGCGAGTATTACTGGGCCGAGAACCCTGAATTTGCCGCCCTGCCTTTCACCCCCGCGCAGATGAAGGCGAAGGCGGAGCGCTTCAAGCTCGCGACCGGCACCCGCCTCGTCTTCGCCGACGGCACGCCCGATATCGTCGTCTACCCTGCCAATCGCGCCGGCTGGGGCCGGCTCTGCCGTCTGCTCAGCCACGGCAACCTCAAGGACGGCGTTAGGAAGGGCGAATGCCACCTCGTCCTCGACGACCTCCTCAACGATGCCCGCGATCTGCTGCTGACCCTGATGCCGGGCCGCAGGCTCGACGATCTGCCGGCGCTGCTCGCCCGGCTCGACGAGGCCGCGCCCGGCGCTGTCTGGCTCGCCGCCAGCATGCACCGGCGCGGCGACGACCGCCGCCGCCTCGCGCGTCTCAAGGCGATCGCGGCAGCGACCCGCACGCCGCTGATCGCGACCAATGACGCGCTCTACGATTCCATCGCGCAGCGCGACCTGCAGGATGTGCTCACCTGCATCCGCGAGGGCACCACCATCGAGCGGGCCGGGCGCCTGCTCGAATCCAACGCCGAGCGCCATCTCAAGCTGCCGCAGGAAATGGCCCGCCTATTCCGCGATGCGCCCGAGGCCATCGCCGAGACGCAAGCTCTCTTTTCCCGCATCGAATTCGATCTCGGCCAACTCAAATACGAGTACCCCGATGAGCCGATTCCGCCAGGCTGGAAGGATCAGGACTGGCTGGTGGAGCTGGTCCGGCGCTGCTGCCTGATCCGCTATCCCGGCGGCATTTCGGACAAGGTTCAGGGCTTGCTGGCGAAGGAACTCGACCTGATCGGAAAGCTCGAATATGCCCGCTATTTCCTGACCATCCGCCAGATCGTCGAATTCGCCAACAGCAAGGGAATCCTCTGCCAGGGCCGCGGCTCGGCCGCCAATTCCGCCGTCTGCTACGTGCTCGGCATCACCGCCGTCGATCCGGCCGAAAACGACGTGCTGTTCGAGCGCTTCATCTCCACCGAGCGCAAGGAGCCGCCCGATATCGACGTCGATTTCGAGCACGAGCGGCGCGAGGAGGTGATCCAGTGGATCTACAAGTTCTACGGCCGTGAGCGCGCCGGCATCGCCGCGACCGTGATCCATTACCGGCCGCGCAGCGCCATCCGCGAGGCCGGCAAGGTGCTGGGCCTGACCGAGGACGTCACCGCCCGTATCGCCGATACCAATTGGGGCAGCTGGGGCAGCGAGATCGGCGATGCCCGTATCCGCCAGGCCGGGCTCGATCCGACCAATCCGACGATCCGCCGCGCCGTCGATTTCGCCACCCGGCTATTGGGCTATCCGCGCCATCTCTCGCAGCATGTCGGCGGCTTCGTCCTGTCGCGCGGACGCCTCGACGAGACCGTGCCGATCGGCAACGCCGCGATGGACGAGCGCACCTTCATCGAATGGGACCGCGACGACATCGACGAACTAGGGCTGATGAAGGTCGATGTGCTGGCTTTGGGCATGCTGACCTGCATCCGCAAGGCGTTCGATCTGATCAAGGCGAACGGGGGAAGGGATTACGCGCTCGCCGATCTCAAGGATGGCGACGAAGCGACCTATGATATACTCTGCGAGGGCAAGTCGCTTGGCGTCTTCCAGGTCGAGAGCCGCGCCCAGATGAACATGCTGCCGCGGCTCAAGCCGCGGAAATTCTACGATCTCGTCATCCAGGTTGCGATCGTCCGGCCCGGCCCGATCCAGGGCAACATGGTCCATCCCTACCTGAAGCGGCGAGCGGGGATCGAGGAGGTGACTTATCCGGCCCCCTCGCAGGAGCATGGACGGCCGGATGAGCTTTTCGAGGTCCTGAACAAGACCGAGGGCGTGCCGCTCTTTCAGGAGCAGGCCATGCGGCTCGCCATGGTCGCCGCCAAATTCTCCGACATCGAAGCCAATGGCCTGCGCAAGGCGATGGCGACCTTCCGCAATGCCGGCACCATCGGCAATTACGAGACGATGATGGTCGAGCGCATGGTCGCACGCGGCTATGAACGCGATTTCGCCCAGCGCTGCTTTGAGCAGATCAAGGGCTTCGGTAGCTACGGCTTCCCGGAGAGTCATGCGGCCTCCTTCGCCAAGCTGGTCTACATCTCCTCCTATCTCAAGAAGCACTATCCGGCGGCTTTCGCTGCCGGATTGCTGAATTCCCAGCCGATGGGCTTCTACGCTCCGGCCCAGATCGTACGGGAGGCGGAGGAGAACGGCGGCGTCGAACCACGGCCGGCCGATGTCAATTCCAGCTTTTTGGACAACAGCTTGGAAGCTGTTTCGGAATCAAGTTCTTACCGCGATCGGCCGCGCCAGGAGAGCGGGAGAGACCCCTTCGCCCTGCGGCTCGGCTTCCGCCAGATCGACGGCTTCAAGGATGAGTGGGGTAAGGCCATTGCGGAGGAGCGGGAAGCTGGCGGCCCCTATCGCGATGTCGAGGAGCTGATGCGTCGAGCCAGTCTACCCGCCCGCGCCATGCGTCTGCTCGCCGATGCCGATGCCTTCCGCTCGCTCGGCCTCGATCGCCGCGAAGCCTTATGGGCCGTGCGACGCCTGCCGGACGATGCCGCGCTGCCGCTGTTCCAGTCCGCGCAGGCCCGCGAGCTGGGCTCGGAACGGAGCATGGCGCTGCCGCTCATGCCGCTGGCCGAGCATATCGTCGCCGATTACCAGACCGTCCGGCTCTCGCTGAAAGGGCATCCGATGCAGCTCCTGCGCCCGCGCTTCCGCCGCGAAGGCGTGCTGAGCTGTGCCGAGACCGAGGCGAGACCCGATGCCGCCTTCGTCCGCACGGCGGGAATCGTGCTGGTGCGCCAGCGGCCGGGCAAGGGCAACGCCATCTTCGTCACTCTGGAAGACGAGACCGGCATCACCAATGTCGTGATTTGGGCTCGCCTGTTCGAGCGTTTTCGCCGCGAGGTCATGGGCGCACGGCTGATGCTGGTCGAGGGCCGGGTGCAGAAGAGCGTCGAGGGCGTCACTCATCTCATGGCGCAGCGCATCGCGGATCGTTCGATCGATCTGCTCTCGCTTTCGGATACGCATCGCGCCGAGGTGCCGATGCCCATCGACGAACTCAAGAACCCGCCGCTGCCGCGCCATCGCCATCCGCGAAATGTTCGCATCCTCCCGAAATCACGAGATTTCCATTGAGCGGCAGGTGTTTCGCATGGTCTTAGCCATCTCCATGCGGGTCATCCCGGGCGACCGAAGGGAGACCCGGGACCCATTCCGGAACCTCTATTCGATAGGCTCCGGAATGGATCCCGGATCGGCGCGACTTCGTCGCTTGTCCGGGATGACGGCGAGGAGGAGGCAAGGGCGGAGCATCGCTCGAGGCGTCGTCGGAAACGTCCGCCAAAACAAACTTCTCCAACGGAAGTGAAATAAGAAAAAACACGCTACCTACTGTAAATTGAACCTTTGTCGCCATGGGTATAAGTGGTTCGTTCGATTTACCGAACAGGCGGCCACGACCATGGCGAATGGCTTCGGCTCGGACGAACCCACCGCGACCACGCCGGCAGAGGCGCTGCTGGCGCATCGCGCAGCCGCGCTCGATGCGGCGTTCGGCAAGGCGGATGTTGCCGGGCGTCTTGCCGGCATCGTCGGAGAGGCGCAGGGCCGGGTGGTCTTCACCACCTCCTTCGGCCTTGAGGACCAGGTCCTCACCCATTTCATCGCGACGGCGAAGCTCCCGGTCACCTTTGCGACGCTCGATACCGGCCGGCTCTTCCCCGAAGTCTATGCGCTCTGGCAGGAGACCGAGGAGCGCTATGGCATCCTGATCCGTCCTTACTACCCGCGTCATGACACGCTTGAGCTCCATGTCCGCCAGAACGGCATCAACGGCTTCTATGCCTCGCGCGATGCCCGCAAATCCTGCTGCGAGATCCGCAAGGTCGAGCCGCTCGGCCGTGCACTCGCCGGCGCCGATATCTGGCTGACCGGCCTGCGCGCCGACCAGTCGGCGGCTCGCGGCGGGGTAAAGCTGGCGGAGGCCGATGCGGCCCGCGGCCTCGTCAAGGCGAGCCCGTTGATCGATTGGACGCGTGAGCGCGCGCTCGCCTTCGCGAAGGAGAACGCCGTGCCGCTCAACCCGCTGCACGGGCAGGGTTTCCTCTCGATCGGTTGCCAGCCCTGCACCCGCGCCATTCGCCCCGGCGAGCCCGAGCGGGCCGGGCGCTGGTGGTGGGAGGACGACGCGGCCAGGGAATGCGGCCTGCATGTCGGGCAGGACGGCAAGCTGGCGCGCGCCGCGCGCTCGGCCGCGGAGGTGCGCCAATGATCCAGCTCAGCCATCTCCAGAAGCTCGAGGCGGAAGCGATCTTCATCATCCGCGAGGTCGCGGCGACCTGCGACAAGCCGGTGCTGCTCTATTCGATCGGCAAGGATTCGGCCGTCCTGCTGCACCTCGCGATGAAGGCGTTCTATCCGGCCAGGCCGCCGTTTCCGCTGCTCCATGTCGACACGACCTGGAAGTTCCGCGAGATGATCGCCTTCCGCGACGAAACCGCAAAGCGGCTCGGGCTCGACCTGATCGTCCATATCAATCGCGAGGGCGTCGAGGCCGGGATCAACCCCTTCGCCTCCGGCTCGCGCGTCCATACCGATGTGATGAAGACGCAAGGGCTGAAGCAGGCGCTCGACCTCCACAAGTTCGATGCGGCCTTCGGTGGCGCGCGCCGCGACGAGGAGAAGAGTCGGGCCAAGGAGCGGGTCTTCTCGCTGCGCTCGCCCGAGCATCGCTGGG
Source organism: Allobosea sp. FG18 (assembly GCF_057809495.1). Taxonomy (NCBI): domain Bacteria; kingdom Pseudomonadati; phylum Pseudomonadota; class Alphaproteobacteria; order Hyphomicrobiales; family Alloboseaceae; genus Allobosea; species Allobosea sp. FG18. Next base: position 29,238 of record NZ_JBMDKB010000022.1, read on the forward strand.
ACCCGAAGAACCAGCGCCCGGAGCCCTGGCAGCTCTTCAACACCCGCAAGCATCGCGGCGAGAGCTTCCGTGTGTTTCCGCTCTCGAACTGGACCGAGCGCGACGTCTGGGACTACATCGCGCTGGAGAACATCCCGGTCGTGCCGCTCTATTTCGCGGCGCCGCGCCCCGTCGTGCAGCGTGGTGGCGCCTGGATCATGCGCGACGACGAGCGCATGGAACTGCGGCCCGGCGAGGCCGTCGAAACCCGCATGGTCCGCTTCCGCACGCTGGGCTGCTATCCGTTGACCGGCGCGGTCGAGAGCGAGGCGGCGAACCTCTCCGACATCATCGCCGAGATGCGCTCCTCCCGATCCTCCGAGCGGCAGGGCCGCGTCATCGACCATGACGGCTCCGGCTCGATGGAACAGAAAAAGCAGGAAGGCTATTTCTGATGGGCTTCGCGCTCGCCAAGAAGAAGACACTGAGGCCGGCGCAGGCACCGCTTCCGGCCAATGATGCGCCCGCCACCAGCGAAACCGGGCAGCATTCGCTGCTGCGCTTCATCACTTGCGGCTCGGTCGACGACGGCAAGTCGACCTTGATCGGCCGCATGCTCTACGAGGCCGGCGCGGTCTTCGACGACCAGCTCAGCGCGCTCGACAGCGATTCACGCAAGTTCGGCACCCAGGGCGAAGCGCCCGATTTCGCACTGCTGGTCGACGGTCTCTCGGCCGAGCGCGAGCAGGGCATCACCATCGATGTCGCCTATCGCTATTTCGCGACGCAGACGCGCAGCTTCATCGTCGCCGACACGCCCGGCCACGAGCAATATACCCGCAACATGGCGACCGGCGCCTCGACCGCCGATCTCGCCATCATCCTGGTCGATGCGCGCAAAGGCCTGCTGCCGCAGACGCGGCGCCACTCCTTCATCGTCTCGCTGGTCGGTGTCCGCCATGTCGTGGTCGCCATCAACAAGATGGATCTCGTCGGCTATGACGCCGCCGTCTTCGAGCGGATCGCCACCGACTATCGCGCGGCGGTGCAAAACCTCGGCTTCGCCTCGATCCAGTTCATCCCGGTCTCGGCGCGCGATGGCGAGAACGTCATGCGCCCGTCGGCGCTGATGCCCTGGTATGACGGGGCGGCGCTGCTGCCCTATCTCGAAAGCGTCGCGATCGCGCGCGCCGCGCCGGCCGACGAGGGCTTCGTCCTGCCGGTGCAATGGGTCAACCGGCCCGATCTCGATTTCCGTGGTTATGCCGGCACGCCCGTCGCCGGCCGCGCCCGCGTTGGCGATCCCGTCGTCGCATTGCCGTCCGGCCGCACCAGCCGCATCGCGCGCTTGATCGGTGCTGCCGGCGAGGCCAGCCAGATCGCCGCCGGCCAGGCCGCGACGGTGACGCTGGAAGACGATATCGACATCTCGCGCGGCGATGTCATCGCAGCAGTCGGCGCGGCATTGCCGGTCAGCCGGGGCCTCAAGGCGCGGCTGCTCTGGACCGGCGAGCGCGCCATGCTCGAAGGCGGCCAGTTCATCGTCAAGCTCGCGACGCAGAGCGCCAATGCCACGGTCGAGACGCTGCATCACAGCATCGATATCGAGGGCTTCCAGGCGCTGCCGGCGCAGAGCCTGGGCATGAACGGCATCGGTCTGGTGACGCTGAGGCTGGATCGTCCCCTGGTCTCGCTGCCCTATGCCCGAAGCCACGAGCTCGGCGGCTTCATCCTGATCGATCGCATCAGCAACGAGACGGTGGCCTTCGGCTTCGTCGAGCCGGGAGAGAATGATGCCCAGCGTGCGGTTGGCGAGGGCGGGGCGCTGGCGCGGGCGCAGCGTGGCGTCATCCGCATCGTCGGCCGGTCGGGCACGCCGGATCGCAGGGCCTGGCTTGCCGGCGTGAGCTGGCGCGTGCTGAGCACGGCCGGGCTGTTCGCGGCGGCTTTCGCCTTGACGGCCAATGCGGCGGCGTCCCTGGCGCTGGCCTTCGGCGACATCCTGCTTCGGCCGGGCTTGCGGGCACTGCATATGCGGCTCTGGCGCAAGGCGCCGGCCGGGACCTTGCAGGACGGCGCGGGGATCTGACGACGGCGGGTCTTTCTTCCCCTTTTGTCATTCCGGGGCACGCCGCAGGCGTGAACCCGGAACCCATGACTGGGTGAGACATTCAACGCTCGGCTGCCGGCGGTTCACCCGCTCGTGGGTTCCGGGTTCTTCGCTCCGCGAAGCCCCGGAATGACAACCGAGGCTCCGGCTTTATCTCGGCAACTTGCACGCTACCGCGCGACCACCGCCGTCGCCTCGATCTCCAGCAGCGCCTCCGGCTCGACCAGCGCCGTCACCGCGACCACGGCCATCGCCGGGAAATGCCGGCCGAACACCTCGCGATAGGCCGGGCCCATATCCTTGAGGCTGGCACGATAGGTCGCGATATCCGTGACGTACCAGGTCAGCCGCACGATATCCTCGACGCGCCCGCCACCGGCCTCGACCACCGCCTTGATGTTGATGAAGGTCTGGCGAAGCTGAGGGATGAAGCCCTTGGCGAAGACGCCCTGCGCATCCCAGCCGACGAGCCCGCCGGTCACCAGCACACGGCCTTCGGCCACCATGCCGTTGGCATAGCCGCGCGGCTGCGGCCAGCCTTCGGGCAGGATGGCACGGGATTGCGGAAGTTCGGACATGGCGTGTCGCCTCGGTTTCGGCCGTTCAGGCTCTGTTGGACGGAAAATCAGGTCTCGCCGTGCGCGATCTGGCGCAGCGCGAAGCGTTGCAGCTTGCCGGTCGCGGTCTTGGGCAGGGCTTCGACGAATTCGATGGCGCGCGGGTATTTATAGGGCGCGATACCGGCCTTCACATGCTCCTGCAGCGCCTTGGCCATCGCCGCATCGCCGGTGACGCCCTCGCGCAGCACGACATAGGCCTTCACGATCTGCCCGCGCTCGGGGCAGGGCGCGCCGACCACGCCGCACTCCGCTACCGCCTCATGGGTCAGCAGGCAGGCTTCGACCTCGGGCCCCGCAATGTTGTAGCCGGCCGAGACGATCATGTCGTCGGAACGGGCCTGGTACCAGAAATAGCCGTCCGTATCGCGCAGATAGGTGTCGCCGGTGATGTTCCAGCCGTCGAGGACGTATTTCGCTTGTCGGGCATCCGAGAGATAGCGGCAGCCGGTCGGGCCGCGCACGGCGAGGCGCCCGGGCGTGCCGTCCGGCGCGTCGCGCCCTTCGGCATCGACAATCTTCGCCTCGTAGCCCGGCACCGGAATCCCGGTGGAACCCGGCCGGATCGCCTCACGCGGCGCGCCGATGAAGATGTGCAGCATCTCGGTCGCGCCGATGCCGTCGAGCAGTTTCATGCCGGTCCGCGCCTGCCAGGCGTCGAAAGTCGCCTTGGGCAGCGCCTCGCCGGCCGAGACGCAGATCCTGAGCGAGGAAATGTCGCGCCCGTCGAGCTTGTCGAGCATGGCGCGATAGGCGGTCGGTGCGGTGAAGACGACGCTGACCTTGTGGCGCTCGACCGCGTCGATCAGATCGGCCGGGCCGGCCTTCTCGGGCAGAACCATCGCGGCGCCGATCCGCATCGGGAAGAGCACGAGCCCGCCGAGCCCGAAGGTGAAGGCCAGCGGCGGCGAGCCGGTGAAGCGATCGTCCGGCGAGGCCTTCAGCACGCGCGTGCCATAGCAGTCGCAGATCGCCAGCATGTCCTGGTGGAAATGCATCGTGCCCTTGGGCTCGCCGGTGGTGCCGGAAGTGAAGGCGATCAGGCAGACATCGTCGCGCGCCGTGTCGGCGGCTTCGAACGTCTCATAGCCCGGCTGCGCCATCAGCGCTTCCAGCTCGCTGCCGTCGCTGCCGAAGGCGACGATGCGGGCAAGTTCCGGCACTTGCGCCCTGGCGCTCTCCAACTCGGCGGTGAGGCGGTGGTCGCAGAGCGCGAGCGCGATCCTGGCCTTGCGCAGGGGATAGGCGAGCTCGCCAGCCCGCAGCATCGGCATGGTCGCGACGGCGACGCCGCCGGCCTTGATCACGGCGAGATAGGCGGCGACCATCATCGGCGTGTTGCCGGCGCGCAGCAGCACGCGGTTGCCACTGACCATGCCGAGATCGCGCGTCAGCACATTGGCGATGCGGTTCACCCGCTCGGCAAGATCGGCATAGCTCCAGTGCAGATCGTTGGCGATCACCGCCGTGCGCCCGCCGCGCCCCTCGGCGATATGCCGGTCGAGCAGCTCCGCGACGCAGTTCAGCCGCTCGGGATAGGCGAGCCCTGCTTCTTCCAGTCTCAGATCGGGCCAGCTTTCGCGCGGCGGCAGGTTGTCCCGCGCGAAGCTGTCCTTATGCCCCGATCTCGCGAATCCGGTTGCTGTCATTCCGTTCCCCTGCCTTTCCGGCATGTGTCTTGAGCAGGTCGCGCGCGATCACGACCTTCTGGACCTCGCTCGCACCCTCGTAGATGCGCAGCGCCCTGATCTCCCTGTAGAGTTCCTCCACCTTGACGCCCTTGGTGACGCCGAGTCCGCCATGGATCTGGACGGCCCGGTCGATCACGCGCTGGGCGTTCTCGGTCGCGATGAGTTTCGCCAGCGCCGCTTCGCGGGTGACGCGGGCCGCGCCACGGTCCTTGGTCCAGGCGGCGCGATAGACGAGCAGGGCTGCGGCATCGACCTCGGCGGCGCTCTCGGCGATGGCGGCCTGCGAGAGCTGGAGATCACCGAGCGTGCCGCCGAAGAGCTTGCGGCCATTGGCATGCGCCAGCGTCTCGTGCAGCGCCCGCCTTGCGAAGCCGAGCGCGGCGGCGCCGACCGTCGAGCGGAAGATGTCGAGCGTCGCCATCGCGACCTTGAAGCCGTCGCCGGGCCCGCCGATGCGGTTTTCGAGCGGCACGCGGCAGCCCTCGAAGCGCAGGGTCGCCAGTGGATGCGGCGCAATCACCTCGATACGTTCGGCGATGGTCAGGCCGGGCGTACCGGCCTCGACCAGGAAGGCGGAGAGCCCGCGCGCGCCGGGTGCCTCGCCGGTGCGAACGAAGACGACGTAATGGTCGGCAATGCCGCCATTCGAGATCCAGCTCTTCTCGCCGTCGATGCGGACATGGGTATGGCCGTCCGGCGTCGCGGTCGTCGCCATAGCGGCGACGTCGGAGCCGGCTTCCTTCTCGGAGAGGGCGAAGGCGGCGATGCGTTTGCCGGCCGCGACGTCCGGCAGGATACGCTGCTTCATCGTCTCGGAGCCGGCGATCGAGATCGAGCCGGTGCCGAGCCCTTGCATGGCGAAGGCGAAATCGGCGAGCCCGTCATGCGCGGCCAAAATCTCGCGGGCGAGGCAGAGCGTGCGGACATCGAGCTTGTCGGAGAGCCCGCCATAGGCCGCCGGCACGGCCGCCTTCAGGAAGCCGGCGGCACCCAAAGCCGCGACGCGCGCACGGCAGGCCTCGTCGACATCGTCATGCGGCAGGTCAGCGAGATAGGAATCGGCCCAGCCGGACAATTCCTCGGCGAAAGCGCGATGGCTCTCCCCGAAGAACGGCCAGTCCAGCGTATCGCCGAGGATGTCGAGGCCGAGGGGGGAAGCGCTGCCCATCTCAGTTGCCCTCGAAGACCGGCTTCTGCTTGTTGGAGAAGGCGTGGTAGGCGCGGGAAAAATCCTCTGTCTGCATGCAGAGCGCCTGCGCCACGGCTTCCGCCTCGATCGCGCTCTCGACCGACATCGCCCATTCCATTTCGAGCATGCGCTTGGTCATGGCATTGGCGAAGGTCGGCCCGTCAGCCAGTTCGGCGGCGAGCGTCTGCGCCTCGATCAAAACGGCCTCCGGCGCGCAGATGCGGTTGAGGAAGCCCCAGCGCTCCGCTTCCTCGCCCTTGAGCACGCGGCCGGTATAGAGCAGCTCGGCGGCGCGGCCTTGGCCGATGATGCGCGGCAGCATCGCGCAGGCGCCCATGTCGCAGCCGGCAAGCCCGACGCGGTTGAACAGGAAGGCAATCTTGGCTCCGGCCGTGCCGAGACGGAGATCGGAGGCCATCGCGACGATGGCGCCCGCGCCGGCGCAGACGCCGTCGATCGCGGCGATGATCGGCTGCGGGCAGGCCCGCATTGCCTTGACCAGCTCGCCGGTCATCCGGGTGAATTTGAGCAGGTCCTTGGTCTCCATCGCGACCAGCGGCCCGATGATCTCGAAGACATCGCCGCCCGAGGAGAAATTGCCGCCGGCGCCGGTGACGACGATCGCCTTGACCTCTTCCTCCTTCTGGGCCGCAAGGAAGAAATCCGTGAGTTCGCGGTAGCTTGTGAAGGTCAGCGGATTCTTTTTCTCAGGCCGGTTCAGCGTCACCGTCGCGACCTTGCCGGAGACCGAGAGGCTGAAATGCTCCGGCGTGAAGCTCGCGACAGGCAGGGTGGTGGCGTTGGCGATCTCTGCCATCAGGCGTCTCCCTTGGCGGCTTCGCCAGCCCGCCCCGCGATGGCGCGATGCAGCGAGGTCTTGGTGTCCCCGAGCAGTCGGAAAAGCTGCGCGATGGCGGGCTGGTCGAGCCCGGCGAACAACTCGGCGATCCAGTCCTCATGGCGCTCGGCCATGGTGCGGAAGACCTTGCGGCCCTGCGCCGTCAGGGTGAGGATCTGCACCCGCCGGTCCTGCGGAGCGGAGCGCTTGTCGACGAGCCCGTCGGTCACGAGCCCGGCGACGACGGCTGTGACATTGCCGTTCGAGACCATCAGGCGCTGCGACACCTCGCCGACGGTCATGCCGACCACGCTCTTGTCGAGTTGCGCCATCAGGTCGAAGCGCGGCAGCGTGGTCTTGAATTCCTCGCGCAGGCGATTGCGGATCTCGGTCTCGATCAGGGTCGAGCAGGTCAGCATCCGCAGCCAGAGGCGCAACTCGTCCTTGTGGTCGCCGGGGCGCTCGCTCGCCTTGGTCTCGCGGTCGAGGATGAGTGAAGAGGGAGGTGTCTCCATCTCAGAACTCCCCGCCATTGACGAGCAGCGACTGGCCGGTGACGGCATCGCTGCCCGGTCCGCAGAGATAGAGCACGGCGGCCGCGACTTCTTCCGGTGCGATCAGCCGTCCCTGCGGATTGTCCTTGATCATGGCTGCAAGCGCCTCCTCGCGGCTCTTGCCGGTCTTGGTCGCGACATTGTCGATGCTGGCGGTCGCCATGTCCGTGTCGGCATAGCCCGGGCAGACGGCGTTCACAGTGACGCCAGAGCGCGCCGTCTCCAGCGCCAGTGACTTCACCAACCCGACCACGGCGTGCTTCGCCGCCGTATAGGCGCTGACATAGGGGTAGCCGCGGTGCCCGGCGGTTGAGGCGATGGCAATCAACCGCCCGCGACGGCGCTCCAGCATCGCCGGCAACGTGGCGTGGAACAGGTTCACCGTGCCGATCAGGTTGATGTCGAGCATCCGGCGGAAACGCTCGCTGTCGCTACGCATGAACGGGCCGGTCTCGACCGCCCCTGCATTGGCGATGGCGATATCGAAGGCATGCTGGCGGGAAAGCCGGTCGAGCGCCGCGGAGACCGAGGCTTCGTCGCGCACATCGCAGGCCGCCCAATCGGCCGCGGCCCCGTTGGCGACGGCCTCCTTCAAGGTCGCCTCGTCGCGTCCGAGGATGCTGACCTTGGCTCCGGCCTGCGTCAGTGCGGCGGCAATGGCCCGGCCGATCCCGCGTCCGCCACCTGTTACCAGTGCACGCTGTCCCTGCAGTGTCATGGCCATTCGACCTCCGGCGGCAAATATATTTTAAGTCTGAAGGAATTTGCAAGCGGGCTAATGGTGGCCGCGGAGCAGGGGCATTCTGCAAAGCAAAATCGCTTCCTGCGCTGCAAATCACCATATCGGATAGGTGCTCTCCTGTTCGAGGCACCGCAAATGCCTCTTGAGGCAAAAAACATTTTAGGCTTAAAATAATTTCTCAAGCCGGGTCGGCCGGTTTCCCGATGGAGGCGTCGATGCGTATCGCGGTCGTGGGCGGAGGGCCAGCGGGGCTCTATTTCGCGCTCCTGATGAAGCGGGACTGGCCGGAGCTGACGGTCGACGTCTTCGAGCGCAACCAGCCCGACGACACGTTCGGCTTCGGCGTGGTCTTCTCCGACCAGACGCTCGACACCTTCAGGGCGGCGGATGTGCAGAGCTATGCCGCGATCCGCGATAATTTCGCCTATTGGGACGACATCGAAATCCACTTCAAGGGTGACAGCTACCGCGTGCCCGGCAACGGCTTCTGCGGCTGCTCGCGCCGCTCGCTGCTGATGCTGGTGCAGGCGAGGGCGCGCGAGCTCGGCGTCAACCTGCATTTCGGCAGCGAGATCGCCGATGCCGAGACCTTGAAGCGCGACTACGATCTCGTCGTCGGTGCCGACGGCATCAATAGCCGCATCCGCGAGAACTGGCGCGAGCGCTTTCAGCCGCAGACCGACCTGCGCCCGAACCATTTCACCTGGATGGGCTCGACCCGCCCCTTCGACGCCTTCACCTTCTTCTTCAAGGAGACGGAGCACGGCGTCTTCATCGCCCATTGCTATCAGTACGAGGCCGGCCGCTCGACTTGGGTGCTGGAGACCGACCCCGAGACCTTCGCGAGGGCGGGCCTCGGCGCCATGGACGAGGCGCAGTCGGCCGCCTTTCTCGAAGGCGTCTTCGCCGAGGAACTCGAAGGCCACAAGCTCATCACCAACCGCTCGCTCTGGCGCAATTTCCCGATGATCCGCTGCCGCAACTGGGTGGTCGAGAACGTCGTGTTGATCGGCGACGCCAAGGCGACCGCGCATTTCTCGATCGGCTCCGGCACCAAGCTCGCGATGGAGGACGCCATCGCCCTGCACAAGGCGATGGGGCAGGCGAAGCTCGATGTCGCGGCCGGCCTGAAGCTGTTCGAGACGCAGCGCCGCGAGGAGGTCGAGAAGACCCAGCATGCGGCGGATGTCTCGCTGGTCTGGTTCGAGGAATTGAAGCGCTTCTGGGATTTCGAGCCGCTGCGCTTCGCCTTCGGCCTGATGACCCGCTCCAAGGCGATCACCTATGACAATCTGGCCCTGCGCGCTCCGGAGATGGTCTCGGCCGTCGACGGGCTCGTCGCCGATGGGCTCGGAGACCTCGCGAAGCGGCGCAAGGACGGCTCGCCCGTCCCGCCGGCCTTCCAGCCCTTCAAGCTGCGCGAGATGCGGGTCGAGAACCGCATGACGCTCTCGCCGATGTGCCAGTATTCGGCTGATAACGGCCTGCCGGGCGACTGGCATCTGATGCATTACGGCTCGCGCGCCATCGGCGGCCCCGGCCTGATCTTCACCGAAATGACCTGCGTCGCGCCGGACGCCCGCATCACCCCCGGCTGCACCGGTTTGTGGAATGACGAGCAGGAGGCAGCCTGGAAGCGGATCACGGCTTTCGTTCACGCGAATTCCGCCGCGAAGATCTGCCTCCAGCTCGGGCATGCCGGGCGAAAGGGCGCGACCAGGTTGATGTGGGAGGGCATGGACCGGCCTCTGCCGGAAGGCGCCTGGCCGATCGTCTCGGCTTCGCCGCTGCCCTATTATCCGGAAAGCCAGGTGCCGCGCGAGATGACCCGCGCCGAGATGGACCGGGTCAAGGCCGAGTTCGTCGCCGCCGCCGAGCGTGGCGAGCGCGCCGGCTTCGACATGCTGGAGCTGCACTGCGCCCATGGCTATCTGCTCGCCAGCTTCCTCTCGCCGCTGACCAACAAGCGCACGGACGAGTACGGCGGCCCGGTCGAGAACCGTCTGCGCTATCCGCTGGAAGTGTTCCGGGCACTGCGCGAGGCCTGGCCGCGCGAGAAGCCGATGTCGGTGCGCATCTCCGCGACCGACTGGGTCGAAGGCGGTCTCTCAGCGGCGGATTCCGTCGCGATCGCCGAGGCTTTCGCGGCCGAGGGTTGCGACCTCGTCGACGTCTCGACCGGCCAGACCGCACGGGAATCGCGCCCTGTCTATGGCCGCATGTTCCAGACGCCGTTCTCGGACCGCATCCGCAACGAGGCCGAGGTCGCGACCATGTGCGTCGGCAACATCACCTCCGCCGATCAGGTCAACACCATCGTCGCCGCCGGCCGTGCCGATCTCGTGGCGCTCGGGCGCCCGCATCTGGCCGACCCGTCCTTCGTGCTGCGTGCCGCCGCCTGGTACGGCGTCGATACCGATCAGCCGGTGCAGTACGGGCCCGGCAAGGACCAGCTCATGCGCAACACGCCGCGCGAACGGCAGGATCTGGAAGAGCTCAAACTCAAGGCCAAGCCGAGCCGCCACGCGGTCGCGAAATAAGGCCGCCGCCTAATTCCCTTCGGCCTCGCTCCGGCGTCCCGAAGGCGAGACGTCGGGGATGGTCGGCGCCATCGGCTTGCGCTCGCCGAACGGGTTGGCCGAGGGCGGGTTGCGCCGCAGCCGGAAGGCGAGATAGGCCGCCGCGGCCGCCGAGAGCAGGCCGAGATAGGCCAGGAGCCCGTTCGGCCCCGCGGCCTGCATGAAGGCGGCAGCAACCAGCGGGCCGATCGCGGAGCCCACCGCCCAGAGGAACAGCAACTGAGCGGAGAGGCCGAGCGCGCGTTCGCGGCCGAGCCGGAAATAGGCATGCGCGACGGCGACGGTGTAGATCGGCATCGCGCCGGCGCCGATCAGGGCGAACAGCCCGAACAGCCAGAAGCGCGTATGGGGAACGGAGAACCAGAGCACCGCTCCGAGCGCCAGCGAGCAGAGTACGACCGAGCCGGTGGCGCTCAGCATGATCTTGCGGCTGTCGACGCGGTCCGCCAGGAGCCCGAGCGGCCATTGCAGCACGAGCGCGCCGATCTGGATGCCGGCGGTGAGCAGGATCGCCCAGGCCTGGTCGAGGCCGATCAGGATGCCATAGGCCGGTGCGATATTGGTCAGCGCGCCACCCATCAGGCCGACATAGAGGCAGCCGATCACGGAGGCTGGCGCATATTGCCACATCGTGTTGAGGCGGACCGAAACGACCTCGCCCGATTCCGGCCCCTTGGCGCGGGTCATGCCGACCGGGATCAGCGCGATGGAGAAGGTCGCGCTCGCCAGCAGGAAGATGTCGTGTGACTGCAGCGAGACGTAGCCGACGCCGATCTGCGAGCCGATAAGCGCCAGGCGGTTGAGGATCTGGTAGAAGCCGAACAGCCGCCCGCGCTGGCCGGCCTTGGCCTGGCCGCTGATCCAGCTCTCGATGCAGATCGCGTGCCCGGCGCCGGCAAAACCCATGCCGAGCCGCGAGATGCCCCAGATATCGAGCGGCGTCAGCGCGAAGCTGATGGTGAAGACCGCCTGCAGGGCGGCGAAGACTGCGAAGGCGCGGATATGCCCGACGCGGCGGATGAACGCCGGTATCACGAAGCAGCCGGCGAGGAAGCCGACGGAATAGGCCGAGCCGACGAGACCGATCAGGAGCGGCGCCTTCTGCTCCAGCGCCATCTTCAGCGGCACGACCGTGTTCACGATGGTCGACGCGATCTGCAGGATCAGCGCCCCGCTGACGATCGCGCCGAGCGCTGCGACGGAACTCGTCCTCGGCTCGGCTGGCTGGCTCACGGCGGTCCCGGCCTCCGGCGCAGGCGCGCTGGAATCCCGCGATTCCGGCGGCTGCAACTCCTGCGGTTGCGATGCTTGCGACATATCCGATTCGAAGGCCGGTTTGGGAAAAATGGGCTGAGATTGCAACCTCGCCGGAAAAGGTGGGCCAATCGGGGCAGCTCGCGAAAAATCCTCGTCTTTTTTCCTCCACTCTCCGGGCCCGATCGCGCCGTCTTTCGATGGTCATGCATCTCCGCGCCGAAGCCTGCTCCGCCGCGCGCGAAACGCGAAAATTTATCGATGCGGTTCACCGGCGATTAACCAAGGCAGCGCCTTATCGATACGGAACGAGGTTTGAGTTCTCCCGGCATGCTCTGTCACATCGCGACGTGCATCGCGCCCGGCTTTATCGGGGCGCGTGCGGCAACGCTGTGCCTGCGGCCGCCGGGCGTGGCGTAAGCGTATCGAGAGTGCGGCGGATGACCTATGCGACCTATGTCCGGGAAGGTGGCGCGCCCTATGTGCGGCCCCGCCGCCGGCGCCGGCCCCTGCTGAAGGGGCTTTTCCTCGCCATCGCCCTGAGCGGTGGTGCCATGTCCGGCTTCTGGATGCTGGGGCAGGGTGCTCCCGGCACGGATGCCGACAACGCCTCCTCGGCGAATGCCCGCAAGGTTTCCTCTACCCGCGTCGCGCAGCAGGCGCCAGCCTATAGCGGCCTGCTGAATCCCGGCCTGTCGGATGGCAAGGGCTCGAGCTTCGTGCAGGGCGCTCCGGTCCGTTCCGCCTTCCAGCCGGCCGCGCAGCCGCCGTCTTCTCTCGCCGCCGCCGAACCTGCCCTGCCGCTGCCGCCGCAGCCGCCGGTCACGCTGGCAGAGAAGGCCGCGCCCCTTCCGGTGCCGCGTCCGCTCGACCTGCTGCCGAAGGCCGATCCCCAGCAGCCGCAGCAGCTCCAGCCGCGCGTCGCCCAGCCGACGACGCCGCGCCGCAACCGCACGGCCGCCGCATCCGCGCCGACGCCCGAGGACAACCGCAACTTCTTCGAGAAGCTGTTCGGCGTGCAGAAGCAGGCCGAGCCGGCCGGGACCGCGCTCGCCTATGCCGCGCCGCAGGACGACATCATCGACCGCGGCCGCATCACTCGCTTGAGCCCCTCGGTCGGAACGCCGACGCGCACCGCCGAGGCCGGCACGGCGATCTACGATATCGCCGCCAAGATGGTCTACATGCCCAACGGCGAGCGGCTGGAGGCGCATTCCGGCTTCGGCGAGATGATGGACGATATCCGTTATGCCCATGTCCGGATGAAAGGCGTCACCCCGCCGCATACCTACACGCTGACCGAGCGCGAGGCCCTGTTCCACGGCGTGCGCGCAATCCGTCTCCACCCGGTCGGCGGCAGCGGCGCCATCCATGGCCGCACCGGCCTGCTCGCCCATACCTATCTGCTCGGGCCGCGCGGCGACTCGAACGGCTGCATCTCGTTCAAGGACTATGATCGCTTCCTGCAGGCCTTCCTGCGCGGCGAGGTCAAGCGCATCGTGGTGGTCGCCGGAAACGCCTGACCTGCGGTCGGCGCGCCTGCTGCCGCCCGAGGTCCGGGTTTTCGCCATGCTGCACCCCGGAGAGCGTCCGTTTCCCGCCAAGCCGGCGATGGATCAAAGCCCTAGGACGGATGGCTGAAGCTTGCGACCCGCGCATCCTTCATCAGGCTGCGGAAGTCGGCACCGCTGACATGCACTAAGGTCCGGTGGTCGCCGCCTTCGAAATAGACTTCCTTGGCGTCGCCCAGGCTCTTGTCGAGGATCACCGGCACGTCATAGGCCGATCCGACCGGTGGCACGGCGCCGATGTCGCAATCGGAGAACAGCGAGCCGATTTCATCCTCGGAGGCGAGGCCGAGCCGCTTCTCCATCATGGCCTGCAGGCGCGAAAGCTCGATCCGGTGCGTGCTCGGCACGACGGCGAGCACATAGCCGGTCTCGTGATGGACGACGACCGATTTGGCTAGCTTGCTGCCGGGAATATGGGCCGCCTGTGCCGCCTGGCTGCTGGTGGCCGTTCGATGGTGGGCGACGGTGTCATAGGCGATGCCTTGGCCGTCGATGTAGCTTTGGAGCTTCTTTGCGATGGTCATGATAGGCGCCCCTCTCTTGCACGGTGACGCATCAGAGCAGGTATCCTCCTCCCATCGCTGGTGAAGTCAACGGCTGCGCAGGGCAGGACCGGGTCGCCAGGCGTCGTCATGCCCGGGCTGAACCCGGGCACCTCATGCAAGACTCTGCATGCCGGTTGGCGTCACTCCCGGGTCCGCACGGAGCTTGTCCCCGGGCCGACCGAAGGCCGGGCTCGAGGAGGGCGCCCGGGACTAACGACGACTGGCGGGCAGCCCCTTTTCGGATCAGCCGCTCGCCGCCTTGGCCCTGCTCTTGGCCGGTGCCTTTTCGGCCACGTCTCCGGTCGCCTTCTTGGCCGGGGCCTTCTTCGCAGCAGGCTTCTTGGCCGGCGCCTTGGCCTTGGCTGCGCCTGCAGCGGCCTTCGGTTTGCCCTTGCCGCCCTTTGCCTCGGCCTTGGCGTTCGCCAGCTCGATCGCCTGTTCCAGCGTGACGCTCTCGGCCGTCATCGTCTTGGGCAGGGTCGCGAAAATCTTGCCCCAGGCGACATAGGGGCCGTATTTGCCGGCCTTGACCTCCAGAGCACCGCCGGCGGGATGGTCGCCGAGCGCCCGGCCCGGCGTCGCCGCCCTGCCGCCGCGCCCACCGCCGCTCTCCTTGGCGACGATCAGGTCGATGGCGCGGTTGGCGCCGAGTTCGAGCACGTCGTCGTCCTTGTCGATATTGGCGTAGACTTTGCCGTGCTGGACGTAGGGCCCGAAGCGTCCGATGCCGACGAGGATCGGCTCGCCGCTCTCGGGGTGCCGCGCCACTTCGCGCGGCAACGAGAGCAGCGCCAGCGCCTTCTCCAGCGTGACGCCGGCCGGGCTCATGCCCTTGGGCAGGCTGGAGCGCTTGGGCTTTTCGCCCTCGCCGAGCTGGATATAGGGGCCGAAGCGCCCGTCGCGCAGCGTGACTTCGAGATTGGTCACCGGGTCGGTGCCGAGGATGCGCACGCCCGGCGCGCCCTGGCCGCCCTCAGTGCTGGCCTCGCCATCGGCGGTAGGGACGGAGAGCGGGCGCGTATAGCGGCATTCCGGGTAGTTCGAGCAACCGACAAAGGCGCCGAATTTGCCGAGCTTGAGCGAAAGCTGGCCGTTGCCGCAGGTCGGGCACACCCGCGGGTCGGAGCCGTCGGCCTTCTGCGGGAAGATATACTCGCCGAGGATGCCGTTCAGCGCCTCCAGCACGTCGCCGACACGCAGATCCTTGGTCTCGCCGATCGAGGCCTGGAATTCCTCCCAGAACTCGCGCAGCAGCGCCTTCCAGTCGATCTCGGCATTGGAGACGCGGTCGAGCTTCTCCTCGAGATTCGCCGTGAAGTCGAACTCGACATAGCGCTTGAAGAAGCTCTCCAGGAACGACGTCACCAGCATGCCCTTGTCCTCGGGCACGAGGCGCTTCTTCTCGATGCGGACATATTCGCGGTCGCGCAGCGTCGAGAGCGTCGCGGCATAGGTCGAGGGCCGGCCGATGCCGAGCTCTTCCATTCGCTTGACCAGGCTGGCTTCCGAGAAGCGCGGCGGCGGCTCGGTGAAATGCTGGTCGGCGGCGATGTCGCGCTTCTCCAGCTTGTCGCCCGCCTTCACCGCCGGCAGCTTCTTCGAGTCCTCGTCTTCCTCGTCGTCGCGGCTCTCCTGATAGAGCGTCAGGAAGCCGTCGAAGAGCACGACCTGTCCGGAGGCGCGCAGGTCGAGGTTGCGGGCGCCGACCTTGGCCGCGATGTCGACCGTGGTGCGTTCCATCTCGGCCGATTCCATCTGGCTCGCGATGGTGCGCTTCCAGATCAGTTCATAGAGCTTCGCCTGCTCGGGTTCGAGATGGCGTGCGACCATCGCCGGCAGGCGGCTGAGATCGGTCGGGCGGATGGCCTCGTGTGCCTCCTGCGCGTTCTTGGCCTTGACGGTGTACTTCCGCGGGGCGTTCGGGACGTATTTGTCGCCGAACTCCTTGCCGATGACGCGGCGCGCCGCGGCGATCGCCGAGCCGTCCATGTCGACGCCGTCGGTACGCATATAGGTGATCAGGCCGACGGTTTCGCCGCCGATATCGACGCCTTCATAGAGGCGCTGTGCGAGTTGCATCGTCCGCGCCGGGGCGAGGCCGAGCTTGCGGGAGGCTTCCTGCTGCAGCGTCGAGGTCTGGAAGGGCGGCTGCGGATGGCGCTTGACCGGTTTGGCCTCGACCTCGCTGACGGTGAAGAGCGCGGTTTCCAACGCCGCCTTGAAGGCCTTGGCCTCCTCCTCGTTGCCGATATCGAGCCGGGCGATCTTCTTGCCGTCGGCGCCGACGAGGCGGGCCTCGAAGGTCTGGCCGGATTCGGTGGCTAGCGTCGCGACCAGAGACCAGTATTCGCGGGCCCGGAAGGCCTCGATCTCGCGCTCGCGGTCGCAGACGAGGCGTAGCGCCACCGACTGCACGCGGCCGGCCGAGCGCGCGCCCGGCAGTTTGCGCCACAGCACCGGCGAGAGCGTGAAGCCGACGAGATAGTCGAGCGCCCGGCGCGCCAGATAGGCATCGACCAGCGCCTGGTCGATCGCACGCGGATTGGCCAGCGCCTTCTGCACGGCGTCCTTGGTCACGGCGTTGAAGGTGACGCGCTCGACGGGGATGCCCTTCAGCACCTTCTTCTGGTTCAGCGCCTCCAGCACATGCCAGGAGATCGCCTCGCCCTCGCGATCCGGGTCGGTTGCGAGGATCAGCTTTTCGGCGCCCTTCACGGCGCGCGCGATCTCGGCGACCTGCTTGGCGCCTCGGCCCTCGATCTCCCATTTCATGGAGAAGTCGTTGTCGGGCTCGACCGAGCCGTCCTTGGCCGGCAGGTCGCGGATATGCCCGAACGAGGCGATGACCTCGTAGTCGGAGCCCAGGTACTTGTTGATCGTCTTGGCCTTGGCCGGCGACTCGACGACGAGGAGCTTCATGATTTTCGTGTCTCGATGACAGCCTTGATCAGAGCGCGGAGCCGGCCCTGAAGGGCGGTCCCGCGACCCGCAAGACCGCTGCGGTTCGGATTTGCGCGCGAAGGTGGTTCAGCGCGCCCGCCGTGTCAAACCCCGAATGGGTGGTGACGACGATCGCCGGCCCGCTGATGCAGCGGTGAGACATGGGGGCGATCGCAGGCTTTGCAAGCGAAGAAGCGATCGCTCCGCACCACCGCCAAGGGGCTGCCCGCTTTCGTCATGGTCGGGCTTGTCCCGACCATCCACGTCTTCATCGATGACTGATTGTGTTCAAGACGTGGATGCTCGCCACAGAGGCGAGCATGACGGGGAGGGCGGGGCCCTCAGGCTCGCGCCGCCACCAGCCGGTCGATGAAGCCATCGGTCTGGGCGCCGTTGATCCAGCGCAGCACCGCGACGACGTCCTGCTCGGGATCGACCCAGATCACGTTGCTGCCGGCGCCGAGCGCCGAGAAGGATTTGGCAGGGATGCCCGGGCGCGCCGCGAGCCACCAGAGATAGCCGTAGTTGGTCAGGGTGGGCGAGGGCGTCAGCATGCGCCTGACCCAGTCGCGCGACAGGATCTGCCGGCCACCCCAGTCGCCTTGGCGGCCGATCAGCAGGCCGAAGCGGGCATGGTCGCGCGCGCCGATGAAGAGCCCGCCGCCCCAATGGCCGCCGCCCGGCACCGACTGGATCGAGCGCCCGTCAACCTCCGTGAAGGAGGAAGAGTAGCCCTCCCAGCGCCAGTCCGGCGAGGCGCCGATCGGGTCCATGACCCGCTCGCGCAGCACCTCCGGCAGGGGCCGGCGGAAGCGCTCGAGCAGCGCGTAGCTCAGCACGTTCACGCGCACATCGTTGTACTCGTAGAACGTGCCGGGCGTCTTGAGCTCGCGGCGCTGGCCCTTGCGGCTGTTGTCGGCGCCGGGGCCGATCTGGCGATTATGGTCGACCTGATCGGACTTGCCGAAGATCTCGCCCTGCCATTCGCTCGACTGCTGCAACAGGTGGCGCCAGGTGATCTGACCGTTATGCGCGCCGGAAAAGACCGGGCCGGCGACGGTGGCGCCGACCGCCTCGTCGACATCCTTGATCAGGCCATCGTCGAAGGCGATGCCGGCGAGCACCGAGAGATAGCTCTTGGCGATCGAGAAGGTCATGTCGGTGCGGGCGGTGTCGCCCCATTCGGCGACGATGCGCCCTCCCTTCAGGATGAGGCCGGCCGGGCCGCCGCGCTCGCGCACCGGGCCGACGATCTCGGTCCAGGGGCCGCGCTCGTTCCACTCGACATTCCCGACATAGCTGCCGTCCGGATAGTACAGGCTGCGCGGCCAGGGACTCTCCTGCTCGCGGGCGAAATCGACCGCGGCCTTCAGCTTCTCAGCGTCGAAGCCGGCCTTGGCGGGCGCGATCGTCTGCCAGAGGGCGCCATCGGGGGCGGGGACGAAGGCATCGGTCGGGCTGGACAAGGCGGCATCCTCAGCGAGCGGCGGAAAACCCGATTGGTAGCGCCGTTTGGCCGAAAGCTCCACGACCCACAGGACATGTGCCCTCCCTGTCGGGACGCGCTTGCGCCGCGCCCGACTCGCGCCTAAACAGCCTGCTTCAAATGACATCGCCAGCACCGCTCTATCCGCACCGCCATCTCCTCGGGATCGAGGGGTTGTCCCATCTGGACATCGAAGCGCTATTGGACCGGGCGGAGGACTATGTCTCCCTCTCCCGGCAGGTCGAGAAGAAGACGACGGCCCTGCGCGGCCGCACCCAGATCAACCTGTTCTTCGAGCCCTCGACGCGGACGCAGGCCTCCTTCGAACTCGCCGGAAAGCGCCTGGGCGCCGATGTGATGAACATGTCCGTCGCCTTCTCTTCGGTGAAGAAGGGCGAGACGCTGATCGATACCGCCGCGACGCTCAGCGCGATGCGCCCCGACATCATCGTCGTGCGACACCATGCGGCCGGCGCGGTCAACCTGCTCGCCCGCAAGGTCGGCTGCTCGGTGATCAATGCCGGCGACGGCGCCCATGAGCATCCGACGCAAGCCCTGCTCGACGCGCTGACGATCCGTCGCAACAAGGGCCGCATCCAGGGCCTGACGGTGGCGATCTGCGGCGACATCCTGCATTCGCGCGTCGCCCGCTCCAACATCATTCTGCTCAATGCGCTCGGCGCGAAGGTTCGCCTGATCGCGCCGACGACGCTGCTGCCGCCCGGCATCGAGCGCATGGGCGTCGAGGTCTTCACCGACATGAACAAGGGCCTGGAGGGCGCCGACATCGTCATGATGCTGCGCCTTCAGCTCGAGCGCATGAACGGCGCCTTCGTGCCGTCGGCGAAGGAGTATTTCCGCTATTACGGGCTCGATCAGGAGAAGCTGGCGCGGGCTCAAGCTGACGCGCTGGTGATGCATCCCGGCCCGATGAATCGCGGCGTCGAGATTTCCTCGGCCGTCGCCGACGGTGCCCAGTCGTTGATCCGCGAGCAGGTCGAGATGGGCGTCGCCGTCCGCATGGCGGTGCTCGACGCGCTGGCCCAGCATCTGCCGAATGTCTGAGCGTAAAGAGACCGAACATGGCTGACACGCAGGACATCGCAATCGTCAACGCGCGCCTGATCGACCCGGCCACCGGGCGCGAAGGCACTGGCTCCGTTCTCATCCGCGACGGCGCGATCGCCGCGGTTGAATGGCAAGGCGCGCCCGCGACGGGTGAGGGCGTGCGCCGCATCGATGCGAAGGGGCAGGTTCTGACGCCGGGCCTCGTCGATCTGCGCGCCTTCCTCGGCGAGCCCGGCGCCGAATTCCGCGAGACGCTCGGCACCGGCTCTCACGCCGCCGCCGCCGGCGGCGTCACCACCGTGGTCTGCCGCCCGGATACCAATCCGGTGATCGACGACCCCGCGATCATCGATTTCGTCAAGCGCCGCGCCCGCGACAAGGCCGTCGTCAACGTCCTCTCCTGCGCTGCCCTGACCAAGGGGTTGGAAGGCAAGGAGATCACCGAGTTCGGCCTGTTGCTGGAGGCCGGAGCGGTCGCCTTCTGCGATGGCGCCAAGGGGCTTCGCAATCCGCAGGTCATGCGCCGCGCCATGATCTATGCGCGCAATTTCGACGCCCTGATCATGAACCATGTCGAGGATCCCGATCTGCGCGGTTCCGGCGTGATGAACGACGGCGAATTCGCCAGCCGCAAGGGCCTGCCGGGCATTCCGATCGAAGCCGAGACGGTGATGCTGGAGCGCGACATCCGCCTCGCCCGCGCCAGTGGTGCCCGCTACCACGCCGCGATGATCTCCTGCGCGGAATCGGTCGAGCTCGTGCGTCGCGCCAAGCAGGACGGCGTGCGCGTCACCTGCGGCGTCTCGATCAACAATCTCACCCTCAACGAGAACGATGTCGGCGAGTATCGCACCTTCTGCAAGGTCACGCCGCCGCTGCGCCACGAGGACGATCGCCTTGCCATGGTCGCGGCGCTGGCCGAGGGCGTGATCGACGTCGTCGTCTCCGACCACGACCCGCAGGACGTCGAGACCAAGCGCCAGCCCTTCTCCGAATGCGCGGATGGCGCGCTCGGCATCGAAACCATGCTCTCGGCTGCCCAGCGCCTGGTCCAGGCCGGGCAGATCGGCCTGCCGCAATTGCTCGCCGCGCTCTCGGCGCGGCCGGCCGCGCTGATCGGCCTTTCCGCCGGCAGGCTCGCCATCGGCGCGCCCGCCGACCTCGTGCTCTTCGATCCCGAGGCGCCCTTCGTCGTCGACAAGCGCAAGCTCAAGTCGCGCGCCAAGAACTCGCCCTTCGACGAGGCGCGCCTTGAAGGCATCGTCGCCGCGACCTTCGTCGGCGGCCGGGTGGCTTACGAAGCCGAGCCGGGCTAGGCTGTCCGCGAACGGCGGGGAAAAGGGGCGGCATGACGGATGTTCTGAACTGGGGCCTCTCCGGCCCCGCCACGCTGGTTGCCCTCGTCGTCGGCTATCTCTTCGGCTCGATCCCCTTCGGCATCATCCTGACCAGGCTCGCCGGCGGGCCGGACCTGCGCAGCATCGGCTCCGGCAATATCGGCGCGACCAACGTCCTGCGCACCGGCAACAAGAAGCTCGCGGCAGCCACCCTCGTCGGCGACATGCTGAAGGGCACCGTGGCGGTTCTGGTCGGCGCGCGTTTTCTCGGTGGGCCGGAGGCTGCGCTGGCGGCGGGCGTCGGCGCCTTCCTTGGCCATCTCTTCCCGGTCTGGTTGCGCTTCAAGGGCGGCAAGGGCGTCGCGACCTATCTCGGCGTGCTGATCGGCGTGAAGGCCTCGATCGCGCTCGTCTTCGCCGCGATCTGGCTGAGCATGGCCTATCTGTTTCGCTATTCCTCGCTCGCGGCGCTGGTCGCCAGCGTCCTGACGCCGCTGCTGCTCTGGTTCTGGGCCGGGATGCCCAAGGCGGCGGTCGTCATGGCAATTCTCACCGTCCTGCTCTGGATCATGCACCGCGAGAATATCGCCCGGTTGCTGGCCGGGCGTGAAGGCAAGATCGGCCAGAAGGGCTGACGGCGACATGGCTGGGATCGTCCTTTCCGATCGCCAGCGTCTCGATTGGTTGCGGTTGATCCGCAGCGAGAGCATCGGCCCGCGCAGCTTCCGCTCCCTGATGAACCGCTTCGGCGGCGCGGCCGCGGCGCTCGACGCGCTGCCGGACCTCGCCCGGCAGGCCGGCCGCACTATCCGCATCTGCCCGGCCGGGGAGGCTGAGCGCGAACTCGGCGGCCTGTCGCGGCAAGGCGGCCGCTTCATCGCGCTCGGCGAGGCCGGGTATCCCGTGCCCTTGCAGGCGATCGATTCGGCTCCGCCCCTGCTTGCTGTGCTCGGTCGCGCCGAGGTGCTGCAACGATCCGGTGTGGCGCTTGTGGGGTCGCGCAATGCCTCCGCGGCGGGAATGAAGTTCACCGCGCGACTTGCCCGCGAACTCGGCGAGGCGGATTTCAACGTGGTTTCGGGCCTCGCGCGCGGCATCGACACCGCCGCCCATGAGGCGAGCCTGGAGACCGGCACGGTCGCCGTGCTCGCCGGAGGGATCGACCAGATCTATCCGCCGCAGAACATTCCGCTCGCCCGCCGCATCCTGGAGCACGGTGCGATCGTCAGTGAGATGCCGCTCGGCTGGGTCGCGCGGGCCCGCGACTTTCCCCGCCGTAACCGCCTGGTCTCAGGGCTGTCGCTGGGCACGGTCGTGATCGAGGCCGCGCGCCGCTCGGGCTCGTTGATCACCGCGCGCTTCGCCAACGAGCAGGGCCGGCTGGTCTTCGCCGTGCCGGGCTCGCCGCTCGACCCGCGTGCCGAGGGCGGCAACCACCTCATTCGCGAGGGCGCGACGCTTTGCGCTGAAGCCGCCCATGTCATCGAGGCCTTGCAGCCTCTGCGGCAGCGTGAGCCGGGGGCGCAGATGCTGCTGCGCGAGCAGCCACGCGACCCGGCCGGCGAGGCGATGTGGGATGAGCTCGATCTTCCGGAGGTGCTGCCGGCTCCGGACTTCACCGGGCAGGATGAGGATGCGGCCCCGCTGGCGCCGGCTTCAGTAGTAGTAGAAACCGCCGACGGGTTGCAGCTCAAGCGCGTCGTTCTGGACCTGCTCGGCGCTACGCCGGTCGCCCTCGACGATCTGGTGCGCGCGAGCGGGCAGGGCGCCGGCGCGGTTAATCGGACGCTGGTGGAGTTGGAACTGGATGGCGAGATCACCCGCCATCCAGGTGGTTTGCTGACGCGTTTGCGTCGCTGATCGCCGGGCTAGCGCGGCTCGGCCGAGCTTGCCGCGACGGGTTTCAGCAGCATTTGGGCGTTCTCGAACGGCAGCCCCTGATCATCGCTGGGCCTGCGCGACACCTCTTCGAACCCTAGAGCGCGGTAGAACGCGTAGGCTCGATCGTTGGCGGTATAGACTTCAAGTTGCAACTGGCCCTTCAGCGCCAATGCATGTGCGACGAGCAGGCGCCCGATGCCGTAGCCTTGATGGCGCGGGGACACGAACAGCCCGCCGATGAAATCCTCCATCAGGCTGATGAAGCCGGCTTGCTCCCCGTCGCGCATGGCGACCCATGTTTCGGCACGGGGCAGATAGACGGTCTCGACCAAGGTTTGCTGCTCGCGCAGCCGGTCTTCGCCGATGAATGCGTGGACTTCGCTTGAGGCCGCGAGCCAGATTCGCGACAAGCCTTCGACGTCCGCCGTCTCATAGGCGCGGATAGTCGTATTCTCGGTTTTCATAATGTGTCCGTAGATGGATATGTGCAAAGACAGGCGCCACCTGGGCGCCGCAAAATTCCGCTCTCTGCGGGTTCAGTTCCGGCCTCTGCGCATAAATCTCCTTCTACCTTGTGTGCCGCTCTAGGGCGGCCAGGGCTGCAAGTAAAGCCACGTCGTGATGCTTAGACACGGTCTATTGCCCCAAGCTTGCCGGGTGCGTCGTTCACGTCGGCGATGCGGGCCACCTCGCTGGAGGCCTCGATGCGGGCCATCTCGAGAAAATAGCCGAGGCCGTCGAGCTTCGCCGCCTTGGCGATGCCGCGGAGTTCGGCCGCCATGCCCTCGATGAAAGAGGCGGCTTCCAGCGGTGACATCGGCCTATTGGGAACGTCGTCGCCGGTGCCCCCGCTTGCGATGGCTTCAAGTGAGATCAGCTTGGACGCTTTTTGCTTCATGGCGGATGGCTTCCCTCGCATAGTCGGGGACCAGCTCGTCCGGCAGAGCTTCGACTCCCGGATCGATATACAATTATAGATTGCAAATGTTAATGAAATTCAAGTTTTAGTATATTAGGCCAGCAGAAAAACTGCGGCCGGAAGCGTCGCTAGCGCAAGCAGCGTCTGCAGGGTCGTGATTTCAGCCATGAGGGGTGCGTCGCCGCCCAGGTCGCGCGCCAGGAAATAGGCGGCGGTCGCGGTCGGCACGGCGCTTGCGACCACCGTCATCGCGAGGGCAGGGCCGGTGACGCCGAACCAGCCAGCATACAGCCAGGCAAGCACGGGCAGGACCGCGAGCTTAAGGCCGACCGCCACGGCATGGGCCAGCCGGGGGCGGGCCAGCTTGCCGAGGTCGAGCGCCGAGCCGACCACGAGCAGGCCGATGCCGAGTGAGGCGCGGCCGAGCACGTCGAGATAGCCGGTGAAGGCGCTGGGCAGCATCCACTGGAGCTGGTTGAGCGCCAGCCCGGCCGCCGAGGACCAGATGAACGGGTTGTAGAGGATCGAGCGGATCGTCGCGCCGAGGCTCATCGGCCTGCCGCTGGCATAGCGGGCGAGCACGAACACGCACATCACGTTGAGCAGCGGGATCATCGAGGCGACGGCGATCGCCATCAGCGTCGTGCCTGTACGTCCCTGCAGGCCGGCCGCCAGCGCAAGGCCGACGAAGGTGTTCCAGCGCACCGAGCCCTGGAAGATCGAGGTGAAGGCCGGCCCGTCGATGCCGGCGCGCGCCAGCAGCGGGCGGGCGAGCAGGAGCAGGGCGGCGACGCTGAGAATGGCGAGGACGAGGCTCGAGCCCATGCCGAGCACCGGCATGCTGCGCAGGTCGGCCATGGCCAGCGTATGGATCACCACCGCCGGAAAGAGCACCTGATAGGTCAGGCGTTCAACGCCGACCCAATGCGCCGGCGAGACCACGCCTCGCGCTTTCAGGAACCAGCCCGTCGCAATGACGAGAAATACGGCGATCAGGCTGTCGAGCATGGAGGGGCCGGAGGCGAGGGCGGGGCAGGAGGGCGGGGGAGAGGCCGTTGCAAGAGGCCGTCGCGAGAGCCCGTCGGGAACAATACCGACGGGTAGCCGTTTTGACTGTCGAACCGACCTGTCCCTGTCATGCCCTCTCATGGCCGGCAAGGGCACGCGAGAAGAGCCGCCCTGTGCCTGCCGCAATGCCGCCGCGATTGGTTCAGGTCCCATTCAACCGGATTGCCCCATGCTGGCTTCAACATTGGGTGATCTCGCGAAAGGAGATGCCGTCATGATGTCTCTGAAGAAAAAGGCCGCTGTTGCGCTGACCGTGGCCTGCGTTGCCGCAGGCAGCTTCGCCGTTCCCGCCATGGCGGCCGAAACGCGCGGTTTCGACGCGGCGCGCCTCGACAAGGCTCAGGCCGAATACACCCAGTATCGCTACCGTAACGGCTATCGTGGCCATTGGCGCGGTCCGTCGCGCGGCGCGGCGGTCGCTGGCGCCATCGGTCTCGGCATCCTCGGCGCGGCGGCCATCGCGGCCCAGAACCGTGCCTATGCGGCGCCGAACTACTATTACGATGACGGCTACTATGCGCAGCCTGCGCCGGTCTACGCCTATCCGCGCCGCTATTACTATCAGCAGCCCTATGACTGGCGCTATGAGCGCTGACGGGCGTTGAATGGCCTGCCTCGCAAGGCCCGCGCAATGCGCGGGCCTTTGTATGTCCTGGGTTTATTGCGTTTGTCAGGATATTCTTGAGGTTTCGACGCCATGGAATGGTGTCATGTGTTTTCCGATGAGGGATGTCGTTACGATGAAGTCGCTTGGACGCGCAGTGGTGGCGGGCTTCGGTCTGGTCGTGATGGCCTGGGCTTCCGCCCAGCCTGCGGTCGCCCAGTATTATGGTGGCCAGGGCCAGGGTTACGGCCAGGGTTACGGCTACGGCTATGAGCGCCGGCCCCGCGACGGCTACGATCGCCGTGGCTATGAGCGCCGGGATTTCCGGGGCGACGACGGCCGTGGCTCCCGGTACGATGACCGTGGGCCCCGTTATGGCGGCGGCTATGGTCGCGATGACGGTCGAGGCCGTGGCTATGGTCGCACGCAGAATCCGATGGCGGGCATGACGCTCGAAGAGCAGAAGCGCGCGGTCAAGAACGAGCGCGAGGCGCAGAAGCGAGCGATCAAGCGCGGCCAACTCTACCGCTAGGCCGGTTCCGTCCGGGATCCGCCACGCCGTTTTTCACGGAGGCCGCTTCGCGCCGTCGCGCGGGGCGGCCTTCAGTCGTTCTGGCCGTCGTCCTCGGCTTCCTGCGGGCCGAGCCGGCCGAGCCGGTCGAGCGCGCCTTGCAGGATGTAGGCTGCCGCCATCTTGTCGACGACGGCGGCACGCTTGGCGCGCGAGGCGTCGGCATCGAGCAGGGTGCGGGTCACCGCCAGCGTCGACATGCGCTCGTCCCAAAACACGATCGGCAGCGCGGTCAGCGGCGCGAGGTTTCGCACGAAGGCGCGGGTCGACTGCACCCGCGGCCCCTCCGTGCCATCCATGTTGAGCGGCAGGCCGATCACCAGCCCGGCCACTTGATGCTTTTCCGCAATCTTCAGAAGGGCAGCCGCGTCGAGCCCGAACTTCACCCGCTGGATCGTCTCAAGGGGCGACGCGATCTGCCGCTCGAGGTCCGAGAGGGCAAGCCCGATCGTCTTGCTGCCGAGGTCGAGCCCGAGCAGGCGCGCATGCGCCGGCAGGTCGATGAAAGATTCAAGCGGAACGACGGCGCTGGTCATGCCATCGCGGTATCATGCGCCGGCCCGCGTCGCGAGCAATACCTTCTCCGATGCGCCCGGCGAATGGCGGGTCCCCGGCAGCTGTAGCGCGACAGTCATCGCGTATTGCCGGCTATCAGGCTATATGCGCCGACTTGGATAGCGGCGCCCTTGGATAGCGGCGCCGCCGCATGGAAGGACAGTCCCGTGCCGGCGCGGATTTCGCTGCAAGTTCCCGACAGGTCCCTGCTCGACGCCTATCAGGCGGCTTTGCGCGGCGGCTGGTCGCCGAATACGACGCGCAACGTCGCGCCCCAGCAGCTCGCAGCCATCGCGGCCGATCCCGATGCCTTCCTCGCCGAGACTTGCGGTGGCCCCGGCCGCATCCGCCTGCCGGATGGCCGTGAGGTCGATCGCATTCCCGGCCCGACGCGCTGGATCTTCGCGGAGGATCGCCCGGAGCGGCCCTTCATCGGGTCGATCAACCTGCGCTGGCAGGAGAAGGACGGTCGCCCGATCCTGGCTCTGCCGGAGCATGTTCTCGGCCATGTCGGCTACACCATCCTGCCGGCCTTCGCCGGTCACGGCTACGCCACCGCAGCGCTCGCCGCGATGCTCGGCGTGGCGCACGAGGCCGGCTTGCCCGAAATCACCATCACCTGCGACGCGACCAACCATGCCTCGCGCCGCATTATCGAAAAGAACGGCGGGCGGCTGATCGAAACCTTCGTCGCGCCGCTCTACAGCCCCGATCAACGCCTTCGCTTCCTCGTCAGCACTGCCCCATGACCGATATCGTCATCACCGAATTCATGGACGACACCGCCGTCGCTAACCTGAAGGCGCGCTTTTCGGTCCATTACGACCCCGAGCTCTACGCCAACCCGGACGAGATGGCCCGGCTCTTCGCCGATGTCCCGGCCGTGATCGTGCGCAACCAGACGCAGGTGCGCGGCAAGGTGCTGGAAGCGGCGAAGCGGCTCAAGGTGATCGGCCGGCTCGGCGTCGGCCTCGACAATCTCGACATGGAGGCCTGCGCCGCGCGCGGCATCCGCGTCTTCCCCGCGACGGGCGCCAACAGCCTCTCCGTCGTCGAATACGTCATTGGCACGACGATGACCCTGCTGCGTGGCGCCTATTTCGCCAATGCCGCGATGGTCGCCGGCGAATTCCCCAAGACGAAGCTGATCGGCCGCG
This sequence comes from Allobosea sp. FG18, assembly GCF_057809495.1. Classification (NCBI taxonomy): domain Bacteria; kingdom Pseudomonadati; phylum Pseudomonadota; class Alphaproteobacteria; order Hyphomicrobiales; family Alloboseaceae; genus Allobosea; species Allobosea sp. FG18. The sequence goes on from NZ_JBMDKB010000022.1 coordinate 56,493, forward strand.
AGATCGCCGGCAAGCTGATGGGTCTCGTCGGCTTCGGCTCCATCGCCCGCGACGTCGCCCGCCATGCCCGCGCGATCGGTATGGAGGTGGCGGCCTACCACCCGCGCCTTCCGGCGGACGACCCGTCCTGGAGCGGCGTGCGCCGGCTCGAATTCGACGAGTTGCTGGCCGAGGCCGACGTGATCAGCCTGCATGTCCCGCTGACCTCGGAAACCCGCGGCATGATCGACGCGAAGGCCTTCGCCCGGATGAAGCCGGACGCGATCCTGATCAACACGGCGCGCGGCGGCATCATGGACGAGGCGGCGCTGGTCAAGGCGCTCAAGGCCGGCAAGCTCGGCGGCGCCGCGATCGACGTCTACGAGCAGGAGCCGCTCGGAAAGGACGCCGCCAAGGTCTTTGCCGGCGCGCCGAACCTGATCCTGACCCCGCATATCGCCGGGAATACGGTGGAGTCGAACGGGCGGGTGTCCGGGCTCGTGGCGGAGAAGGTCATGGCGGCGCTGGACGAGCGGATTTAAGGCGTAACCCAACTGTTCGTGGCAACCGCTTTCAACCGAGGGTAACTCCTTTCGCTATGGAATAAGCTAGATATTTTACCACCTAAAGCAGCTAGAGAAGACGAAGCTATGCCCATCGACTCGAGCATTGCACGTTTGTTCACAAGTCTGCATTTCGGCGAGCGAACCTTCCTTCGTTCGCACAACGACATGGCAAGCTTGAAAGCCCTCACCGCTTCGAGCCTCCTTACGGAAGACGTCGCCAATGTTCCTACCGTTTAGGGTTTCTCGGCCGAGTGCACTTTCTGCCAAGGCCGGAGCGGCTCCCAAAAAGCAGCCGCTCTTCACGAAACTATGCCCATCGACTCGACGGTTGCACGCTTGCTCACAAGCTTGCACCTCGGCGAGAGAGCCTTCCATAGTGCGCACGACAATATGACACGCGAGAAAGCCGTCGTCGCCTTTCCGAAAGCCTTCACTGATCCGAGCTTCCTTGCGGAACGCGTAGCCAACACCTCTGCCGTTTAGGGTCTCTTGGGCGGCTACGTCATTTAGAAGGGCCGGAGTGCCTCCGAGAATGAAGATCAATATTATTTTGAGTATACTGCTCATGGATTGACCATGATATGGCGGCCAATCGGAGTGTAAATATCAATTTTTGTCTAAGTTGTGACACTCGCGCGAGTGTAAATTCATAAATATTTGAAATTATGCGCAAATAATCATTTTTATGGGTAGTCCTCAGGTGAAATTAAACGCGCGAATGAATTCGCCGGCACTCACACGAAATCAAACCGATCGACATCGACCAGCCCCTTGCCGGTGATCTTGAGATGCGGGATCACCGGCAGCGTCAGGAAGGCGACCTGCAGGAAGGGCTCCGCCAGCACGACGCCGAGCGCCTTTGCCGCGGCGCCTAACCTGATCCTGACCCTGCATATCGCCGGCAATGCGGTGGAGTTGAACGGGCGCGGCTCCGAAGGGGCGTTCTGACGCGAAAATAAGGACTTTACGGGCGCGCGACGCAACGACGCTGGCGCTCTGTCGACTGGCCTTGTCGATTTCGAAGGCCCGGATTTGTGCCGCCGGTTACCTCAAGTATTTGCCCTCTGGGGCATCGGCCGTCGTCGACGAGAACCTTCTGGCCGGCAATGATCTGTCCCTTGGCCGGCTCGCGGCTATAAATCTGCTGCGCGATTGCTGGGCCGAGCAGCAGGAGCGACGAAAAGGCAAACGCGAAAATACCGCATCGTGTCATGGCAACCTCATATCGAGACAAGAATATCTAAAGGATTCAGACGACCGATCGTCAATTGCACCTTCGGCCCGTTCCCGACCCATTCCAGATATCCGTCGACTGGCGCGCCCTACGGGCCAGCGCCACAGGCTCACACGAAATCGAACCGATCGACATCGACCAGCCCTTTGTCGGTGATCTTGAGATGCGGGATCACCGGCAGGGTCAGGAAGGCGACCTGCAGGAAGGGCTCGGCCAGCACGACGTCGAGCGCCTTCGCCGCGGCGCGTAACCCTTCAAGATCGTGTCGCACAGCCTCGAAGGGCTGCTCGCTCATCAGCCCGGCGACCGGCAGCGCCAGTTCCGCCGTGACCTTGCCACCATCGGCTACGGCGAAGCCGCCGCCGATCGCGATCAGGCGATTGGCCGCCGCCGCCATCGAGGCCTCGTCGACGCCGACGACGCAGAGATTGTGGCTGTCATGCCCGACCGAGGAGGCGATGGCGCCGCGCTTCATGCCGAAGCCATGGACGAAGCCGGTGGCGATGCCGCCGTTCTTGCCGTGCCGCTCGATCACCGTGACCTTGATCGCATCTTCAGCCAGATCGGGCAGGGCCTCGCCGTCGCGCGAGGGCAGGGGCATCGACAGCCGCTCTGTGATGATCCGCCCCGGCACCACGCCGATCACCGGCGTCTCGCCGTCGCGGGCCTTCACCGCGAAATCGGCGGGGGAGAGCTTGCGGCTCTTCACGCTGCCGAGCCCGACGGGAGCGATATTCGCCCGGTCCGCGAACAGCGCCTCCTCGACCAGCCGGCCCCCCGTCAGGACCTGCTTCACCGAGCAGGCGGCAAGGTTTTCGACCAGCACGATATCGGCGCGCTTGCCCGGCCCGATGAAGCCGCGGTCGAAAAGCCCGAAATTCCGCGCCGCCGAGAGCGAGGCGATGCGGTAGGTCGCGAGCACATCCGCGCCCTCCGCGATGGCGGTGCGGATCATGTAGTCGAGATGGCCCTCCTCGCCGATATCGAGCGGGTTGCGGTCATCGGTGCAGAAGGCGAGGAAGGGCGAGGCGTCGCGCGAGATCAGCGGGATGAGCTGATGCAGGTCCTTCGAGACCGAGCCCTCGCGGATCAGGATCGCCATGCCCTTGGCGAGCTTTTCGCGGGCTTCGTCGGCGGTGGTGGTCTCGTGGTCGGTGCGGATGCCGGCGGCGAGATAGGCGTTGAGGTCCATCCCGCGCACCAGCGGCGCATGGCCGTCGATATGACGATGCGAGAAGGCTTCGAGCTTGGCGAGGCAGCCGGGATCGCGATGGATCACGCCCGGAAAGTTCATGAACTCGGCGAGCCCGATCACCTTGGGATGATCCATCATCGGGGTGAGGTCGCCGGCCTCCAGCTGCGCCCCGGCCGTCTCCAGATGCGTCGCCGGCACGCAGCTTGAGAGATTGACGCGCAGATCCATCCGCATCGCCTCGGCGCAGGCGAGGAAATAGCGGATGCCCTCGACGCCCAGCACGTTCGATATCTCGTGCGGATCGCAGATCGCCGTGGTGACGCCATGCGGCAGCACGCAGCGCTCGAATTCGAGCGGCGTCACCAGCGAGGATTCGATGTGCAGATGTGTGTCGATGAAGCCGGGCACGGCGATCAGGCCCTTGGCGTCGATGACGCGCTTGCCTTCATAGGCCCCGTAGGTCCCGACGATGGTATCGCCGCAGATCGCGATATCGCTCTCGACCAGCGCGCCGGTGACGAGGTCGAGTAGCTTCGCGCCCTTGATGACGAGATCGGCCGGCTCGTCGCCATGCCCCTGGGCGATCCGGCGGGCAAGTTCTTGACTGGAGACCTTGGCGGCGTCGGTCATAGGGCGATTTCCGTCTTGCATCATCGCGCGAACCTGCACGGCCCGCTTGAGCTTGTCGATACGTTCCAAACGCGCGTCATCCCGGGCGACCATAGGGAGACCCGGGATCCATGCCGGAACGTTCCCGGTTGTCTGCGGAACCTCTTCTCGTCAGGTTCAGGCATGGATCCCGGGTCTACGCTTCGCTTCGCCCGGGATGACCCGCGTATAGGTTCGGGATGTGGTTCTACATTCTCGCAAGCCAAAAAGAACGGCACGCTCTATGTCGGTGTGACCAATCACCCGTCCCGGCGCGTCGCGGAGCACCGCGACGGTCGGGGCTCGCAATTCGCCGGTCGTTATGGTGTGACGCGTCTAGTCTATGCCGAACATCATGACGATCCGGCAGAAGCAATAGCGCAGGAAAAGCGCATCAAGCGCTGGTCGCGAGACTGGAAGATCGCTCTTATCGAACGTGCCAATCCCGACTGGAATGATCTATATCCGACGACGCATCTCGATTGACCCGTGCGTTTCCGGAGCCTTCGCATGAAACTCACCTGGTACGGCCATTCCGCCTTCCGCGTCGATCTCGACGGCGCCGCCATCCTGATCGATCCGTTCTTCACCGGGAACCCGGCCTTCGAGGGCGATGTCGCGGCGATCTCCAAGGGCGTGAGCCATATCGTCGTCACCCACGGCCACGGCGACCATGTCGGCGACACGCTCGACATCGCCGAGAAGACCGGCGCGACGGTCATAACGAACTATGACCTCGCGATGCATCTGGCCTCGCAGGGGCTGAAGAACTTCAGCCCGATGAATACCGGCGGCACCGTCGATCTCGGGCCGTTCAGCGTCACGCTGACCCGCGCCGACCATTCCGCCGGCATGGGCGAGGGCGGCGTCAACGTTCCTGTCGGTAGTGCCAATGGCGCGATCATCAAGGCCAAGGGTGAGAAGACGCTCTGGCACATGGGCGATACCGACATCTTCTCCGACATGGCGCTGCTCAGCGAGATCCATGGGGTCGAGGCCTGCATCTGCCCGATCGGCGACCGCTTCACCATGGGCGGAAAGGTCGCCGCGCTCGCCATGACCCGCTTCGTCAAGCCGAAGGTCGCTATCCCCGCGCATTATGGCACCTTCCCGATCATCGACCAGAACGCCGACACCTTCGTCGCCGGCATGCAGGGCAGCGGCATCGCGGTCGTCCTGCCGAAGAAGGGCGAGGCTTTCGCGGTCTGAGGTCCCACTGCGAATCGATCCCTCCGCCGTCATCCCGGGCGGAGCGCAGCGGAGACCCGGGATCCATGCCTGAACCTGTGCCGGAAGCGCTCCGGAATGGATCCCGGATCGGCGCGGCTTCGCCGCTTGTCCGGGATGACGCGCGGGGTAAGTAAGCGCTTACTTACTTCGCCGCGTCTGCTATAGCGCGGCGAACCGTTTTCCGGCGCGTGATCCGCGCCCCATCCAGGAGTCCGCCATGTCGGTCGATCTCGCCACCGTCAAACGCGTCGCGCATCTCGCGCGCATCGCCGTGCCGGAGGCCGATCTGCCCAAGCTGCAAGGCGAGCTCAACGCCATCCTCGGCTTCGTTGAGCAGCTCAACGAGGTGAATGTCGACGGCGTCGAGCCGATGACCTCGGTGACGCCGATGGCGATGAAACAGCGCGAGGACGTGGTCACGGATGGCGAGATCGCCGACGCGATCGTCGCCAACGCCCCGGCTTCCGAGGACGATTATTTCATGGTGCCGAAGGTGATCGAGTGAGCGGGCGCTAGCCGCCTTTCGACCCTCCCGGAAGCGCGAGGCGCCATCCGGGATCGCCATCCGCATGCAGAACGGAATTGAAACCGTGACCGATCTCACCCGCCTGACGCTGACCGAGGCCCGCGACGGCCTGAAAGCCAAGACCTTCTCCGCGACCGAGTTGACGAAAGCGCATATCGCCGCCGTCGAGAAGGCCCGCGCCCTCAACGCCTATGTACTGGAGACCCCCGAGCACGCGCTGAAGCAGGCCGCGGCCTCCGACGAGAAGCTCGCCAAGGGCGAGGCCGGCCCGCTCGAAGGCTTGCCGCTCGGCATCAAGGACCTGTTCGCGACCAACGGCGTGCGCACCACCGCCTGCTCGAACATCCTCGGCAATTTCGTGCCAGCCTATGAATCGACCGTGACGAGCCAGCTCTGGCGCGATGGCGCCGTCATGCTCGGCAAGCTCAACAATGACGAGTTCGCCATGGGTTCGTCGAACGAGACCTCGGCCTTCGGCAATGTCGTGAACCCCTGGCGCCGCAAGGGCTCCAACGTGAGCGCAGGGCAGGGCGGTGCCGTCGAGGGCGCCCATCTCGTGCCGGGTGGCTCGTCGGGTGGTTCGGCCTCGGCCGTCGCCGCCGATCTCTGCCTCGCCGCGACCGCGACCGATACCGGCGGCTCGATCCGCCAGCCCGCCGCCTTCACCGGTACGGTCGGCATCAAGCCGACCTATGGCCGCTGCTCGCGCTGGGGCACCGTCGCCTTCGCCTCCTCGCTCGATCAGGCCGGGCCGATCGCCAAGACGGTGCGCGACGCGGCGGTGATGCTGCGCTCGATGTCCGGGCACGATCCGAAGGACACGACCTCGGTGGACATGGCGGTGCCGGACTACGAGGCCGCCGTCGGCCGCTCGGTGAAGGGCATGAAGATCGGCATTCCTCGCGAATACCGGCTCGACGGCCTCAACGCCGAGATCGACGCGCTCTGGCAGCAGGGGATTGCCTGGCTCAAGGCAGCCGGCGCCGAGATCGTCGAGATCTCGCTGCCGCATACCAAATACGCCCTGCCGGCCTATTACATCGTCGCCCCGGCCGAGGCCTCCTCGAACCTCGCCCGCTATGACGGCGTCCGCTACGGCCTGCGCGAGCAGGGCAAGGACATCGTCGAGATGTATGAGAAGACCCGCGCCGCCGGCTTCGGCGCAGAGGTCAAGCGCCGCATCATGATCGGCACCTATGTGCTCTCGGCCGGCTATTACGACGCCTATTACGTCCGGGCCCAGAAGATCCGCACGCTGATCAAGCGCGATTTCGAGACGGTCTACGCGCAGGGCATCGACGCGGTGCTGACGCCGGCGACCCCGTCGGCAGCCTTCGGCATCGGCGAGAAGGGCTCGGCCGATCCGGTCGAGATGTATCTCAACGACGTCTTCACGGTGACGGTGAACATGGCGGGCCTGCCGGGTATCGCGGTCCCCGCTGGTCTCGACGCGCAGGGCCTGCCGCTGGGCCTCCAGCTCATCGGCCGCCCCTTCGACGAGGAGACGCTGTTCTCGCTCGGCGAAGTCATCGAGCAGGCGGCCGGGCGTTTCCCGGTCTCCGAGCGCTGGTGGGGTTGAGGCGGTTTCGGTTTTTGCTGAGGCCGCTTTGAAAGGCGCTGGTCATCCCGGACAAGCGGCGAAGCCGCGCCGATCCGGGATCCATGCCTGAACTGTTCCGGAATGGATCCCGGGTCTCGCGCTGCTCGCCCGGGATGACATGCGCATTCCCTGATCGTTAGGGTAGGCAACCTTCCGAGGAAACGGCGATGATCTTCAGCCGCGCCATGGCCTATGCCTGCTTGACCGCGCTTGCCGGCATCCTCGCCGTCGTCGTCGTGCTGATGATCCTGCTCACGGTCCTTCAGCTCATGCGGGGAGAGGTAATTCCTGATCCAGCCGCGCGAGCCATCGGAACGGTCGTTGCCGCCGGCCTCGCACTCATCTGCCGGGCGGTGGCGAAGCGGCTGATCGGTTGATCTGAGCCTGCGTGTTTGGCGCCCGAACCACGAAGCTGAAAAATGGCGAACAAAAAAGGGGCCGCAGTGATGCGGCCCCTTTTCATATTGGTTATCTCTCGCCTTCCGGGATGCGCGAGCACCCCGGAAGGAGAGTGGCGTCAATGCGCCCCGGTCGGCTCGGCCGCCGTCGCCTTGCGCTTGTTCCCGCGCAGGTCCGCCAGCCAGCGCACCATCACGTAGAACACCGGGGTGAAGATCAGGCCGAAGATCGTCACGCCCAGCATGCCTGAGAACACCGCGATGCCCATCGCCTGGCGCATCTCCGCGCCGGCACCGACCGACACCGTCAGCGGCAGCACGCCGAGGATGAAAGCCATCGAGGTCATCAGGATCGGCCGAAGGCGGGTGCGGGCGGCAGCGACGGCCGCGTCGCGGCGGTTCATGCCCTCGTCCTCGGCCTGCTTGGCGAACTCGACGATCAGGATCGCGTTCTTCGCGGCGAGGCCGACGAGCACCACCAGGCCGATATCGACCAGGATGTTGCGGTCGAGCCCAGCGTAATTCACCCCGAACATCGCCGCCAGGATACACATCGGCACGATCAGGATGACCGAGAGCGGCAGGAGCCAGCTCTCGTAGAGCGCAGCCAGCAGCAGGAAGACGAACACCACCGCGAGGCCGAAGGCGACGACCGCGGTATTGCCCGCGAGCTTCTCCTGCAGCGCGATCTCGGTCCATTCGAAGCCGAAGCCTGCCGGCAGGCGCTCCGCCGCGATCTTCTCGACCGCCGCGATGCCCTGTCCGGTCGAATAGCCATGCGCCATCGAGAGCTGCACTTCGGCTGCCGGATAGAGGTTGTAGCGCGGCACGCGATAGGCGCCGGTCGTGTCGTGGAACGACGCGATCGAGCCGATCGGCACCATCTCGCCATCCGCGTTGCGGGTCTTGAGATTGGCGACGTCGCGGGTGGTCAGGCGGAAGGGATTATCCGCCTGTGCCGTCACGCGATAGGTCCGGCCCAGCAGGTTGAAGTCGTTGATATAGGCCGAGCCCATATAGACCGACAGCGTCTCGAAGATGCGCGTCACCGGCACGCCGAGCATCTCCGCCTTGGTGCGGTCGATATCGGCATAGATCTGCGGCGTCTTGGTCGAGAACAGCGTGAAGGGCTGCTGGATGCCTGGAACCTGCCTGGCCGAGCCGGCGACGATCCAGGCCGCCCCTTCGAGCGCGGTGAGCCCGCGGCCGCCGCGATCCTGCACATAGCCCTTCAGGCCGCCACCGGTGCCGATGCCTGGGATGGCCGGCGGCTCGATCAGCAAGGTGAACGCTTCCGAGATGCCGAACATCTGTTGCCGGAGATCGGCAAAGATGCCCTGCGTCGTCAGCCCCAGTTTCTCGCGATCCTTGAACGGCGCGAGCGTGACGAAGGCGACACCGGTGTTCGGCGCGATGGTGAAGGTCGCGCCGTCGAGGCCGGCGAAGGCGACGGTATGCGCCACGCCAGGGCGTGACAGCAGGATCTCGTTGGCCTTGCGCAGCACGGCGTCCGTACGCTGCAGCGACGAGCCGGGCGGCAGCTGGAGCACGGCGATGAAATAGCCACGGTCGAGCTGTGGCACGAGGCCGGTCGGCGTCCTGCGGATGTCCCAGACGGTGGCCGCGATCAGGCCGGAATAGACGATCAGCAGGATCACCGCGATGCGGATGAGCCGCGAGGTGACGCGCCCATAGGTGCGCGACAGCCAGTCGAAGCCGGCGTTGAAGTAGTGGAAGAACCAGCGGATCGGGGCGCCCAGCTTGTAGAAGAAGCCGTGCTGCTCGTGCTCGTCATGCTTCTTGTGCGGCTTGAGCAGCACGGCCGACATCGCCGGCGAGAGCGTCAGCGAGACGAAGCAGGAGATCGCCGTCGAGGCTGCGATCGTCACCGCGAACTGCTGGTAGAAGGTGCCCTGCAGGCCGCTGATGAAGGCGGTCGGGATGAACACCGCGCAGAGCACGAGCGCGATCGCGAGCAGCGCGCCGCCGACCTCGTCCATGGTCTTGTGCGCGGCTTCCTTGGGTGAGAGGCCCTCTGCGAGATAGCGCTCGACGTTCTCCACCACGACGATCGCGTCGTCGACGACGATGCCGATGGCGAGAACCAGCGCCAGGAGCGAGATCGTGTTGAACGAGATGCCGACCGCGCTCATCACCAGGAAGGTGCCGACCAGCGAGACCGGGATCGCGACGATCGGGATGATCGCGGCGCGCCAGGTCTGCAGGAACAGGATCACCACGATCACGACGAGCACGATCGCTTCGAGCAGCGTCCGCACGACCGCGTCGACGGATTCGCCGATGAACTCGGTTGGATTGTAGATGATGCGGTGCTCGAGGCCGACCGGGAACTGCTTGGCCATTTCGCCCATCGTCGCGATGAGCTTGTCCGAGGTTGCGAGCGCGTTCGAGCCCGGGCGCTGGAAGACGCCGATGGCGACCGTGTTCCGGTTATCGAGATAGGCGTTGGTGGTGTAGTCCTGCGAACCGAGTTCGACGCGGGCGATGTCGCGCACGCGGATCGTGCCGCCATCCGCATCGGAACGCACGACAATGCTCTCGAATTCGGAGACGTCGGTCAGGCGGCCGAGCGTGTTGACCGAGAACTGGAACGCTTCGTCGGACTTCGCCGGTGGCTGGTTCAGCGCGCCCGCCGCGACCTGCACGTTCGCGGCCCGGAGAGCGGCGACGACGTCGGCAGCCGTGAGGTTGCGTGCCGCGACCTTGGCCGGGTCGAGCCAGATGCGCATCGAGAAGTCGCGCGCACCGAAGACCTGCACGTCGCCGACGCCATCGACGCGGGTCAGCACGTCCTTCACGTAGAGCGAGGCGTAGTTCGAAATGTACTGTGCGTCGCGCGATCCGTCCGGCGAGATCATGTTGATGACCATCAGGAAGTCGGGCGAGGCCTTGCGGACCTGGATGCCGAGCGCACGCACGTCTTGCGGCAGGCGCGCCTCGGCCTGCGAGACGCGGTTCTGAACCAGCACCTGCGCCTGGTCGATGTCGGTGCCGCCCTTGAAGACGACGTTGATGGTCACCCGCCCGTCGCCGGTCGACTGCGAGGTGATGTAGAGCATGTCGTCGACGCCGTTCACCTCCTGCTCGATCGGCGTCGCCACGGTGGCGGCGACCGTCTCGGCCGAGGCGCCGGGATAGGTGGCTGTGATCGAGACCGTGGGCGGCGCGATCTCGGGATACTCGGCGATCGGCAGCGAGCGCTGCGCGATGGCGCCGGCGATCGTCAGCAGCACCGAGAGAACGGTGGCGAAGATCGGCCGGTCGATGAAGAAATGGGCGAAGCGGAACATGGGGATGTCCTGGCCGGAATAAGGCGGGCGGGCGCCCGGTGGCGTCCGTGATTCAGTGCGGGGCCTGGCATGGCCCGAAAGGCGAGCGCGGGCTCTTGCGGAAAGCCGGCGCGGCAGGCGCTCAGTTCGTTGCGGCCATCTTGATCTCGCCGGGCTGCGGCGAGACGGCGACGCCCGGGCGGACCATCGGATTGGCGTTGCCGCCGACGATCACCTTGTCCTGCGCCGTGAGGCCGGAGCGGATCACCCGCAGGCCCTCGCTGAGCGGCCCGAGCACGACCGGCTTCGGAACAACCTTGTTCTCGGGGCCGACCGTCAGCACGATCTTGTTGGCCTGGTCCGAGGCGATGACCGTGTCCGGCACCAGCAATGCGTCGGACTCGCCGGCGAAGAAGCGCAGGCGGCCGAACACGCCTGGCGTCAGGAACTGGTCCTTGTTCTCGAACACGGCCCGGCCGCGGATCGTGGCGGAACGGGAGTTCAGCGCGTTGTCGAAGAAGTTGACCTTGCCGCTGCGGCCCCATTTCGGCTCGTCGGAGAGACGCACCTCGACCACCGCGCCGCTGTCCTTGGCGGCTTGCTCGCGCGGATTGCTCATCCGGGTATAGCGCAGGAAGTCGGCCTCAGAGATGTCGAAGGTGAAGTAGATCGGCGCCACCGCGACGATGGTCGTCAGCAGCGAGGCGCCCGACTGGCCGCCGGCGATCAGGTTGCCCGGATCGACGCGGCGGTTCGAGATGCGCCCGGCGAGCGGCGCGCGCACCTCGGTCCATTCGAGGTTGAGCTCGGCGTTCTTCAGGTTGGCTTCGGCGCCCTGCAGGGAGCCGATCGCGCTGTTCAGGTTGGCGCGGCGCTGGTCGACGTCGCGGGCCGTGATCGTGCGGTTCTGGGTCAGGCCCTCGGCGCGCTCGACCTCGTTCTGGGCGAGCTCGACCTGGGCCGTGGCGCGGGCGACCTCGGCGCGGGCCACGTCGACGGCCAGTTTGTAAGGCCGCTGATCGATGGTAAAGAGCAGGTCGCCCTTCTGGACGAGGGAGCCGTCACGGAAGTGCACCTTGTCGATGAAGCCGGAGACGCGGGCGCGCACGTCGACCTGCTCGCTGGCCTCGAAGCGGCCGGTGAACTCGTCCCAGTTGGTGATGCGCTTGGCGAGCGGGTTGGCGACCTGCACCGGAGGGGCCGGCGGAGCTCCCTGCGCGGCAGCGTCGAAAGCCGTCAGGGCGGTCGACGAGAAGGCGGCGGTGAGCACCAGACCGATGAAACGGCTGCGTGACATGACGGAACTCCGGGGTAACGAGCCGGCACAACCAATGGGGGTTTCCGGCATTTTGCGCAAGAAGGGTTGGCGAGTGACGAATGTCAAGAACCATCACCCGTCAAATCGTGCAATATTGCGCCACATAAGCCACATTCCCGCCATCTGGTTGCAGGAGCGCAACGCGGCGGGATGTCTCGAGGGCTCGTGAAGGCGGCTGCGGCGCAACGGAAGCTTGCCGCCCGCCCGCCGACATCGTAACGCGTAGGCAACTAGAGCACGCGCAGATCAGATTGCGTTGCAATCCGATCGGGTCACGCGTCCTCTGTTATAACTTAGAGACGGATTCACCGATCAGGTTTCCACCTGATCGGATCCGGCTCTAGCAGCCGGAAGAGTCCAGATGAACGCGCATGCCCGCCCCGCCGACCCGAAGAAGCTGATCAAGGGTGCGACCGGCGATTGGGAAATCGTGATCGGCATGGAGATCCATGCGCAGGTCACTTCCAATGCGAAGCTGTTCTCCGGCGCCTCGACGGGTTTCGGCGCGGAGCCGAACGAGCATGTCAGCCTCGTCGATGCCGCCATGCCGGGCATGTTGCCGGTGATCAACGCCGAATGCGTCAGGCAGGCGGTGCGCACCGGTCTCGGCCTCAACGCGCAGATCAACAACCGCTCGGTCTTCGACCGCAAGAACTATTTCTACCCGGACCTGCCGCAGGGCTACCAGATCAGCCAGTACAAGAGTCCGATCGTGGGCGAGGGCGAGATTACCGTCGATCTCTCGCCGACCGAGCAGATCACCGTCGGCATCGAGCGGCTGCATCTGGAACAGGACGCCGGCAAGTCGATCCATGACCAGCACCCGACGATGAGCTTCGTCGACCTCAACCGCTCGGGCGTCGCGCTGATGGAGATCGTCTCCAAGCCGGACCTGCGCTCGGCGGACGAGGCCAAGGCCTATGTCTCCAAGCTGCGCACCATCCTGCGCTATCTCGGCACCTGCGACGGCGATATGGAGAAGGGCAATCTCCGCGCCGACGTGAACGTCTCCGTGCGCAAGCCGGGCGATCCGCTGGGCACGCGTTGCGAAATCAAGAACGTCAACTCGATCCGCTTCATCGGCCAGGCGGTCGAGACCGAGGCGCGCCGCCAGATCGGCATCATCGAGGATGGCGGCACGATCGACCAGGAAACCCGCCTCTACGATCCCGGCAAGGGCGAGACCCGTTCGATGCGCTCGAAGGAAGAAGCGCATGACTACCGCTACTTCCCGGACCCGGACCTGCTGCCGCTCGAATTCGACGATGCCTTCGTCGAGAGCCTGAAGGGCGCTCTGCCGGAATTGCCGGACGCCAAGAAGGCCCGCTTCATCGCGACCTACGGGCTCTCGCCCTATGACGCCTCGGTGCTGGTCGCCGAGCGCGACCAGGCCGATTATTTCGAGGAAGTCGCCAAGGGCCGCGACGGCAAGGCCGCAGCGAACTGGGTCATCAACGAATTGTTCGGCCGCCTCAACAAGGAAGGCAAGGACGTCACCACCTCGCCGGTCTCGGCCGCGCAGCTGGGCGGCCTCGTCGACCTGATCGGCGAAGGCGTGATCTCCGGCCGCATCGCCAAGGATCTGTTCGAGATCCTCTGGACCGAAGGTGGCGACCCCCGCCAGATCGTCGAGGCCCGCGGCATGAAGCAGGTCACCGATACCGGCGCCATCGAGAAGGCGGTCGACGAGCTGATCGCCGCCAATCCCGACAAGGTCGAGCAGGTCAAGGCCAAGCCGACCATGCTCGGCTGGTTCGTCGGCCAGGCGATGAAGGCCTCGGGCGGCAAGGCCAACCCGCAGGCCCTGAACGAGATCCTTAAAGCAAAGCTCGGCATCGAGTGATCATGTGACGCCCGCCGATCTCGTCATCCGCGACGCCCAAGCCGCCGATCTCCCGGCGGTCAGGGCTCTGTTGGTCGAGACCTGGCACGCCACCTATGACGGCATCTATGGCTGGCAGCGCGTCGCCGAGATCACCAATGCCTGGCACTCCCTTGAGAACCTGAAGGCGCAGCTCGGCCGCGACGAGGGCGTCTTCCTCGTCGCGCTGGTCGGCGAGGAGATCGTCGCCACGGCATCGGCCCGGCAAGAGCGCGACGGCGCGGCGCTGCTGACGCGGCTCTACGTCCTGCCGACCCGGCAGGGTGTCGGCATCGGCCGCACCTTGTTGCAGGTTGCGCTCGCCTGCTTTCCCGAGGCGCCGGTGGCGCGGCTCGAAGTCGAGAGCCAGAACGAGCCGGCTATCGCCTTCTACGAGCGCATGGGCTTTTTCCTGCAGAGGCAGGCCCGTTTCGACGGGCGCGACGACACGCCCAACACCCTGCTGATGGCGAAGCGCCTCTTCGTCGCCTGAGCAGGCGCATAACGGACGAGACAGGCCTATGACGAAGACCGACGCTTCCGAAATCCGCATGCGCGAGGCGGTCAAGGCCGATGTGCCGCGCGTCGCGGAACTGATCATGCATGGCGCCTCGGTGCAGAAGCGCACGCCGGATGAGATCGCCGCCGAGGCGCAGGACCCGGTCTATCTCAAGGCCTTCGAGGCGGTCTCCGCCAATCCCTACAACACGCTCTTCGTCGCCGAGCTGGAGGGCAGGGTGGTCGGCACCTACCAGATCACCGTCCTGCCGGGCATGGCCGAGCGCGGGCGCATCCGCGCCAAGATCGAGAGCGTCCACGTCGCGCCGGAGACCCGTGGGCGGGGCATCGGCGCGATCATGATGCGCCACGCGATTGCCTTCGCGGCCGAGAAGGGCGTCGGCCTCGTCGAATTGACCTCGCACAAGGCCAGGCCCGACGCGCATCGCTTCTACTCTGGCCTCGGTTTCGTGCAGAGCCACGAGGGCTTCAAGATGGCGCTCTCGCCCTGAGCGAGCCCGCCCTCAGGGCATGGCGCGACCGCGCCGGAAGCGGGCCGCAACCCCTTCCGGGGCCTTCGCACGCTTCCTAGGTTTCGGAACGAGGCCTACCGCCTGAAAGGAAGCGACCAATGTCCGAAGCCCCCGCCAAGCCGATCGACCTCTATTACTGGCCGACGCCGAACGGCTTCAAGATCACCATCATGCTCGAAGAAGCCGGGCTGCCCTACACCATCGTCCCGGTGAACATCGGCAAGGGCGACCAGTTCAAGCCGGACTTCCTCGCGATCTCCCCGAACAACCGCATGCCGGCGATCGTCGATCCCGACGGGCCGGACGGCAAGCCGATCTCGGTCTTCGAATCCGGCGCGATCCTGCAATATCTCGGCCGCAAGACGGGCAAGTTCTATCCGCAGGACGAACGCGGCCGTGTCGAGGTCGATGAGTGGCTGTTCTGGCAGATGGGCGGCTTCGGCCCGATGCTCGGCCAGACCCACCATTTCCGCCTCTACGCGCCCGAGCCCGTGCCCTACGCGATCGACCGCTACACCAACGAGGCCAACCGGCTTTACGGCGTGCTGAACAAGCGCCTCGAAGGCCGCGACTATATCTGTGGCGACTATTCCATCGCCGACATGGCCTGCATCGGCTGGGCCCGTGGCTGGGAAAAGCAGGGCCAGGACATTAGGCAGTTCCCGAATGTCGCGCGCTGGTTGGAGACGATGCTGGCGCGGCCCGCCGTGCAGCGCGGCATCAAGGTCGGCGAGGAACTGCGCAACCCCGCCGGCATCAGCACGCCCCAGGAAAAGGCGATCCTCTTCGGCCAGAAGGCGCGCTGAGCGCAGGTCGTCATCACAGGTGCAGCCGTCATGGTCGGGCTTGTCCCGACCATCCACGTGCTGGCTGGTCGAATGCCGTGTTCAAGACGTGGATGCTCGCCACAGGGGCGAGCATGACGGCGAGCCTCAGTTCGACCGGTTCCACTTCACCGATCGGCAGATCAGCCCGCCCATGACGCAGCCGGCTGTGGTCAGCGTGCTGCCCGCGAGCGTCATCGTGCCCGAATAGGTCTTGCCGTCTTCCGGGTTGAAGGCGCTGCCGCTCCACTTGTTCGCGCCGTTCGGCTTCATGTCATAGAAGATGCGCTGGCCGACCTTGGCCGGACCTTTCTCGTCCTTGAGCCAGGAGAGCGAGCCGCAGAGCGCATCGCCGCATTTGGTGAAGCGCACGCGTGAGGCGCCGGTATCGCGCTCCCAGGTGCCGACGACGTCCTGAGACGCAGCAGCCGAGACGCTGGCCAGCAGGCCCAGCGCCGCGAAGGCCGCGAGCTTCGATCCGGTTCCGTGACGCATCCGATCCTCCCGTATTCGACCAGCCATGTCTGCATGGTTCAGATGTGAACCATATCGCGGATCTGACCGGCCTCCAAGCTGCCGCTACGGAAGAGGTTTCCGCTGCTTCCGCTACGCAAGGTGAATCCATCCTCAACGAGCGCGGAAGTGACGTAAGATCATGGTGCTGAAATCATTGGCGTTCTTGCGATTCCGCGGTGAATCCTTTGTTGATTTAACCGCCTGATCACGTCTCGTTGAGACTCGATTCATCGCGAAATTTAGGACGCATTTTAAAGATCGGCTCCACTCTCGCACTCATCAGCCGGGGCCTTTGGACGGGTGGCCGGCGCAACGACAAGAGGGTGCAAGGGGATTTTCATCATGGCTCGCATGGAGATGAACGCGGTTCCCGCTTCGCTGGTGATCCCGGCGGAGGTGTCGGCGGAAGCCTATTACGAACTCGGCCTGATGCATGCCTCCGGGCGCGCCGGCGCCATCGACCTGGTCAAGGCGCAGATGTGGTTCAACGTCGCCTTCGCCCGTGGCTGTGCCCGAGCGGCGGCGCATCGCCAGGAGCTTGCGCTCGAGATGGATCGCGATCAGATCGCCTCGGCGCTGCGCGAGGCCCGCGCTTTCCTGACGCGGCACTGAGGCCACGTTCGGTATCCGGCAGGATGGCGCCTTGCGGCGCCGTTCAGAACGCCGCGACGCCGCCCGAGGGCGGGGGCTGGTTGCCCCTGCGATCCCTGGTGATGGAATCGGGCGTTACGGACAGGATTTCACAAAGCAGCGCCAGGCAGCTGGCGAAGGCGAGACCAATGAGCAGCATAGGCAGGCTCCTTGTCGTCAACGCCTCAATCTAGCATCGAATTGATCCGCCGGCTCATGGATTTCCGGCATGGCGGTCCTGCGCACGAGCCTTGTGGGGTGCGAAGGCGGCAGCTATAAGCGCGCCGCATTTCCTTTTTCCGTACCCGTTCCAAGGATCGATCGATGGCTGTCCAGCGTACCTTCTCCATTCTCAAGCCCGATGCGACGAAGCGCAATCTCACCGGCGCGGTCAACGCGGTCTTCGAGAAGGCTGGCCTGCGCATCGTCGCGCAGAAGCGCATCCAGATGACCAAGGCCCAGGCCGAGACCTTCTACGCCGTCCATGCGGCTCGTCCGTTCTTCGGCGAGCTCGTCGAGTTCATGACCTCCGGTCCGGTCGTCGTGCAGGTCCTGGAAGGCGAGGACGCCATCGCCAAGCACCGTGAAGTGATGGGCGCCACCAACCCGGCCAACGCCGCCGAGGGCACCGTCCGCAAGCTCTTCGCCCTCTCGGTCGGCGAGAACACCGTGCACGGCTCGGACGCTCCGGAGACGGCTGCGATCGAGATCGCGCAGTTCTTCGCGGGTAACGAGATCGTCGGCTGATTTCAGCTACCGCTGAAAAGCAGAAAGGCGGGCCGGTTTCCGGCCCGCCTTTTCTTTTGCGTGTCCCGCGCCGAGGCAGGGCGGGGCCCTGCACGGCGTGGCGGCTCCTCAGAGCCCGAAGGAGTAGTTCGTTCCGGTGTCGAACGAATAGCTCGCCGACAGGCCGAAGGTGAGCGAATCGCGCGAGCCGAACGGCCTGACGATCGGGGAGCGCGTGGCGTCGCCGACCAGACGCTTGTACTCGACATAGGCCGTGGTCTTGAGCTGGTCGGACCAGTGATAGGTCACCTGTGCCAGCGCGCCGACCGAATGGACGCCGGCATTGTAGCGTTGCAGCAGGCCGCCGGTGCCGGGCATCGCGCCGCCGGTGCCGAAATAGGTCCGGACATAATCGGCCGAGGCGATCCGCATGCGCGGGCCGACGCCCAGCGTCCAGGTCCCGACGGTGGAGAAGGCGTCGAGCTTGAAGTCGGCGACGACGCCGTCATGCGCGGCGATGCCGCGGCGCAGGTCGACGCGGCCGCGCAGCCAGGAGGTCGGGTAGAATTCGGCGAAGCCGCCGAGCTCGGCTCCGAACTTGGTGGCGGGGATGGCGACGAGGGCCGGATTGACCTTGGCCGAGCGCTTCCAGAGCAGGTCGCCCGAGAAGCCGATGCGCCAGCCCTGGCCGGAGAAGACCCCGATGCTCAGCATCGCGTCGTCCTCTGCGCTCCACCAGGTGCTCTTCAGGCCCTTGCCCAGCGAGATGATCGGGCGAGCCCGGAAGACATAATCGTCCGAGCCGGTGTAGTCGGGCTGGTAGCGCACGCCGGCGCCCAGCGTGATGTACCAGTTCTGCGCCGACTGGGGCGAAGTCAGGGTCGAGTAGTCCCTCGACTGGGCCTGGGCCTGGCCCGGCAGCGACAGGGTGAGGCAGGTCGAAAGACCCGCCAGATACGCAACGCAACGCATAATCCAGAACTCCGACGCTATGGCGTCTCCGATAGGCGATGCCGGCAATCTGGCGGACGAGGTTTAATGCGCGGTTAAGGTTCCCGATTCGTTATCTTAAGGGATATCAATGGATTGCGTCTGCGGTTCCGTGGGCAGGGGCTTTCGTACCGCTTCGCTTCGCGGTGTCTCACGGTTTTTGCCGCGGACTGCGGCGGAACGCGGCCGCGCGGAACAACATCGTTCTGCGCATGTTCCAGGGGCGTGAAGCGGGCAGGGGTCGGCGAACGGACATGGGCCCGCCGGCGGCGCGATTACCGCGCGTTAATCGATGATGGAGAGAATGGACCGCGAGGCCGGAGATGTCGGTCGAAAGGCACTCCAGGAGGATCGGCGATGATGGAAGTGGCGATCCTCTGGCTGCTCTGCGCAGCGGTGTTCCTCGAATTGGCCGAGCGTGCGCCCGAGATCGACTAGCCGTCGCCGAGGATCGACCGCGCCGCCCAGCCCAGGAAGATGATCCAGGCCGCCATCGTCACGGTGATGGCGCTCATGAGCAACAGGCTCATGATCTTGCTTCCGGCTTTCGCCTCGTCTCGCGGGAGATCGGAGGCAGACCGCTGCCGCTCGGGATCGTCCATCACATGGCACCACAAATCAGGTGACCGCAGCCTTGCTGGGCGTAGCGGCCGTTTGTCAGGCTGGATTCGACTCAGGGGCGGGCCGTCTCCGCTTTCCTAGCTTCGCATTGGCGATGTCGCTGGTCGGCGCGGCAACCCCCAAATGGGTGCCGAAACTCGCTCCGGCTGGCCGGGTTGCGATCTGCCGGTCGCATGGACGAAAGGCATGGAGGCTTATCCTGCCTGCAGGCGCGTCGAACGGGGCGCACAGCCGATGAAATCGGCATTCCTGTCACAATCCGCCTCTTGACCTCGGCGCCGCTCTATGACCATGCCGGAGTACGAGCTCGGCATCGTGGTCTTCGCTGCGCTCCGTTCTCGAAGGGCAGGCGGAATCATGAAGATGCGGCGGATGGGTGCGGTCGTTCTGGCCGGTGGATTGTCGATTCTGGCGAGCGTTTCGGCCTATGCTGCAAGCAGCTCGACGACCTTGCCGCCGCCCGATCCGACGGCGAAGAACCTCACCCCCTACATGATCCAGCTGCGCGCCTTCGACGCCTGCCTGGTCACGCAGTCGCAGCTCATGGGCACGACGCGCGAGGCTGTCCACACCCCTTGCAGCTGCTACGCCAAGGGCACGGTCGCGGCGATGACCAAGGACGAGATCCAGGCTTTCCGCGACACCGGCTATTTCAACGACACGGCCTGCCAGAAGGGCCTGCAGTTCATCGACCAGTGCAAGCTGAAGCGGCCGTTCTAAGCTGAACGGTGAGTCGAGGAGGCTGCGCATGCTTCTCGACAAGTGCGCCTTGCTGCTGACAGACTGCTGACAGAAGCTGTCAGCGCGGCTGAGCCATTCTGCCGCAGGTCCACATCGTGATCCGCTCGATCCCAACGATCGAGCGGCATGGCTGTTGGGCCGGGAGACGAGTGTGGAGACGCCGCCGTGCAGCGCGCTGAACGATTGCTCGACATGATTCAGAGCCTGCGTCGTCGCAGGCGCCCCGTGACCGCCGAGACGCTGGCCTCCGAGCTCGATGTCTCCGTGCGCACGGTCTATCGCGATATCGGTGCACTGGTGCGCCAGGGCGTGCCTGTGCGCGGCGAGGCCGGCATCGGCTATGTGCTCGATGCGGGCTTCGACCTGCCGCCCTTGATGCTGTCGCCCGACGAGATCGAGGCCGTTCTGGTCGGCATGCGTTGGCTGAGCGAGCGGGCCGACCCGGTGCTGGCGCGCGCTGCCGAGGATGTCGTCAGCAAGGTCGCGGCAGTGCTGCCGCCGCATCTGCGGCCGATCCTGCTCGATGGTGCCTTGTTCGCGGCGTCCCATCCCGGCGATGTGCCGACCGATCAGGTCGATGTCGCGGCGGTCCGTGCCGCCATCCGCAACGGCCGCAAGCTCTCGATCCACTATAGCGACGAGAGCGGGCATGCGACGCAGCGCATGATCTGGCCGATCGGCATGACCTTCTACGAGCGTGTCCGCATCGTCATCGCCTGGTGCGAGCTTCGGCAGGCCTTCCGCCATTTCCGCACCGACCGCCTGACTGGCCTCGTTGCGCTGGAGGAGCGCTATCCCGCCCGACGGGCCGATCTCTTCCGTCGCTGGCAGAAGGAAGAGGAGCGCACGAAGGAGGAATGGGAGCGCTGCAAGCGCGAGGGGAGCGGAATGCAGGCGAACGCCGAGGGCAGCGTCGCGGCCTAAAGCATTTTCGAGCGAAATGGATACCGGTTCGCGTGAAGAACCAAAGGTCCGCGCTAGCGAATGCGCGACAAAGCAAAGGCTTAGAGCAATTCTGTAATTCGGAGAATTGCTGAGTTGCTCTAACCGCGGATGACCGCGCCGCCTTCGAGCTTCGCGCGGCCGGAGGCGACTTCCGCCAGTGCCTCCGGATAGAGCTTGTGCTCTTCGACGAGGACGCGCTTTGCCAGCGTCTCCTCGTCGTCGCCGGGCAGGACCGGCACCTTCGCCTGCAGAATAACCGGCCCGGCATCGAGCTCCGGCACGACGAAATGTGCCGAGCAGCCATGTTCGGTGACGCCGGCTTCCAGCGCCTGCCGATGCGTATGCGTGCCCTTGAACAGCGGCAGCAGCGACGGGTGGATGTTGATCATCCGGCCTTCCCAGCGCGCCACGAACCAGGGCGTCAGGATGCGCATGAAGCCGGCGAGCACGATGAGCTCGATCTGGTTGACCCGCAGCACTTCATCCACCGCGCGCTCGAACGCTTCGCGGTCCTTGCCGAAGGAGCGGTGGTCGACGGTCGCTGTGGCGATGCCGAAATCACGCGCCCGCTCGAGCCCGGCGACGTCGGGGATGTTGGAAATGACCAGCGCGATCTCGGCCGGATAGCCCGGCGCCTGCGCTGCTTCCGCCAGCGAGACCATGTTGGAGCCGCGCCCGGAGATCAGGACCCCGACGCGCTTGCGGGGAAGGGCGGCGCTCACAGCGAGAGCTTGCCGCGATAGCCGACCTGCTCCTCGCCGGCCGCGACCGGCACGATCTCGCCGAGCTTCACCGGCGCCTCGCCGGCCGCCTTCAGGGCGGCGAGAACCTCGTCCGCCTTGCTGGCCTCAGCCGCGACGATCATGCCGATGCCGCAGTTGAAGGTGCGCAGCATTTCGCGCTCGGCGACGCCGCCGACCTTGGCGAGCCAGCCGAACACGGCCGGAACCGGGATGGCGGGGAGATCGAGCGCGACGCCGAGTCCTTCGGGCAGAACGCGCGGGATATTGTCGGGGAAGCCGCCGCCGGTGATATGCGCCAGCGCCTTGATGCCGTCGGTCGCCTTCAATGCCTGCAGGAGCGGCTTCACATAGATGCGGGTCGGCTCCAGCAGAGCTTCGGCAAGGCTCTTCTCGGGCGCGAACGGAGCGGGCGCGCTCCAGCCGAGGCCGCTGACCTCGACGATACGGCGCACAAGCGAATAGCCGTTGGAGTGCACGCCGGAGGAGGGCAGGCCGAACACCACGTCGCCGGGCTTCAGGTCAGCGCGCGGCAGCAGCGTGCCGCGTTCGGCGGCGCCGACGGCGAAGCCGGCGAGGTCGTAATCCTTCTCTGCGTACATACCCGGCATCTCGGCGGTCTCGCCGCCGATCAGTGCGCAGCCGGCCTGGCGGCAGCCATCGGCGATGCCGCGCACGATCTCGACGCCGACCTTCGGGTCGAGCTTGCCGGTGGCGTAATAGTCGAGGAAGAGCAGGGGCTCGGCGCCCTGCACGATCAGGTCGTTGACGCACATCGCGACGAGGTCGATGCCGATCGTCGAATGCAGCCCGCTTTCAATCGCGATCTTGACCTTGGTGCCGACGCCGTCATTGGCTGCGACCAGGATCGGGTCGTTGAAACCGGCCGCTTTCAGGTCGAAGAGCCCGCCGAAGCCGCCGATCTCCGCGTCGGCGCCCGGCCGGCGCGTCGCACGCACCAGCGGCTTGATCTCGTCGACCATGGCATTGCCGGCGTCGATATCGACACCTGCCTGCGCATAGGTCAGTCCGTTTGCGCCGGGCTTGCTCATTGCGTTTCGCCTTCCTTGCGTGCTCGCGGGAGCGATAGGCAAGCATGCCCGCCATGGCAAGGCATATGCGGGCGCTTTGTTGGTTTCTCACAGACCAACTCGTGTCATCCCGGGCGACCGGAGGGAGACCCGGGATCCATGCCGGAGCATTTCCGATGAAGGGTCAGGCATGGATCCCGGATCGACGCCGCCATAGGCGGCTTGTCCGGGATGACCGCGCGGAAAAGTGACATGACGCGCACGAGCCTCTGGCGTCGTACCCTGCATTGAGCAAAGCTCTCCGCCATGACGATCCCCAACCTGATCACGATTGGTCGCCTGTTCCTGGTGCCACTGGTCATCGTCATGATCATCAACGCGAACTGGGATGCGGCCTTCATCCTTTTCGTCGTCGCCGGCATCTCGGATGCGATCGAC
The DNA here is from genome assembly GCF_057809495.1 of Allobosea sp. FG18. NCBI lineage: Bacteria > Pseudomonadati > Pseudomonadota > Alphaproteobacteria > Hyphomicrobiales > Alloboseaceae > Allobosea > Allobosea sp. FG18. The sequence goes on from NZ_JBMDKB010000022.1 coordinate 79,571, forward strand.
GGCTTCCTCGCCAAGCGCTGCGGCATGGCGAGCGAGCTGGGGGCATGGCTCGATCCCGTCGCAGACAAGGCGCTGATCGTCTCGATCTACATCACGCTCGCCGTCGTCGGCGCGGTCCCGGTCTGGCTCGTCGTGCTCGTCGTCGCGAGGGACCTGATGATCGTGGCGGCGGTGATCCTGTCCTGGCTGCTCGACAAGCCGCTGACGATCGCGCCCATCGTCGTCAGCAAGCTCAACACTGCCGCACAGATTGGCTTCGCCGCGCTCGCCTTGGGCTCGCGCGCCTTCGGCATCGAGCTCGGCGCGCTGGCGCTGGCCTGTGAACTCCTCGTCGCTCTGTTGACGGTCGCCTCGATGACGGCCTATCTCGCCTTCTGGCTGCGCCACATGGCAGGTTGACGGGGCTTTATCCGCCTGAACGGCTTGGAACCGCAGGCCCCGATGCACATCTGACATGTCCTGCCGGCCGTGAGACGCGAGAGAGGCTGATCGATGACGTTGCAACGCCAGATCGGCTTCTGGGTCGGCTCCCTTGTCGTCTTCGTCCTGTTCCTGGTGGTGCTGCGCGATGTGCTGCTGCCCTTCATCGCGGCGCTGACGCTGGCCTATCTGCTCGATCCGCTCGCCGACCGGTTGGAGCGCATGGGCATGAATCGGCTGGCGGCGACGATCGTCATCCTCGTCGTCTTCCTGCTCATCTTCGTGCTGGCGCTGGTGCTGCTCGCGCCGTTGCTCGGCCAGCAGCTCGCCGGCCTCGTCGCCCGTCTGCCCGGCGATGCCGCCAAGCTCCAGGCTCTGGTGCTGGAGAAGAGCGCGCCCTGGCTCGAGCGTTTCGGGGGCGCGGAACTGACCAAGGAGGCGCAGAGTTCGCTCGGCAATCTCGTCGGCGACGGCATGAAATGGGTCGGCGGCCTGCTCCAATCGCTCTGGAGCGGCGGCACCGCCATCGTCGGCGTGTTCTCGCTCCTGGTGCTGACACCGGTCATCGCCTTCTACCTGCTGGCCGACTGGGACCGCATGGTCGCGACCGTCGACAGCTGGCTGCCGCTCGAGCATCGCGACACCATCCGCAGCCTGCTGCACGAGATGGACATGGCGATCGCGGGATTCCTGCGCGGGCAGGCGCTGGTCTGCGTGCTGCTCGGCGGCTTCTATGCCATTGGCCTCAGCGTCATCGGGGTCAATTTCGGCGCGCTGATCGGCATCATCTCGGGCTTCCTCTCCTTCATCCCCTATGTCGGCTCGCTGACCGGACTCGTGCTCTCGGTCGGTGTCGCGACGGTGCAGTTCTGGCCGGACTGGACCTGGCCCTTGGCGACGCTCGGCGTCTTCTTCGCCGGGCAGTTCCTCGAAGGGAACATCCTCCAGCCCAAGTTGGTCGGCAATTCCATCGGCGTTCACCCGGTCTGGCTGATGTTCGCGCTGCTTGCCTTCGGCTCGCTGTTCGGCTTCGTCGGCCTGTTGCTGGCGGTGCCGCTCGCGGCCGTCATCGGCGTGCTCTGCCGCTTCGCCTTGCGGCAATATCTCGCCAGCAACCTTTATCATGGTGGTGATGCCACCCGCGCTGCGGCGGCCAAGGCGCGCATCGACGCCGACGCCTGAGTTGTCCATGTCCGAAATTCCCCCGCGTCCGCGCCAGCTCGCCTTCGACCTGCCGGTCGACAGCCGTCATGGCGTCGAGGATTTTCTGGTCGGCGCCTCCAACGAGGCCGCCTATGGCCTGATCGAGCGCTGGCCGGCCTGGCCGGAAGCCTGGCTGCGCCTGACCGGGCCGGAAGGCGCCGGCAAGACCCATCTCGCCGCGATCTGGGCGCGCGCGGCCCATGCCTGGACGATTTCCGCCAGGGAGCTGGACGAGGCGCAGGTGCCGCATCTCGTCTCCGGCGGCGCGCTGGTGATCGAGGATTGCGATTCAGGCTCCCTCGACGAGCCCGCCCTGTTCCATCTGATGAATGCGATCAAGGCGCGCGGCGGCTCGTTGCTGCTGACGGCGCGGCGCTCGCCCGACCTCTGGGGGCTGACAGTACCGGACCTGCTCTCGCGCCTGAGGCTGGCTCCTGCCGCAACGATCGAGCCACCGGATGACGGGTTGCTGCGGGCATTGCTGGTCAAGCTCTTCATCGACCGCCAGCTCGTCGTCGATATCGCGGTGATCGACGCCCTCGCCATGCGGATGGAGCGTTCCTTCGCCGCCGCGCGGCAGGTTGTCGACCGGCTCGACCGGCTTGCGCTCGAACGCGGCCGCAGGGTGACGCGCCCCTTGGTGCAGGAGGCTTTGGCGGAACTCTTCCCGCAGGATGCGGGTTGAACCGGGCCGCGTCTCCTCGAGCCGGCATTCCTCAAATCATGTCGCTTGTCATCGAACCGTCACGCTAGGATGGCTTCAAGATCGGCGACAGGTGAGGGGCCGATCGGGGCACGGATGAAGCGCATGACGACTGATACTGTGATGATCCAGGCCGAGACTACCGGTGAGGAGGCCGCGCTGTCGCTGCGCCAGCAACCGGAGCGCTTCATGAACCGTGAGCTCTCCTGGCTCCAGTTCAACCGCCGCGTCATGGAGGAAGCCTCGAATCGCAGTCACCCGCTGCTGGAGCAACTGCGCTTCCTCTCGATCTCCGCGAACAATCTCGACGAGTTCTTCATGGTCCGCGTCTCCGGCCTGCGCGAGCAGCTCAAGGCCGGCGTCATCACGCGCAGCCAGGACGGCCTGACGCCGGCCGGCCAGCTCGTCGCCATCGGCGAAGCCGTCGCGGCCTTGACCGCCGACCAGCAGGCGCGCTGGGCCGAGCTGCGCCACGATCTGCACGAGAACCGCATCCACCTGCTCCAGCCCGGCGATATCGGATCGCAGGACCGGATCTGGCTGGAGGATTACTTCCTCAACTACATCTTCCCGGTGCTGACGCCGCTGGCGATCGACCCGGCGCATCCCTTCCCCTTCATCCCCAATCTCGGCTTCACCATCGCGCTGGCGCTGGAGCGCAAGCATGACGGGCGCCAGCTCGACGCGCTGATCCGCGTGCCCACGAAGATCGACCGCTTCATCGAGTTGCCGGACCTGGCGCGCGAAGGGCTGCACCGCTTCATCGCGCTCGACGACGCGGTCTCGCTGTTCATCAGCAAGCTCTTCCCGGGTTACGAGGTGAAGGGCGCCGGCTCGTTCCGCATCATCCGCGATTCCGATCTGGACATCGAGGAGGAGGCGGAGGATCTCGTCCGCGTCTTCGAGACCATGCTGAAGCAGCGCCGCCTCGGCGTCGTCATCCGGCTCGAACTCTCGACCGGCATGCCGGACCATCTGCGCCGGCTGATCGTGCGCGAGCTCAAGGTCGACAACGACGAGGTCGTCGAGGTCAACGGCATGATCGGCCTGACCGAGCTCTCGCAGCTCGTCGGCGTCGATCGGCCCGACCTGAAGTTCAAGCCCTACAACGCCCGCTTCCCGGAGCGCATCCGCGAGCATGGCGGCGATTGCTTCGCCGCGATCCGCCAGAAGGACCTGCTGGTCCATCACCCCTATGAGAGCTTCGACGTCGTCGTGCAGTTCCTGCAGCAGGCGGCGCGCGACCCCAATGTCGTCGCGATCAAGCAGACGCTCTACCGCACCTCCGCGAACTCGCCGATCGTCAAGGCGCTTACCGAAGCGGCCGAGGCCGGCAAGTCGGTGACGGCGCTGGTCGAGCTCAAGGCCCGCTTCGACGAGGAAGCCAATATCCGCTGGGCCAAGGAGATGGAGCGCGCCGGCGTCCAGGTCGTCTACGGCTTCATCGAGCTCAAGACCCACGCCAAGCTGTCATTGGTCGTGCGCCGCGAGGCGGGGCAGCTCGTCAGCTACTGCCACATCGCGACCGGCAACTACCACCCGATCACGGCGCGCATCTATACCGACGTCTCCTTCTTCACCGCCGATCCGGTGATCGCGCAGGACGTCGCCCGCATCTTCAACTTCATCACCGGCTATGCCGAGCCCGCTGGGCTCGAGCGGATGGCCGTCTCGCCGACCAGCCTGAAGCAGCGCCTGCTCGCCGACATCGCCGAGGAGATCGCCCATGTGAAGGCCGGCCGCAAGGGCGCGATCTGGGGCAAGTGCAATTCGCTGGTCGATCCCGAGATTATCGACGCGCTCTATGACGCCAGCCAGGCCGGCGTCGAGATCGACTTCGTCGTGCGCGGCATCTGCTGCCTGAGGCCCGGCGTGCCCGGTCTATCCGAGAATATCCGGGTCAAGTCGATTATCGGCCGCTTCCTGGAGCATACCCGCATCTACGCCTTCGGCGCCGGTCACGGCATGCCGTCGCCCAAGGCCAAGATCTACATTTCCTCGGCCGACCTGATGCCGCGCAATCTCGACCGCCGCGTCGAGGCGCTGACGCCGATCCTCAATCCGACTGTGCATCAGCAGTTGCTGGATCAGATCATGTTGGCCAATCTGCTCGACAACGAGCAGAGCTGGACGATATTGCCCGATGGCGGCTCGCGCCGCATTGTCCCCGCGCCGAACGAAGAGCCGTTCAACGCGCATAAGTACTTCATGACGAACCCGAGTCTGTCCGGACGTGGAAAATCGCTCTCCAATTCAAGTCCCCGCTCCCTCTCGCGCCGAGGGGGACGCAAGGCCTGAGCTCAGGCATGCGCCGGGGCGGCTCGCGTTGTCCCATACGATCGCCATCGTCGATATCGGCTCGAACTCGGTCCGTCTCGTCGTCTACGAGATGCTGGCCCGCGCGCCGTCGCAGGTCTTCAACGAGAAGGAGATGGCCGGTCTCGGCCGGCAGGTCGCCTCGACCGGCCGTCTTGCCGACGATGCCATCGCCAAGGCGATCAATGCGCTGGTGCGCTTCCGCATCCTCTGCGAAGCCATGCATGTCGGCGAGATCCGCGTCATCGCGACGGCTGCGGCGCGCTATGCCAGCAACGGCCCGGAATTCATCGCCCGCGCCGAGGCGGCGATCGGGCAGCCGATCGAGTTGATCTCGGGCGGTCGCGAGGCCGTGCTCTCCGGCCTCGGCGTGATCTCGGGCTTCGACAACCCGGACGGCGTCGTCGGCGACCTCGGCGGCGGCAGCCTGGAGCTGATCTCGGTCAAGGACGGCGCGGTGGGGCAGGGTGCCAGCGTCCCGCTCGGCGGCCTCGCCCTGCTCGACCGATCGAAGGGCTCGCTCAAGGCGGCCGAGAAGATCGTCAAGGACGAGCTCGACAAGCTGCCGCAGCTCGCCGCCATGAAGGGCCGCGACTTCTACGCCGTCGGCGGCACCTGGCGCGCGCTCGCCACCCTCCACCAGCATCGCGCGGCCTATCCGCTGAACGTGATGCACGGCTACTCCGTCCCGACGCGCGACGTCGCCGATTTCGTCAAGCTGGTCGAACGGGCCGATATCTCGGTGCTCGACGCGATCGATTCCGTGTCCTCGGCCCGCCGTCCGCTGCTGGCCTATGGTGCGCTGGTGCTCGACGAGCTGATCAAGCGTGGCAAGCCGCGCGAGATCATCATCTCGGCGCAGGGCGTGCGCGAGGGCCTGCTGCACGAGCAGCTCTCGCCGGAAGAGCAGAGCGCCGATCCGCTCATGCAGGCCGCGCGCGATTACAATCTGCTGCGCGCCCGCGACCCGCGTCATGCGGCCGAGCTGATCAACTGGACCCGCGGCATCCTGGAGACGGCCGGCCTGCCGCAGGACGAGCCCTCCGGCCGGATGGTCGAGACCGTCTGCCTGCTCTCCGATATCGGCTGGCGCGCCCATCCCGACTATCGCGGCGAGCAGAGCATGAACGTGATCGCCCATGCCTATTTCACCGGCCTCGACCATGTCGGCCGGGCCTTCCTGGCGCTGACGATCTTCCATCGCTATGCCGGGATGAAGGCGAGTTCACCGGCTGCAGCAGGGTTGAAGACGCTGTTGCCGCCGGCCGTCCTGACACGGGCGATGCTGATCGCGGCGATCTTCCGCGTCGCCTATCTCCTCTCGGCCGGCATGTCCGGCATCCTGCCGCGCATCCCGGCTTCCTGCATCGACAATCGGCTGCTCCTGCGCTTCCCTGATGACCTCGCGGCGCTGGCGAGCGAGCGCGTCGAGGGGCGGCTCAAGCAGCTCGCGAAGCTGCTCGGCCGCGATTTCGAGATCGGGCGGCTCTGAGGTCTGTCGGCATTCGATCACCCAACCCTTGTCATTCCGGGGCGCGCTGCAGGCGCGAACCCGGAACCCACGACGGGGTGAGACATTCGGTGTGCGGTTGTCAGTGGAGTGCCTGATCGTGGGTTCCGGGTTCTTCGCTACGCGAAGCCCCGGAATGACAAAGGGCTGGCTCACCCCACCGCGCGCAGCCTTGCGAAGCCGGCATCGAGATCGGCCTTGAGGTCCTCGATGTCCTCGAGCCCGATATGGATGCGGACCGTCGGCCCCTTGAAGTCCGGCTTCGTCGCCGTGCGGTAGTCCTTGCAGTCGAAGGGCAGGACGAGGCTCTCATAGCCGCCCCAGGAGGCGCCGATCCCGAACAGGGCGAGCCCGTCCAGCATCGCGCCGACGGCCTTCATCGAAACGGGCTTCAGTTCGAAGGTGAAGAGCGAGGAAGCGCCGGTGAAGTCGCGCTTCCAGATCTCGTGGCCCGGCGCGCCCGGCAGGGCAGGGTGAAGGACACGGGCGACCTCGGGCCGTCCCTGCAGCCATTCGGCCACGGCGATACCGGCCGGCATCTGTTCCTTCAGGCGGATCGCCATCGTGCGCATGCCGCGCAGCGTCAGGAACGCGTCTTCCGGGGCAATGATGAGGCCGAGCTGGTTCCAGGCTGCGCGCAGCTTCTTGTAAAGCTCCGGCGTGCGGGCCGAGACGGTGCCGATCAGCACGTCCGAATGGGCGGCGTAGTATTTGGTGCCGGCTTGCACCGAGAGATCGACGCCGAAGGCATGGGCATCGAAGAACAGCGGCGTCGCCCAGGTATTGTCCATCGCGACCAGGATGTCGCGCGCATGCGCTGCCGCCACGATGGCCGGGATGTCCTGCATCTCGAAGGTCTGCGAGCCCGGCGCTTCGGTCCAGACGGCCCTGGTGTTCGGCTTGAACAGCTCCGCGATGTCGGCGCCGACCAGCGGGTCGCAATAGGTCACTTCGACGCCCATCCGCTTGAGGAAGGTGTCGCAGAAGATGCGCGTCGGCCGGTAGACGCTGTCCGTCACCAGAACGTGATCGCCGGACGATAGCAGGGTCAGGAAGGCGAGCGTGCAGGCCATCAGCCCCGATGGCGTCACGACAACGCCGGCGCCGCCCTCGATCGTATTGGCGGCGGCCAACAGCGCGTCGATCGTCGGGTTGCCGTCGGTGCCGTAGGTGTAGCGCGCTTTGCGCACCAGGAAGTCTTCGGTGTTCGGATAGACGACCGTAGAGCCTCGTACGATAGGCGGATTGACAAATCCGTAGCTGTCGGCCGGGTCGCGCCCTGCCAGCACGAGGCGCGTGCGCTCGCCGAGGCGCGCGAATTCAGGCGAAGTCAGCTTTTTCATGGAAAGGCACGGCCAGAAAAGGGGGAAATCATGGTCAGGCTTGACCACTCCCCACAAACTCGCATGTGATGTATGCAGGGAACAAGGGGCGGTTCATGCGTGTGGCGGTTGCTTGACGCTCATGAATCGCTCTGGCAATCGACTCGAGGATATGGGGACGCCGCGCGAAAGCGGGATCAACCGAGCGGCGAAAAAGCCGCCGGCGGCGGGACCAGAAATATCTTCCGGCATCAGCCGGACAAGGGGTTCCAACGGGAGAGTACCGATGAAAAAGTTTGTTGCAGCCGCCCTCGCAGCAGGGATCGGCATGGCGCTGTCCGCGACCGGGGCCTCGGCCCAGGCCACGCTCGCGCAGGTCAAGCAGCGCGGCATCCTGAATTGCGGCTCGAATACCGGCCTTGCCGGCTTCGGCGTGCCGGACGCGCAGGGTAACTGGAAGGGGCTCGACGTCGACCTTTGCCGTGCCATCTCGGCGACGATCTTCAACGATCCCAACAAGGTGAAGTTCATCCCGCTTTCGGCCAAGGACCGCTTCACCGCGCTCCAGTCGGGCGAAGTCGACGTGCTCGTCCGCAACTCGACCTGGACGATGACGCGCGACGCTTCGCTCGGCCTGCTCTTCACCGGCGTGAACTACTATGACGGCCAGGGCTTTCTGGTCCGCAAGAAGCTCGGCGTGAACTCGGCGCTTCAGCTCAACGGCGCCTCGGTCTGCACCCAGCAGGGCACCACGACCGAACTCAACCTCGCCGACTATTTCCGCGCCAACAACCTCAAGTACGAAGTCGTCGCCTTCGCCAGCTCGGACGAGACGATCAAGGCCTATGACGCCGGCCGCTGCGACGCCTTCACCACCGACGCCTCGGGCCTCTATGCCGAGCGTCTGAAGCTGACGAACCCGGACGAGCACCTCGTGCTGCCGGAGATCATCTCCAAGGAGCCGCTCGGCCCCTCCGTCCGTAACAACGACCCGCAGTGGCTCAACCTGGTGAAGTGGACCCATTTCGCCATGCTGAACGCCGAGGAGCTCGGTGTGACCCAGGCGAATGTCGAGCAGCAGCTGAAGTCCGACAACCCGGAGATCAAGCGTCTGCTCGGCACCGAAGGCAAGTTCGGCGAGCAGGTCGGCCTGACGGCGGACTGGGTCGTCCGCATCGTCAAGCATGTCGGCAATTACGGCGAATCCTTCGAGCGTAACGTCGGCCAGGGCTCCCTGCTCAAGATCGCGCGCGGCCAGAACGCGCTCTGGACCAAGGGCGGTCTGCAATACGCTCCGCCGGTTCGCTAACAACCTTCCGGGGCGCCGGCCTGACCGGCGCCCCGTTTTCGTTTCGGGTGCGCGCTCCGAGGCGGCCTTTGCCGACGGTGCGCAAGATTTGAGTATTTGATTACCGCATGGTGCCATCGCTGCTGTCGTCCAGGGCCCGTACCGCCATGGGAAAAGCAAGGATGCCGCCCATCTTCGCGATGGCATTCGCCGCTATGGCGGCCCTTGCGCCGGTTAGCGGACGGGCTGCTCCAGAGAGCGGCTTGCTGGAGCAGGTCAGGCATCGCGGTGCGGTCATTTGCGGTGTGGCGCCTTCGCTGGCCGGTTTCTCGATCCCCGACAGGCAGGGGCGCTGGACCGGCTTCGACGTCGATCTCTGCCGGGCGGTTGCCGCCGCGATCTTCGACGATCCCGAAAAGGTGCAATTCGTCCCGCTCCTGTCCAAGGACCGTTTCACGGCGCTTCAGGCCGGTGAGGTCGATCTGCTGTCGCGGACCTCGACCTGGTCGATGGCGCGCGATACCGCGCTCGGCCTCAACTTCACCGGCATTAATTTCTACGGCGGCGAAGGCTTTATGGTTCGTGCCACGCTTGGCCTGACATCGGCCTTGCAACTGACCGGTGCCTCGGTCTGCACCGAGCAGGGCACCACCACCGAACTCAACGTCGCCGATTTCTTCCGTGGTCACGGCCTGAAATACGAGATCGTCACCTTCCAGGGCAGCGAGGAGACCGTCGACGCCTATGCCAGCGGCCGCTGCGACGCCTATGCTTATGACCGGGCGGGCCTCGCGATTCAGCGGATGAAGCTGGCGGCACCGCAAGAACACGTCATCCTGCCCGAGACGATCGCGAAGGAGCCGCTCGGCCCCGCCGCGCGCCATGGCGACGACCAGTGGTTCGATCTGGTCAAATGGACGCTCTTCGCCATGGTGAATGCCGAGGATCTTGGGGTCGGTCAGGGTAATGCCGCCGCGATGCGGGCTTCCGAGCGACCGGATATCCGGCGTCTGCTCGGAATCGAGGGGGATTTCGGCGAGGCGTTGGGTCTCGATCGCGATTGGGCCTATCGCATTCTTCGCGATGTCGGCAATTATGGTGAATCTTTCGAGAGAAACCTCGGTCGGGACTCGCCTCTGAGGATCGAACGTGGCCAGAATGCGCTTTGGACTCGGGGCGGCCTGCATACGCCCCGCCGATCCGCTGAGCAGGGCCGGGTCAAACCCGGTTCACGACGGAATGGAACGGAGCCGGAAGGCTCTGCGCGAGACGAAGGAAATACGGCGGGGTCCGGGTCGTCTGGCCCGGGACTTGCTGGCTAGCCGAGGGCGGGACCAACCTGCTCCGAACAGGGGACAACATGAGGATGATCGTTGCGTCGGCAGCTGCCGGCGCCGGATACCTGTCGCAGCGCACCGCGCGGGCGGGGACCGGGGGCTGAGACAAGCGCGCACGGCCTGACGGCCGGGTGCGCTTCCAAAACCAGAAGAGTGGCACGGGCAACAAGACGACCGCGGCGCAACCGCACCGCCGCAGGATCGCCGGCCACGACAAGCGAAACAAAAAAGGGCGTGACAGGTGTCGAGCATTCCCCACGAACAGGTATCCCCAGGCAAGGCGTCGCTATTTTACGACCCGAAGATCCGGGGCTATGTCTATCAGATCGCTTTGGTGGCGATCGTCGTCTTCCTGGTCTGGTCGGCGGCATCGAACGCGATCGAAAACCTGCGCGCGCAGAAGATCGCCTCCGGCTTCGGCTTCTGGCACAACGCCGCCGGCTTCGACGTCAACCAGAAGCTGATCCCGTTCTCGGCTTCCGGCGGCTCGACCTATGGCGATGCGTTCATCGTCGGATTGCTGAACACGCTGCTCGTCGCTGGGTTGGGCATCATCTTCGCGACCTTCCTGGGCTTCTTCGTCGGCGTCGCCCGGTTGTCGAACAACTGGGTGATCTCCAAGCTCGCGATGATCTATGTCGAGGTCATCCGCAACATCCCGCTGCTGCTCCAGCTCTTCTTCTGGTACAATGCGGTGCTGAAGCCGCTGCCGAACCCGCGCCAGTCGATCGAGCTGCCGGCCGGTGCGCTGCTCAACAACCGCGGCCTTTACCTTCCCGATCCGCATCTGGGGCCAGGCGGCAGCCTGATCGTCTGGGCATTCCTGATCGGCCTTGTCGCCACCCTCGTTTTCCGCTCCTGGGCTCACAAGCAGCAGGCGGCGACCGGCCGGCAATATCCGCTCGGCCTGGTCGCGCTCGGCCTGATCGTGATCCTGCCTACGCTGGTCTATTTCGTCATGGGTCGGCCGGTCACCTTCGTCTATCCGGAGCTTGCCGGCTTCAACCTGCGCGGCGGCATCCAGATCTTCCCGGAATTCGTCGCGCTTCTGGTCGGCCTGACCACCTATACGGCCGGCTTCATCGCCGAGGTCGTGCGCGCCGGCATCCTCGCGGTGTCGAAGGGGCAGACCGAGGCGGCGCACGCACTGGGCTTGCGCAACGGGCCGACGCTGAAGCTCGTCGTCATCCCGCAGGCGATGCGCGTCATCATCCCGCCGCTGACCTCGAACTACCTCAACCTGACCAAGAACTCGTCGCTGGCGGTCGCGATCGGCTATCCCGACCTCGTCCAGGTCTTCACCGGCACGGTGCTGAACCAGACCGGCCAGGCAGTCGAGATGGTCTCGATCACGATGGCGGTCTATCTGACGATCTCGCTGGTGACGTCGCTGTTCATGAACATCTACAACAAGCGCATGGCGCTGGTGGAACGGTGAGGGCTGCGCGATGACCGACGCAACAACCGAAAACGCGCCCTACGCCTTCGTCCGCAAGGAGACCCTCCAGCAGGAGCCGGCGCCGCTCTCCGTCGCCGGGCCTCTGGCCTGGATCAGGACGAACCTGTTCTCCAGCCCGCTCAACGCGATCCTGACGCTGCTCTGCGTCTGGCTCGTGGTCGATACGGTGCCGGGGATGGTCCGCTTCTACTTCCTCGACGCGGTCTGGACCGGTGCGAACCGCGACGCCTGCCTCGCCGACAAAGTCGGGCGCCCGGTCGGCGCCTGCTGGGCCTATGTCGCTGACCGTACCCAGTATTTCATCTACGGCTCCTATCCGGTGGCGGAGCGCTGGCGCGTCAACATCGTCTTCGCGATGTTCGCGCTCGGCGTGGTCTGGCTGCTCTGGAACAAGATGCCGCTGAAGAAGGTCGGGGTCTTCTTCTTCTTCGTCATCATGCCGGCGAGCGCCTTCATCCTGCTGCTCGGCGGCCCGCGTGCGGAGAGCTTCCTGCGCTTCCTGATCATCGTCACCTTCGCGCTGGCGGTGCTCTATCTGGTGCTCTCCTTCGCGCCGGGGCTGATGAAGTTCTGGATCGGCGAGGGGCAGCTCGCGGTCGAGGAGGCGATGCCGGCCTGGCAGCGCTTCTACGGGCCCAAGCGTCTGATCCTGATCTCGCTCGTCATCTTCGGGGTCCTGGCGATCCTGGCCGACAAGATCGGGTTGCCGCGCGTCGATACCGGCCTCTGGGGCGGCATGACCGTGACCTTCCTGATCTCGGCGGTCGGCATCGTCTTTTCGCTGCCGCTTGGCGTGCTGCTGGCGCTCGGCCGCCGCTCGCGGCTGCCGGCGATCCAGCTGCTCTCGGTGATCTTCATCGAGTTCGTGCGTGGCGTGCCGCTGATCACCGTGCTGTTCATGGCCAACACCATGCTGCCGCTCTTCGTGCCGCAGGAATGGTCGCCGGACCGGCTGCTGCGGCCGCTGGTCGGCGTCGCGCTCTTCGCCGCTGCCTATATGGCGGAGGTGGTGCGCGGCGGCCTGCAGGCGATGCCGAAGGGCCAGTACGAGGGCGCGATGTCGCTCGGCCTCGGCTACTGGCAGATGATGCGCCTGATCATCCTGCCGCAGGCGCTGCGCATCGTGATCCCGGGCATCGTCAACACCTTCATCGGGCTGTTCAAGGATACGACGCTGGTCACCATCGTCGGCATCTTCGACTTCCTGCGCACCATCGAGGCGACGCTGATCGATCCGACCTGGGCCACGCCCACGACCCGGTCGACAGGTTACGCTTTCGCCGCCATCTTCTATTTCCTGTGCTGCTGGGGAATGTCGCGCTATTCGATCGCGGTCGAAAAGCGCCTCGCCGCCGGCCAAAAACGTTGAGAGGAACGACAACCATGGCAATGGCAGAAACCAAGACGACCGGCTCCCGCCCCGCGGCGCTGAAGCAGACCTCGCTGAATACCGCGACCGCCGTCGAGATGATCGGGGTGAACAAGTGGTACGGCGAGTTCCACGTGCTGCGCGACATCAACCTGAAGGTCGGCCGCGGCGAGAAGCTGGTGATCTGCGGCCCGTCCGGCTCGGGCAAGTCCACGATGATCCGCTGCATCAACCGTCTGGAGGAGCACCAGAAGGGCCAGATCATCGTCGACGGCACGGAGCTCACCAACGATCTCAAGAAGATCGACGAGATCCGTCGCGACGTCGGCATGGTCTTCCAGCACTTCAACCTGTTCCCGCATCTGACGATTCTCGAGAACCTGACGCTGGCGCCGATCTGGGTGCGCAAGATGCCCAAGAAGGATGCCGAGGAGATCGGCATGCACTATCTCAAGCGCGTCAAGATTCCCGAGCAGGCTCATAAATATCCGGGCCAGCTCTCGGGCGGCCAGCAGCAGCGCGTCGCGATCGCCCGCTCGCTCTGCATGAGCCCGAAGATCATGCTGTTCGACGAGCCGACCTCGGCGCTCGATCCGGAAATGGTCAAGGAGGTGCTCGACACCATGGTCTCGCTGGCCGAGGAGGGCATGACCATGCTCTGCGTCACCCACGAGATGGGCTTCGCCCGTCAGGTCGCCGACCGCGTCATCTTCATGGATGCCGGCCAGATCGTCGAGATGAACACCCCCGACGCGTTCTTCAAGAACCCGCAGCACGAGCGCACCAAGCTCTTCCTCAGCCAGATCCTGCACTGAGAAAAGAACGGTTCATCGAGTGATCGAAGCGCGCCGGCCTGGCCGGCGCGTTTTTTGTTGGGTGACCGCTTCCGAGAATGTGCTGATTTTACACAGAAGCGCGGGTCATCCCGGCCGGAGCGAAGCGCAGAGCCGGGATCCATGCCTGAACCATGATCGGAAGCGCTCTGGCATGGATCCCGGGTCAAGCCCGGGATGACCCGCGTTTACGTGAAATGCCCTCCGTGCCGTCTATGGCGAGGTCGCTTACTTGCCGTCGCGCGCCTTCACGGCCTGATCGGGGAAGTCCGAAAACAGGCCGTCGAGTCCGATCGCGAAGAACGCCTTGTATTCGGCGCTCGCCTCGCCCTTGAAGTCGGAAGCCAGCCGCTTCGGCTCGCTGCGGAAGGTCCAGCTATGGACCAGCAGGCCCGCCGCATGGGCGTCCTTCACGACATTGGTCGGGGCGATCAGCGTGCGGTCGCGCTCGTCGATCGCGCCGTCACCGTTGAGGTCCTGCGGTTTGCCGTCGGCACCGATCGTCTGCTTGGCGCCGATCAGATAGGGCTTCCACGGGCCCACGCCATCGGCATAGGTCGCGATCTCCTTGAGGCCCTCAGTCGAGAGCATGTCCTGGAAGGTGCGCTTGTCGCCGAGCACGGCGAAGTCGTAGGGCCGGTCGAAGGGAGCGGCGAGCGTAACCTTGCCGTCCTTGTCGACGCCGTCGCCATCGACGAGCTGGACGAGGCGCAACTGCGTCTTCGGGCGCAGGTATTTCAGGTTCGCCGTTTCGAAGCTCTGGATGAAGACCGGCGCGGTCTTGTCGGTCCAGCCGGCGGCCTTGAGCATGTCCAAAAGCTTGTCCTCGAAGGCGAGGCCGAGCGCGGCGTGATAGGTCGGGTGCTTGGTCTCGGGATAGATGCCGATGGTGCGGCCGGTGCGGGCGCTCTCCGCCTTGGCGAGGTCGATCACCTCCTGGAAAGTCGGGATCTGGTACTTGCCGTTATGCGATTGGTCGCGATCGGCGAAGGCCTGCTTGGCCTTCAGCGTCTTGATCTCGGCCACGGTGAAATCGTTGGCGAACCAGTCGGTGGTGTCGACGCCATCGACCTTGCGGGTGGTCTTGCGATTGGCGAATTCCGGGCGCTCGGCGACATCGGTCGTGCCTGATAGCATCGGCTCGTGGCGCACGATCAGCACGCCGTCCTTGGTCGAGACGAGGTCGGGCTCGATGAAATCGGCACCCTGCTGGATCGCGAGCTTGTAGCCCTCGATCGTATGCTCCGGCAGGTAGCCGCTGGCGCCGCGATGGGCGACGACGATCGGCTTCTGGCCGGAGAGCGTCGGAGCGGCCTGTGCAAAGGCGCTCGGAGCCTGGAAGGCCAGGGCGGCGAGGAGCGATGTCGAGAGAAGGAAATGCTTTGTCATGGTCTGGCTCAGCCTCGCGAAAATGCGTGGGACCTTAAGGCGGCGGATATGACACGGCCATGAAGGCGAGCGCTTGGATTTGAGCGGAGTGTAGCGGCTTTCACCTGACTTGGGAGTGGTCGGGAATCGGATAGTGTGCGAGCCGCGTTTCGGACGAGCACAGGTATCATGGCTGAACGACGATACGGCGAACCCGTGCCCAAGACGATCGAAACGATTGCCGGCGCGGATTGGTATGGCGACGAACTCAACCGGCAGCGCTACCAGAGCACGCTGTTCGCCGATCTCGATCTGAGCGAGGCACAGAACACCGGCTGCGTCTTCACCGAATGCACCTTTCGCCGGGCGCGCTTCAACGGCTCCACGCATCACAGCGCGGCTTTCGTGAACTGCACCTTCGCGGGGTGCAATTTCTTCGATACGACCTTCACCGAATGCAAGTTCGTGGGCAGCATATTCGATGGCTGCCAGTTCGACAGCATGCAGGTCGTCGCCGGCGACTGGTCCTTCGTCGGGCTTCCCGGAACGGACCTGCGCAAAGCGAGCTTCCGGGGCACCCGATTGCGCGAAGCGGACCTCACAGGCGCGCGCTGTCAGGATGGCTCGATCCGGGACGTCGATCTGTCGGGCGCCTGGCTGCACAGCGCCGATTTCTCGAATTGTGACCTGAGAGGCAGCGATCTCAGTGCGCTGGAGCCTGCGAACACGCAGATCAAAGGCGCGATCATCACGATCGATCAGACGATCATCGTCGCAAAGGCGCTGGGGCTGGACGTCCGCCGAAAGTGACCTCGCGCGGATGACCACAGCAGCCCTGCCTGGAAACGGGTCTCGGTTGCCAGCCCATGAAAAAACCCGCTCCGGCAAGCCGGGGCGGGTTTCGTTCGAGCGCTGATGCGAGCGGGAGGTCGCTTGGCGTAAGCCAGCCGCTCCCGCCAAATCTCAGCGGCGGTTCTCGAGGGTGGTCTTGGCGTCGAGGCGCTTGGAGGCCGGCGGGGTGTAGTCCGGCTGCTGGGTGGCGCAGGCGGCGAGGCCGAGCGCGACGAGGCTCAGGATGACGATGCGGCTGGCGCTTTTCATGTGTGGAGATCCCGTTGGCCGCGACATGCGGTTGCATCGTCTTTCCGCTTGTGGAACGACCGCGTCAAGAGTGTGACGATGGGGGCTTTATGCCCCTACGTCATGCTTGAATCGGTCGAAACTTGTTCGGCCTCGTCTTTGCGGCGTTTCGGAACCCGTCCGACGCCAGGATTGAAGCGTCATGACCCCAGCCGCCCGGATCAGCGCCGCCATCGAGGTGCTCCAGGATATCGTCGAGCGCCGCCGGCCGGCCGCCGATTCGCTCAAGGACTGGGGCCTGTCGCGCCGCTTCGCCGGCTCGAAGGACCGGGCGGCCGTCGCCTCGCTGGTCTATGATGCGCTCCGCCGCAAGGCTTCCTCTGGTTATGCGATGGCCGCCGAGACCCCGCGTGCGCTCGTC
The DNA here is from genome assembly GCF_057809495.1 of Allobosea sp. FG18. Taxonomy (NCBI): domain Bacteria; kingdom Pseudomonadati; phylum Pseudomonadota; class Alphaproteobacteria; order Hyphomicrobiales; family Alloboseaceae; genus Allobosea; species Allobosea sp. FG18. Next base: position 96,200 of record NZ_JBMDKB010000022.1, read on the forward strand.
CTCGGCATGCTCGCGGGACTGCGTGGCCTCGGCGTTGCCGAGATCGCACAGCTCTGTTCCGGCGAGAATCACGCCCCGCAGCCCCTGAGCGATGACGAGACCGCGTTGCTCACCGCTTTCTCGGTCGAGGGCGCGCCCGACTGGGTTCAAGCCGATGTGCCGGAATGGCTCTGGCCGTCTTTCCAGGCGGGTTTGGGCGAGGCTGCCATCGCGGAGGGCGAGGCGCTGGCCGCCCGCGCGCCGATCGACCTGCGCGTCAACCGCCTCAAGGCAAGCCGTGATGCCGTTCTGAAGGACCTCGCCCATCTCCAGCCGGAGCAGGGCCCCTGGTCGCCCGACGCCTTGCGCTTCCAGCCGGGCCATGACGGCCGCGGCCCCTCGTTGCAGACCGAGCCCGGATTCTTCGCCGGCGCCTTCGAAATCCAGGACGAAGGCTCGCAACTGGTGGCGCTGCTCGCCGGCGCGAAGCCCGGCCAGACCGTGATCGATCTCTGCGCCGGAGCAGGGGGCAAGACGCTGGCGCTCGCTGCGCTGATGGCCAATCGCGGCAGCCTTTACGCCACCGATCTCGACAGCCGCCGGCTTGCGCCGTTGCACGACCGGCTGGCGCGCTCGGGTGCCGGCATCGTCGAGGTCCGCATTCCGCGTTCGCGCGGCCATGAGCCCTTCGCCGATATCGCCGGCCAGGTCGATCTCGTGCTGGTCGATGCGCCCTGCACCGGTTCCGGCACCTGGCGACGCAACCCCGATGCGAAATGGCGCGTGCGTCCCGGCGCGCTGGCCGAGCGCATCAAGGACCAGGCCGAGGTGCTGGCGCGCGCGGCGAGGCTTGTGAAGCCGGGCGGCCGTATCGCCTATATCACCTGCTCCGTGCTGCCGGAGGAGAACGACGAGGCGATCCGCGCCTTCCTCGGCAAGCATGCCGGCTTCTCGGCCGTCGCGCCGATCGACGTGCTCAAGGGCGCCGAAAGCGATTTCTCCCTGCTTGCTCGCTTTGGTACAGCTTACGGCCTGCAGCTCTCGCCGCGGCGCACCGGCACAGACGGGTTCTATCTGGCCTGTCTGACACGCGACGCCTGAGTGTGCGCGGGAGCGGCTCGGCTCCCGTATCGACACCCCGCTGAAACTCTGCGAGGTTTCCATCCGGCGACGTGTTCGGCCGGACTCAGCGCCCGGTTGCGAAGGGAGATTCTGACATGCCCGACAAGCCCGCGATCGTTCTGGTTCATGGTTTCTGGGGCGGTGCGGCCCATTGGTCGAAGGTCATCCTCGAGCTGTCCCGGCGCGGCCACACCGACCTTCATGCCGTCGAGAACCCGTTGACCTCGCTGGCGGACGACGCCGAGCGCACCCGCAAGATGGTGCGGCAGATCGCCGGCCCCGTCGTACTCGTCGGCCATTCCTATGGCGGCAAGGTCATCACCGAGATGGGCGACCTGCCGAACGTCAAGGCGCTGGTCTTCATCGCCGCCTTCGCGCCCGATGCCGGCGAAAGCGCCGGTGGCATCAGCCAGGCCAAACCTCCGCAAGCCTTTCCGAACATCGCGCCGGACAGCGACGGCTATCTCTGGATCAAGCCGGACAAGTTCCGCGAGAGTTTCTGCCAGGACCTTGGTGCTGACGAGGCCATGGTCATGGCGGTCACGCAGAAGGCTCCCCTTGGTTCGACCTTCGGCGATGCCGTTACGGCTCCAGCTTGGAAGAAGAAGCCGAACTGGTACCAGATATCGACGGCGGACCGGATGATCGCGCCCGAAAACCAGAAGATGATGGCGGAGCGGATGCGCCCGCAGAGGACCTTGAGGCTCGATGCCAGCCACGCTTCGCTCGCCTCGCTCCCGGCCGAGGTTTCGACGCTGATCGAGGAGGCCGCCAAGGCCTAGCGGCAGGGGCGCCATGCGTTCGGGCGCGGCCCCGTTGCGCGCGCCCGCGCGATCCATTAACGGAACGCGATGACGAGCGCTCAGCCCCATCACGACTCCATCCTCATCATCGATTTCGGCTCGCAGGTGACGCAGCTCATCGCGCGGCGCATCCGCGAGATCGGCGTCTATTGCGAGATCGCCCCGTTCCAGTCCGCTTCCGAGGCCTTCGCCCGGATGAAGCCGAAGGGCGTGATCTTCTCCGGCGGCCCGGCTTCGGTGCCGGACGAGGGCAGCCCGCGTGCTCCCGAGGCGGTGTTCTCGGCCAATATCCCGCTGATGGGCATCTGCTACGGCCAGCAGACCATGGCGCATCAGCTCGGCGGCAGGGTCGAGGGCGGGCATGCCGCTGAATTCGGCCGCGCCGATGTCGAGATCGTCACCCCCTCGGCGCTGTTCGAGGGGGTCTGGGAAGAGGGCGGTCGCTATCCCGTCTGGATGAGCCATGGCGATCGGGTCACGCAGCTCCCGGCCGGTTTCACCGTCAAGGCGACCTCCGAGAACGCCCCCTATGCCGTCGCGAGCGACGAGGAACGGCGCTTCTACACCACGATGTTCCATCCCGAGGTGGTCCACACCCCGGATGGCGGCAAGCTGCTGCGCAATTTCGTCGTCGAGATCTGCGGCTGCAAGCCGGACTGGAGCATGTCGGCCTACCGTTCCGAGATGCAGAAGAAGATCCGCGAGCAGGTCGGCACCGGCCGCGTCATCTGCGGTCTCTCCGGCGGCGTCGACTCGGCGGTGGCGGCGGTGCTGATCCACGAGGCGATCGGCGACCAGCTCACCTGCGTCTTCGTCGATCACGGCCTGATGCGGATGAATGAGGCCGAGGAGGTCGTCCGCCTGTTCCGGGATCACTACAACATCCCGCTCGTCCATGTTGAGGCCGAAGAGCTTTTCCTCTCGGAGCTTGCCAAGTGCGGCGCCGATCCGGAGGCCAAGCGCAAGACCATCGGCCGGCTCTTCATCGACGTCTTCGATGCCGAGGCCGCCAGGCTCGGCGGCGCCGATTTCCTGGCGCAGGGCACGCTCTACCCAGACGTGATCGAGAGTGTCTCCTTCTCCGGCGGCCCCTCGGTCACCATCAAGAGCCACCACAATGTCGGCGGCCTGCCCGAGCGCATGAAGATGAAGCTCGTCGAGCCGTTGCGAGAGCTCTTCAAGGACGAGGTCCGCGTGCTCGGCCGCGAACTCGGCCTGCCCGAGGCTTTCGTCGGACGTCATCCCTTCCCGGGGCCGGGTCTCGCCATTCGCTGCCCCGGCGAGATCACCAAGGAGAAGCTCGACATCCTGCGCAAGGCGGATGCGATCTATCTCGACGAGATCCGCAAGGCCGGTCTCTACGACGTGATCTGGCAGGCTTTCGCCGTACTGCTGCCGGTGCGTACCGTCGGCGTGATGGGCGACTACCGCACCTACGACCATGTCTGCGCGCTGCGCGCCGTGACCTCGGTCGATGGCATGACGGCGGATTTCTACCCCTTCGACATGAATTTCCTCGGCCGCGCCGCGACCCGCATCATCAACGAGGTCAAGGGCATCAACCGCGTCGTCTACGACGTGACGAGCAAGCCGCCCGGAACGATCGAGTGGGAATGATCGGAGATAGCGCGATCCGCTCGGATTGCGCTCGGGACTGATCATGGATCGTTGAGATTGAATCCACCCGCCATGGGCCGACCATCTCGGCCCATGGCGGGTGGATTTTTCGTTTGAGCCCTCAGACGCCTGCCGGCGTTTGCCTCTCCGAAACGACTGCCGGTCAGTATGGCTATCTGCTCTCCGGAGGTGGATGTGGAAACGTCGCTCTATCTGCCCGTCAAGCGCTTCCTCGAAGGGCTGGGCTATACCGTGAAGGGCGAAATCGGGCCCTGCGATCTCGTCGGGCTTCGCGACGGCGACCCCTCCGTCGTCGTGATCGGAGAGCTGAAGCTGAGTTTCAATCTCGAACTCATCCTGCAGGGCGTGGACCGACTGAGCCTCGGCGACGAGATCTGGTTGGCGGCCCAGCTCTCCGCGAGAGGCAAGGGGCGCGAGAGCGATCCGCGCTATCGCAACCTCTGCCGCCGCCTCGGCTTCGGCTTGCTCGGCGTCTCGAAGGCCGGCCATGTCGATATCCTCGTGTCTCCGGCGGCGCCGACGCCGCGCAAGGACCCGCGCCGACGCTCGCGGCTGGTGGACGAGCACAAGCGTCGCCGGGGCGACCCGGCCATGGGCGGCGGCACGCGCAAGCCGATCATGACGGCCTATCGCCAGCAGGCTCTGGCCTGCGCGGCGGCCATGGCGGCGGAGCCGATGCGCCCGCGCGACCTCAAGCCGTCCTGCCCGGATGCGCAGAAGATCCTGCATCGCAATGTCTATGGCTGGTTCGAGCGTTCCGGGCGCGGCGTCTATGCGCTGACCGAGACCGGTCGCAGCGCGCTGGCGACATGGCAGGCTGAGCTTCCGGTGAGTCCGGAGGCGGCGGGGATCGCGGCCTGAGCGCAGCCATTCCCTTGCCATGGCTGTGTCTCATCGCGATCGTAGAGCCACCGGCGATCGTTCGGATGGCCTGAAAGGGGTTGTGACGATGACGCAGAGATGTCTGGTGGCCGGAGCCCTGTCGCTCGTCGCATTGACGCTGGCAGCCTGCCAGAGCGATGCGCAGCAGGCTCCGATGGGAACCGCGCCAGGCTTGGCCAGCGCGTGCATCGAGGATGAGGCCGAGGCGCTGGCGGGCAAGGCTCGTATTGGTGACGCTGAAGCCCAGCAAGCCACCGGCGCGACCATCGTGCGGCAGATTCGCCCGGGGCAGGGCGTGACGATGGATTACCGCCCGGAGCGGGTGACCATCGAGACCAATTCGAAGACCGGCAGGATCATCCGCGCCTATTGCGGGTAGCCGTGCAGCGAAGGCGTCTCTGGGCCTTCTGAAGCTGCCGAGACGGTCGTCGCGACGCTAAACCTTCAAACGAAAAAACCGCCCGAAAGGGCGGTTTTTAAAGCGAAATCAGATCGGGAGGCCAGGCCTCACTTGATCTTGGTTTCCTTGAACTCGACGTGCTTGCGCGCGACCGGGTCATACTTCTTCTTCGACATCTTCTCGGTCATCGTGCGCGAGTTCTTCTTCGTCACGTAGAAAAAGCCGGTGTCGGCGGTCGAAAGCAGTTTGATCTTGATCGTCACGGCCTTGGCCATGGGTCTATCCTCGAGCCATGCGGGCCAAAGGCCCTCGGAAAAGAAAATGGCCGGGCGAACCCGGCAAACCGTCAGCGCGGGGAATGCCGCAAAGGGCCGGCGAAGTCAAGGAAGAATAGCTTCCCGGACCGTGCAGCCGTCTCAGAGCTCCTCGCGCACGAAGCTGCCGCGCTTCTCCCAGTAGAACGGGACGGGCAGATAGGGCGCGAAACCGCCCTCGATGCGGGCCTCGACCTCCTGGATGATCACCTTGGTGATCGTCGGCAGGTCGAGCTCCTTGGCTTCGTCGAAATCGACCCAGACCAGGTCGACCAGTTCCGAATCGGGGCCGATGATCCCGTCGACCCGCTTGGCGACGGCGGAAGCGTCGATCGTGAAGAAACGGGTGTCGAATCGCTTCGGCCGGCGTGGCGGCGTGATCGCGCGGGCGACGAAGGTCACCGCCGAGAGATCGGGATAGATCCCCTGCGCGGCGAAGTCGGTCCAGCTTCCGGGGGGCGGGGCATCCGGTGCACCGAACTCGTCGGAGCCGAAGAGCAGGCCGGTTTCCTCGAAGGTCTCGCGGATGGCGGCCATCGCCAGCGCGCGCGCCTTGCCGGCGCTGGGGCGCAGGCAGCGCTTGCCGAGCCGGTCCTCGCAGATCTGCGGCACCGCGCCGGTCGCGACCATGCGGCGGTCGCCATCATCGACCCGCCCGCCGGGGAAGACGTACTTGCCCGGCATGAATTTGTGGCTCGCATGGCGCTTGCCCATCAGCACCTTGGGCCGTGCGCCGCTGCGATCCAGGATCATCATGGTCGCGGCGTCCTTGGGACGCTGGTTGGCGGTCGTGCGCGCCCGCTCGGCCTGGGTGAGGGTGACGGTGTGGTCGGTCATGGGCGTGAATCCGAAGGGGGCAGGGGCTGGCGCTCGGGGCGTTCGGGCTCGCCGCCGAAGCCATGCATGCGCACGGCCCATTGCAGGCCGACGACGCCGCCCTTCACGGGCTGCATCAGCGCGATGGAGAGGATCAGAGTCAGTGCCGGCCAGACGACCATGTGCAGCCACATCGGCCAGTCGCCGAGTTTCTCCGCCAGGAGCAGGCCGCCGACGATGATATGGCCGACGATGGTGATGACGATATAGGGCGGCAGGTCGTCGGCGCGCTGGTGATGCAGATCCTCGCCGCAGGCCTCGCATCGATCGACGGGCTTCAGGAAGGCACGGAACAGCCGGCCTTTCCCGCAATGCGGGCAGCGGCCTCTCAAACCCCGCGCGACCGCCTGGCGCCAGTCGCGCGCATCGAGATGCGTCTCCGCGCTGTGGATCTGGACAGCCATCACCGCCTCTTGCCGGTCTTGCTCTTGCCCGGCTTGCTTTTGCCGAAGCCGCCCCCGCCTGGCTTGCCCTTCTTGCCGAAGCTTGCCGCCGGCCGGCTCGTCCCGAAGGGCACGGCCCCGCCGCGTCGCTTGCCGGCGCGTCCCGTCGCCACGATACGCCCCTCCGAGAGCAATTCGAAGCGCAGCGCGCCCGCGACCGGCGCGGCCTCGACCAGCTTGACATGGACCCGGTCGCCGAGCCGCCAGCTCTCGCCGGTTCGCTCGCCGATCAGCGCATGCGCGGCCTCGTCGTAGCGATAATAGTCACCGCCGAGCGTGGAGGCCGGAATGAACCCGTCCGCGCCGGTCCCGTCGAGCTTCACGAACAGCCCGGCCTTGTGCACGCCGCCGATGCGCCCGTCGAAGCTCGCGCCGATCTGGCCGGCAAGGAAATGCGCGATCAGGCGGTCGGTGGTCTCGCGCTCGGCCGCCATGGCGCGCCGCTCGGCCGCCGAAATGCGGGTCGCGACCTCGCGCAGCTCCGCCAGCGTGGTGCTCTTCGGCAGCCCATCGTCGCCGAGCTTCAGTGCGGTGATCAGCGCGCGATGCACGATCAGGTCGGCATAGCGCCGGATCGGTGAGGTGAAATGGGCGTAGCGGCGCAGGTTGAGGCCGAAATGCCCGTAATTCTCGGCGACATACTCGGCCTGCGCCTGCGTGCGCAGCACGACCTCGTTGATCAGCGTCTCATTCTCAGAGCCCTTGATCATGGCGAGGATGCGGTTGAACAGCACGGGCCTCAACGCCCCGTCCTGCGGCAGCTTGATGCCGATCGAGGCCAGCACTTCGCCGAGCGCCCGCATCTTCTCCAGCGAGGGCTCGTCATGGCAGCGATAGATCAACTGGCTGCCGGCCTTCTCCAGCGTCTCGGCCGCCGCGACATTGGCGAGGATCATGAATTCCTCGATCAGCCGGTGCGCCGCCAGCCGGTCCGGCACGATGACGCGGTCGACCGAGCCGTCGGCTTTCAGGATCAGCTTGCGCTCGGGCAGGTCGAGCTCGAGCGGCTGGCGCTGGTCGCGGGCACGGGCCGCGATGCCGTACGCCGCCCAAAGCGGCATCAGCACGCTCTCGCGGATCGCTGCGGTCTTCTCGTCGGTTTGCCCGTCGATGGCGGCTTGCGCCTGCTGGTAGGAGAGCTTCGCCGCCGAGCGCATCAGCACGCGGTGGAAAGAGTGGCTCTTCTTCGAGCCGTCGGCCTTGAGCACGAGCCTGACGGCGAGCGCCGGCCGGTCCTCATGCTCGCGCAGCGAACAGAGATCGTTCGAGATCCGCTCCGGCAGCATCGGCACGACGCGGTCGGGGAAATAGACCGAGTTGCCGCGCTCCAGCGCCTCGCGGTCGAGTGCCGAATGCGGCGTCACATAGGCCGCGACATCGGCAATGGCGACGGTGACGACGAAGCCGCCGGGATTGTCGGGGTTCTCGTCCGGCGCCGCATGGACCGCGTCGTCATGGTCCTTGGCATCGGCCGGGTCGATGGTGACGAGCGGCAGGTCGCGCCAGTCCTCGCGCCCTTTCAGGCTGGCAAGCGGCGCGTTCGCCGCTTCTTGAAGGGCTGCCGGCGGGAATTCGTGCGGGATGCCGTGGGCGTGGATCGCGATCAGGCTGACGGCGCGCTCTGACTTGATCGACCCCAGCCGCTCGCGCACCTGCGCCTCCGGCGGGCCGAAGCGGCTCTCACGGCGCAAGGAGACCGAGACGAGGTCGCCATCCTGCGCCTCGCCGGTGCGGCCCTTCGGAATGATGGCCTCGCGCCCCTGCGCCTTCTTGTCGATCGGTACCAGCCGGCCGGAACCGTCGGGCAGGGCGCGGAAGATGCCGAGCACGGCGGCCCTGGCCTTGCCCATCACCTTGAGGACGCGGCCGGAATAGCCGAAGCCCTCGACGCCACGCAGACGCGTCAGCTTCAAAATGACCTGATCGCCGACGCCGGGCGCAGGGCCGGCCGTCTTGTCCTTGCGGCGTCCCTCGCGGGTGCGCTCGATCAGGATTTGCGGCGGGGTGCCGTTCTCCGCCTCGTCCCATTCCAGCGGCTGGGCGACGAGATCGCCCTCACGGTCGCGGCGCTTGATCTCGGAGAGCAGCACGGGCGGCAGCGCGCCGCGCGGGTGGACCGGGCGCTCCTTGCCGTCGCCGCCGATCTCGCCTTCCTCCGCCATCTCCTTGAGCAGGCGCTTCAGCCAGATCTTGCCGCCGCCATCGAGGCCGAAGGCCTTGGCGATCTCGCGCCGGCCGACCTCGCGGCCGGCGGCGCGCTCTTCTTCGATGAAGTCGAGAATGGCCTCGCGGCTCGGTTCAGGAACGGACACGGCCGGCACTCGGGGCGTTGGATCGAGAAAAGCTTGACACGCCGCCTGTCTGCCACGGCTTGCGGCCGGGCGCCAGCATTGCGGCTCCAGAAGCAAGAAGGGCAGCCCTTGCGAGCTGCCCTTCCATTGCCGAACCGCGACCCGGCGAACCGGATCTGAAGGTGCGAAAACTCACGCGGAATAGAAACCCCAGCAAGAAGAGGTCCAGGTCCGCCCGCTCTGCACCAGCGGTTGATGACAATGAGACACTGGATCACCTCCTTTCAGTTGTTACCGACAAGAAGGAGGCTAAGGCGATTCTGTGGGGTTCGTAAATGCCAAAAAATGCGCTGGACGAGTACGAGGAAAGTCACGTTCCCGCCCGTGAATGCGGGAGGTCGGTCTTGCCCTGCCTAAAGAAGGAGCAGTGAAGTCTGCGGGGAAGGCACGGGCCGCGAGGTGTTACCCGTGCAGCTTCAATCCCTTGATGATCTTGTCGATCTCCTTGCGCTCGGCATGGAGTCCGATGCCGACGAGGTCCAGCGCATCCGTTGCCACCGCAGCGACAGCGGCGCGGTTGTCCACGTCATTGCCGGTCGCGAACAGTTCTTTGGTATAGAGATGCGGCCTGACGCCGCGCTGCTGCGCCCGCTGGAGCGCGCTGGTGAGTTCCGCGGCGCTTGCCGCGAAGACCAGGACGGGCTGGCGGATCAGCGGCCCGTAGAAGCGGTCGGATGCATCCCGGTAGGCCTCGCCCGCGAGTTCCGGGGAGGTTCCGACGAGCCCGCCGGAGAGGAAGCTGGCGACATTGAGTTTTTGCCAGGTTGCGAGATCATCGCGAACCACGATGGCGATTTTGGTATCGTAACGCATGGGCTCATCGCTACCCGAGGCCGGGAAGGCCCGTCTTGAACGATCGTGCGGGCTGCAGCGGGACTGGGTTCGGCTCGGCACCGGCACTGACGGCATCGAGCGCATGGAGGCGTTCTTCCGCGGCTATGCCTATGACCCGCACCGCCACGACACCTATGCCTTCGGGTTGACGCTCTCCGGCGTGCAGTCCTTCGACTATCGCGGCGCAAGGCGTGACAGCCTCGGTGGCCATGCCATCGTCCTGCATCCCGACGAGGTCCATAACGGCCGCTCCGGCATCGAGAGCGGCTTCCGCTACCGCATGCTCTATGTCGAGCCGCGCCTGATCCGGCGGGCGATGGGCGAGGGCGGCCGCGCCTTGCCTTTCATATCCACAGCCGTTTCGCAGGAGCCGCATCTCGTCGCCGCTATCGCCCGCGCGCTGCGCGACCTCGACCAGCCGCTCGACGCGCTGGCGGCGGACGATCTGGTCGAACGGCTCGCGCAGGCCTTGCTCGCGCTCGATCCCTCAGTGGCGGGTGTTCGCTCCGCCCGGCTCGACGCTCCAGCGTTGGAGCGGGCGCGCGATTATCTCGATGCCCATGCGACGGAGACCGTCGATTCCAGCCGGCTGGAGGCTGTGACCGGGCTCGATCGCTTTGCTCTGGCGCGCCAGTTCCGTGCCGCCTTCGGCACCAGTCCCTATAACTACCTCGTGATGCGCCGCCTCGACCGCGCCCGCCGTCTGCTGGCCGAGGGGACGCCCTTGGCCGATGCGGCCTTCGCCTGCGGCTTCGCCGACCAGAGCCATCTCACCCGCCAGTTCCGCCGCGCCTATGGCGTCACACCGGGGCGTTGGCGAGCCTTGCAGCCGCAATTCCGGGCCTGAGGCCGGCGTCGAGCCCGCTTGCCCCGCCCGCCGCCTCCATGCTTGAAGCAGCGAAAGCCGGCTTTGCGGAGTATCTGACATGCAGCTTGGAGTGATCGGCCTCGGCCGTATGGGGGGCAACATCGTGCGCCGGCTGATGCGCGCCGGCCATGAATGCGTGGTCTATGACCGCGACCCGAAGCCGGGCCAGGCGCTCGCCGCCGATGGCGCGACGTTGGCCAGCGATCTCAAGGACATGGTTGCCAAGCTGAAGGCGCCGCGCGCGATCTGGGTGATGCTGCCGGCCGGCAAGATCACCGAGGCGACGCTGGCCGAACTCGCCGGTCTCGTCGCATCCGGCGATACGCTGATCGACGGTGGCAATGCCTTCTGGAAGGACGATGTCCGCCGCGGCAAGGAGCTGGGTGCGAAGGGCATCCATTACATGGATATCGGCACCTCCGGCGGCGTTCATGGGCTCGATCGCGGCTATTGCCTGATGATCGGCGGCGACAAAGCCGCCTTCGACCGGCTGGAGCCGATCTTCGCGACGCTGGCGCCCGGCAAGGGCGAGATCGAACCGACGAAGCATCGCGAGGGCCGCAACCCGACGAGCGAGCAGGGCTATCTGCATTGCGGCCCGACCGGCTCCGGTCATTTCGTCAAGATGATCCATAACGGCATCGAATACGGCATGATGCAGGCCTTCGCGGAGGGCTTCGACCTCCTGCGCAACGCCTCGGCCAAGGAAGGCCTGCCGGCCGAATACGGCTTCGATTTCGACACCGCCGAGATCGCCGAGGTCTGGCGTCGCGGCTCGGTGGTCACGTCCTGGCTGCTCGATCTCACGGCCGAGGCGCTGGCCGCCGACGAGGAGCTGTCCTCCTATACCGGCAATGTCTCGGATTCCGGCGAGGGCCGCTGGACGGTCGATGCCGCCGTGGAGACCGCGACCCCGGCCGAGGTGCTGACTTCGGCCTTGTTCGCGCGCTTCCGTTCGCGCGTCGACCACACCTTCGGCGAGAAGGTCCTCTCGGCCATGCGCGCCGGCTTCGGCGGCCATGTCGAACCCAAGAAGCAGGGCTGAGACGGTGGCAGAAGCAGCAAGCGGCGGCCGTCCGGCCGTCATCGTCGTCATGGGCGTCGCGAGCTCGGGCAAGACCTCGCTCGGCGAGCGTCTGGCGGAGCGCCTCGGTTGGCCCTTCCGCGACGCCGATTCCTTCCATCCGCCCGAGAACGTCGCCAAGATGGCCGGCGGCACGCCGCTGAACGACGACGACCGCAAGCCCTGGCTCGCGGCCATCGCCGCCTGGATCGACGATCTCCGGGCGAAGGGTGGGCACGGCATCGTCACCTGCTCGGCGCTGAAGCGCGCCTATCGGCAGGTGATTGTCGGCGACCGGCCGGATGTCGCACTGGTCTATCTCAAGGGCTCGCGCGAATTGATCGGCCGGCGCATGGCCGCCCGCCAGCACCATTTCATGCCGCCGGCTCTGCTCGATAGCCAGTTCGCCGCGCTGGAGGAGCCGGGCGACGACGAGAAGCCGCTGGTCGTCTCGGTCGAGGACAGCAAGGACGCGATCGTGCAGGACGTGGTCGAGCGGTTGGGGCTGTAGGCCTTCTTCTCACCGATCCATCCCATGCGGTCATCCCGGGCGACCGTAGGGAGACCCGGGATCCATTCCGGAACGTTTCCGGTGAAGGCTCAGGCATGGATCCCGGATCGCCGCGGCTTCGCCGCTTGTCCGGGATGACAGGGTGTTTCCACGCCTTCGCCTTCACGTCACCTCGAACCAGCTCCATAGCCCGAGATCGAAGCGCTCCAGCACAGTCGACGAGATCAGCCAGCGGCCGGGGTTGTCGGCGATGAAGGCGATGTGCAGCTTCTTGCGCTCGGGAATCTGCACGGTGTCCAGGAAATAGTTCTCCCAGCCGTCGTCGAGCGGATGCAGCAGCCGGAAGCTGTGGCCATGGACGTGGAACGGCTGGACGAAGGCGGTGCGGTTGTCGATCGCCATCACGATCGGCGTGCCGCGCTTGACGCTGAACAGCGGCTTGCCCTCGAACGAGCCGGTGCCGCCATTGACCTGCCAGGGGGTAGCGAGGTCGACGCCCGAGAAATCGAGCTTCTGATCCTCGGTCAGCCTCGCTCCGCCCTCGATCACGAGTTCGGGACGAAGCGCATCCTGCATGCGCACGCCGAGGGGCAGGGCAGGGTTGAGCTTGAGGGCCGGCGCCGCAGCCGGCGGCACCTGCGGCTGGCCTGCCGTGACGATCCTGACCAATGGCAGCCCGCCGCCGATCAGCGCGCTGATATTCACAGCGGCGCCGACCTCGATCGGCAGGTCGAGGATGACGTCGTAACGCGTGCCCGGCGCGAAGGGCAGTTGCGAACGCACCGGTTCAAAACTCTCGGTCGGCTGGCTGTCGACCGCGATCACGGTCGCCTTTCCGCCGTCGAAGCGCAAACGCATGATCCGGGCGTTGCAGGCATTCGCGAGCCTGAGGCGGATGCGCGCGCCCGGCCGGGCGGTGATCGGCAGCGGCGGCGAGCGGCCGTTGACGGTGAGCCAGCTGCCGAGGCGCCCCGCAGAGGCCGAGGCATTGCCCTGCGGCACGAAAGGCTGGATCGCCTGGTCGTCGCCGATGAGCCAGTCCGTGACGAGCACGGGCAGGTCAAGGTCGACGGGCAGTGGCTCCTTCTCCTCGACGATGACGAGCCCGCTCAGGCCGCGACCGGCAGGCTCGGACGAGCCGCCGGCCCGGAGCGGGCGATAGAGCAGGGTGCCCGAATCTTGCGGCGTGATCCGGAATTCGCCGGTTTCTCCGGGCGCGATCGGCGGGCGCGTGAAGCTGGCGGCGCCGTCGCGCTCAGCCTCGCCGCGCAGGCCGTACCAATGCAGGTCGAGCGGGGCGGTCGTCTTGTTCTCGAGCTTGAGGGCCAGGGTCTCGCCCTGCCTGATTCGCAGCGGCGGGGCGGGCGTGGCGCCGTCGAAAGCCCAGATTTCGGTCTCGACGGGCGGCGATGGGCGCAGGCGCACCTTCGTCGGCCCGGCAACGAGCGTCTGCCGCTGCGGTTCGGGGATGGGCTTGGCCGTGGGAGCTTGCGCTTGTGCGAAACCCGCCCGTGGCGCGAGCAGGCTGGTGCCGGCGAGCCCCGCCAGCCATTGGCGGCGCGTGAGCGGGGGCAGGACGGCGGCGGGCGGTTTCGTCATGCCATACCGCATAATCCGGTCGAACGGCTCTGGCGAGAGCCGGCTCCTGCCTGGCTTGCAAATGCCCGCCGGAAAGGCCGATTTGCAGAACCGTCATTTTTTTGCTGCATGGCCCGGCCGAAATGCGTATAGGCCTGCGGCTTGACGATGGCCGCGCTGCGTTTGCTCGCGCGCAGCGCTATCGGCCGGCGGGCGTGGCGGAATTGGTAGACGCACTGGTTTTAGGTACCAGCGGCGAAAGTCGTGGGGGTTCGAGTCCCTCCGCCCGCACCATCGGTCTAGTTTTTCGCGAGCGCGGCGGCGGTCGAAACCGGCGTCGCGCTTTGGACATTGAGACGTAAACGAGCTGTTGGCGGTAGAAAAATGAACGTGACCGAAACCCTGTCCCAGGGCCTCAAGCGCGAATTCCAGGTGGTGCTGAACGCCGCCGACCTGAAGACCAGGCTCGATGGCAGCCTCCAGGACCTCCAGGGCAAGGCCAAGATCAACGGCTTCCGCCCGGGCAAGGTGCCGGTCGCGCATCTGCGCCGCCTCTATGGCCGCTCGGTCATGTCCGACGTTCTGCAGAACGCCGTCAACGAGGCGAACCAGAAGATCGTCGCCGACAACAACCTGAAGCTCGCCTTCGAGCCGCAGATCCGCTTCCCCGAGAACAAGGAAGAGATCGAGGCCGCGATGGAGGCCAAGGGCGATCTCGCCTTCACCGTCGCGCTCGAGGTTCTCCCGAAGATCGAGCTCGCCGACCTCTCGGACGTCGCGCTGGTCAAGCCGGTCGCCGAGGTTCCGGACGCCGATGTCGACGCCGCGCTGCTGCGCATGGCCTCCGGCAACCGCAGCTACACCTCGAAGGGCGAGAAGGCCAAGGCCGAGAAGGGCGACCGCCTGATCATCTCCTTCGTCGGCACGCTCGACGGCGAGAAGTTCGACGGCGGCACGGGCGAGGGCATCCCGCTCGATCTCGGCGCCGGCCAGTTCATCCCGGGCTTCGAGGAGCAGCTCGAGGGCGCCAAGACCGGCGAGACCCGCACCGTCAAGGTGACCTTCCCCGAGAACTATGCGGCCGAGAACCTCGCCGGCAAGCCGGCCGAGTTCGAGGTCACCGTCACCGACGTGCAGGGCCCGGACGCCATCGAGATCAATGACGAGCTGGCCAAGGCCTTCGGCATGGAGTCGCTCGACAAGCTCAAGGAAGCCGTGAGCGAGCAGATCGGCCGTGACTTCACCGCTCAGTCGCGCCGCAAGCTCAAGAAGGGCCTGCTCGACGCGCTCGACGGCAAGTACACCTTCGAATTGCCGCCGACCCTGGTCGAGCAGGAGTTCGCCAGCGTGTGGAGCCAGGTCGAGGCCGACATGAAGCAGGCCAACAAGACCTTCGCCGACGAGGACACCACCGAGGACGCCGCCCGCGCCGACTACCGCAAGATCGCCGAGCGCCGCGTGCGCCTGGGCCTCGTGCTGGCCGAGATCGGCGAGCAGGCCAAGGTCCAGATCTCGGATGACGAGGTCACGCAGGCCCTGATCGAGCGCGCCCGTCAGTTCCCGGGCCAGGAGAAGCAGGTCTGGGACTTCTATCGCAAGAACCCGCAGGCTCTGGCTGAAATCCGCGCCCCGATCTTCGAGGAGAAGGTCGTCGACCATCTGCTCGGTCAGGTGAAGGTCGAGGACCAGACGGTTTCGCGCGAGGCGCTCTACGCCGACGACGACGCCGAGGAAGCCACCGAGGCCAAGCCGAAGAAGGCTGCCGCCAAGAAGACGAAGAAGGCCGAAGCCAAGGCCGACGACGCCTCCGCCTGAGCCTCACGGCAACCTTAACGACAGCTATCGCGCCGCCGGCCTTCGCGACCGGCGGCGCTTCCCTTTTCAGCCGCGATTGCCGTGCTTATGTGGGTGGCTTCCTAAACGCCGCCGATTCGATGTTTCGCCGGTTGCCCGGCGCCTTCACCTCAAGGACAGATCCATGCTTCGCGATCCGCTCGAGACCTACAACAATCTCGTCCCGATGGTGGTCGAGCAGTCGAGCCGCGGCGAGCGCGCCTTCGACATCTATTCGCGCCTGCTGCGCGAGCGCATCATCTTCCTGACCGGCCCGGTCGAGGATTACTCGGCGTCGCTGATCGTGGCGCAGCTCCTCTTCCTCGAGGCCGAGAACCCCAAGAAGGAGATCTCCTTCTACATCAATTCGCCGGGTGGCGTGGTGACGTCCGGTCTCTCGATCTACGACACCATGCAGCTGATCCGCTGCCCGGTGACGACGGTCTGCATCGGCCAGGCCGCCTCGATGGGCTCGCTCCTGCTGACGGCCGGCGCCAAGGACATGCGCTTCGCCCTGCCGAACGCGCGCATCATGGTTCACCAGCCCTCCGGCGGTTTCCAGGGCCAGGTCACCGACATCCTGATCCATGCCAGGGAAGTCGAGAGCCTGAAGAAGCGGCTGAACGAGATCTACGTGAAGCATACCGGACGCTCCTACGAAGACATCCACGCCGCGCTGGAGCGCGACAATTTCATGACCGCCGAGCAGGCCAAGGAGTTCGGCCTCATCGACAAGGTCATGGAGCGCCGGCCGGAGGCCGAGGCCTGATCGGGCGCTCGCGATCCTGTGGGTTGGCCCGGCTCATCCGAGCCCCCATATTGAATGAGGGACGGCCCCGTGTTTGCATGGGGTCGGGGGTGAGCGGACTGGCGCTCCATTCTGATCCGGCTTGGGCCGGCCCTGCGTATCCGAATGTACCGGAACGGGCCGTTAACCTAATCATCGTGATCTGAGCGCTTAAGTATGACGGAGAGACGACGGCTGCAGGCGCCACGGGCGATGCGGCTTCCGGCTCCCGAACTGGAGATGGACGGATGGCTAACAAGCCCGGCGGCGACTCGAAGAGCACGCTTTACTGCTCTTTCTGCGGCAAGAGCCAACATGAGGTGCGCAAGCTCATCGCGGGCCCGACCGTGTTCATCTGCGATGAATGCGTCGAGCTCTGCATGGACATCATCCGCGAGGAATCGAAATCCGCGCTGGTGAAGTCGAAGGACGGCGTGCCGACCCCGAAGGAGATCCGCAAGGTCCTCGACGACTACGTCATCGGCCAGGAGCACGCCAAGAAGGTGCTCTCCGTGGCGGTGCACAACCACTACAAGCGCCTCTCGCATGCGACGAAGCAGAACGACGTCGAGCTCGCGAAGTCGAACATCCTGCTGATCGGGCCGACCGGCTCGGGCAAGACGCTGCTCGCGCAGACGCTGGCCCGCATCCTCGACGTGCCGTTCACCATGGCCGATGCGACGACGCTGACAGAGGCCGGCTATGTCGGCGAGGACGTCGAGAACATCATCCTCAAGCTGCTGCAAGCCTCCGACTACAATGTCGAGCGGGCGCAGCGCGGCATCGTCTATATCGACGAGATCGATAAGATCAGCCGTAAGTCGGACAATCCCTCGATCACCCGCGACGTCTCCGGCGAGGGCGTCCAGCAGGCGCTGCTCAAGATCATGGAAGGCACCGTCGCCTCCGTGCCGCCGCAGGGCGGGCGCAAGCATCCGCAGCAGGAGTTCCTGCAGGTCGACACCACGAACATCCTCTTCATCTGCGGCGGCGCCTTCGCTGGTCTCGACAAGATCATTTCGAGCCGCGGCAAGGGCACCTCGATCGGCTTTGGCGCCAAGGTCGAGGCCCCCGATGATCGCCGCATCGGCCAGATCTTCCGTCAGGTCGAGCCCGAGGATCTCCTGAAGTTCGGCCTGATTCCCGAGTTCGTCGGCCGCCTGCCGGTCCTGGCGACGCTGGAGGATCTCGACGAGCCGGCGCTGAAGACCATCCTGACCGAGCCGAAGAACGCGCTGGTCAAGCAGTATCAGCGCCTGTTCGAGATGGAGGACACCCAGCTCACCTTCACCGACGAGGCCGTCAGCCTGATCGCCCGCAAGGCGATCGAGCGGAAGACCGGCGCGCGCGGCCTGCGTTCGATCATGGAAGGCATTCTGCTCGAGACCATGTACGAATTGCCCGGCCTGGAAGGCGTCGAGCAGGTCGTGATCGGCCCCGAGGCTGTCGAGAACAAGGCGCGCCCGCTCTTCATCTACGCGGAGCGCGAGGACGAGACCAAGACGGCCTCGGCCTCCTGATCTCTCCTCGATTGCGACAACAGGACGCGCGCCCCTTGGCGCGCGTTTTGCGTTTTTGGCGGCGTGGGGCTGAAGGCGGTTTCGCGCCGCGACAGTCCGATCCGAAATCGACATACGAGATGCCCCCGATCCGGCTATGAACGTCATCGCGAGCGCAGCGAAGTGATCCAGCGAACTGGGTCGAACGCTCCAGCCCAGTCCTTCCGGATTGCTTCGTCGCTCCGTTCCTCGCAATGACGGCCAGATTGCCTGAGCAAAAAGCACTGCGAATTCAAAGCTGAAGGATAGGAATTTCTCCGACCCTCCGGCCATGCAAGGCTGTAGTGCATGAACCGGATACCTCGCTTGAAAGCCGGCGAGGAAGTCTCCACTTTAGGTGCACTTGCGAGAGTCGCACGCCTGATGAGGGTGCGATGCGCGAGGGCGGAGGGGCGAATGGTCGCCTTGGCCGCACACGTCCGATCGCTCCGCCCATCTCGGGGGTCCGCCGGGCGCAACTGCAAAGGAATTGCCATGACTGGCTCGACGCCACGCGCCCCCTTCGTCCCAGGCGAGACCGGCACCTTCCCGGTTCTGCCTTTGCGCGACATCGTCGTTTTCCCCCACATGATCGTCCCGCTCTTCGTCGGCCGCGAGAAGTCCATCCGCGCGCTCGAGGAAGTGGTGAAGACGGACGGGCTCATCCTGCTGGCGACCCAGAAGAACGCCGGCGACGATGACCCGCAGCCCAACGAAATCTACGAGATCGGTACGCTCGCTCGCGTGCTGCAGCTCCTGAAGCTGCCCGACTCCACCGTGAAGGTGCTCGTCGAGGGCGTCGGCCGCGCCAAGGCCTCGTCCTATGCGGCCAGCGAATCCTTCTATGAGGCCGAGGCCACCGGCCTGGCCGAGGAAGAAGGCAAGAAGGTCGAGGTCGAGGCGCTCGCCCGCTCGGTCGTCAGCGAGTTCGAGAGCTACGTGAAGCTCAACAAGAAGATCTCCGGCGAGATCGTCGCCGCGGTCACGCAGATCGACGAGCCGACCAAGCTCGCCGATACCGTCGCTTCGCATCTGGCGGTCAAGATCGCCGATCGCCAGGGCGTGCTGGAGATCACCAACGTCGCCCACCGCCTGGAGAAGGTGCTCTCGCTGATGGAAAGCGAGATGTCCGTGCTGCAGGTCGAGAAGCGCATCCGCTCGCGCGTCAAGCGCCAGATGGAGAAGACCCAGCGCGAGTACTATCTCAACGAGCAGATGAAGGCGATCCAGAAGGAGCTGGGCGACGGCGAGGAAGGCCGTGACGAGCTGGCCGAGCTGGAAGAGCGCATCGCCCAGACCAAGCTGACCAAGGAAGCCCGCGACAAGGCGACGGCGGAGCTGAAGAAGCTGCGCCAGATGTCGCCGATGTCCGCGGAAGCGACCGTGGTGCGCAACTATCTCGACTGGATGCTCGGCATCCCCTGGAACAAGCGCTCGAAGATCAAGAAGGATCTGAACGCCGCCCAGCTGGTGCTCGACGACGATCATTTCGGCCTCGACAAGGTCAAGGACCGCATCGTCGAATATCTCGCCGTGCAGCAGCGCGCCAACAAGCTCGCCGGTCCGATCCTGTGCCTCGTCGGCCCTCCGGGCGTCGGCAAGACCTCGCTCGGCAAGTCGATCGCCAAGGCGACCGGCCGTGAGTTCGTGCGCATGTCGCTCGGCGGCGTGCGTGACGAGGCCGAGATCCGCGGTCATCGCCGCACCTATATCGGCTCGATGCCCGGCAAGATCATCCAGTCGATGAAGAAGGCCAAGACCTCGAACCCGCTCATCCTGCTCGACGAGATCGACAAGATGGGTCAGGACTTCCGTGGCGATCCCTCGGCGGCCCTGCTGGAGGTGCTCGATCCCGAGCAGAACTCGACCTTCAACGACCATTACCTCGAGGTCGATTACGACCTGTCGAACGTGATGTTCGTGACCACGGCGAACACGCTGAACATTCCGCCGGCCCTTCTGGACCGCATGGAGGTGATCCGCATTGCCGGCTACACCGAGGAAGAGAAGACTGAGATCGCGCGCAAGCACCTGATCGCGAATGCGATCAAGAAGCACGGGCTCGACGGCAAGGAGTGGTCGATCACCGACGGCGCCCTGCAGACCCTGGTGCGGCGTTACACCCGCGAGGCCGGTGTCCGTAACCTCGAGCGCGAGATCTCCAACACGGTCCGCAAGGGCGTGAAGGACATCGTGCTCGGCAAGAAGGCCAAGGTGGTCGTCGATGAGCCGCTGCTGGAAGAGTATCTCGGCCCGCCGCGCTATCGCTACGGCATGGCGGAGACGGAGAACCAGGTCGGTGTCGTCACCGGTCTGGCCTGGACCGAGGTCGGCGGCGAATTGCTGACGATCGAGGGCGTCATGATGCCCGGCAAGGGCCGCATGACCGTCACCGGCAACCTGCGCGACGTGATGAAGGAATCGATCTCGGCGGCGGCATCCTATGTCCGCTCGCGGGCCGTCGATTTCGGCATCGAGCCGCCGCTCTTCGACCGGCGTGACATTCACGTCCACCTTCCCGAAGGGGCGACGCCGAAGGACGGCCCGTCTGCCGGTATCGCGATGGCGACCACCATCGTCTCGATCCTGACCGGCATCCCGACCAACCGCGACGTCGCCATGACCGGCGAGGTCACGCTGCGGGGCAGGGTGCTGCCGATCGGCGGTCTGAAGGAGAAGCTCCTGGCGGCGCTCCGTGGCGGCATCAAGAAGGTGCTGATCCCCGAGGAGAATGCCAAGGACCTGATCGACCTTCCCAAGTCGGTGAAGGACGGCATGGAGATCATCCCGGTTGCGCGCATGGAGCAGGTGCTCCAGCACGCGCTGACCCGCCAGCCGGTTCCGATCGTCTGGGAGGAGGATCTCAAGGCCCCGCTGCCCAAGGGCACGGACGACGACGCAGCGGGCGTTGTCGCCCACTGACCTCCGGTCTTGAAAGAACGAGCCGCCGGCGCACAAGCGCCGGCGGTTTTCGTTTGGGCGCAGCGCTGGTCATTGTCGGCGGACCTGACCATGGCCATCGGACCTGATCGACCTTCCCAAGTCGGTGAAGGACGGCATGGAGATCATCCCGGTT
>NZ_JBMDKB010000023.1:0-112543 GCF_057809495.1 Allobosea sp. FG18
AACAATTTACTCTCAGGGATTTACATCTCTCAGTGGCAATTCTTATCCATCTCTAAATTTCTAGGGTTTGGGGATTTTTCTCGGAAACGCACCGTCATCCCGGGCTTGACCCGGGATCCATGCCGGAACGCTTCCGAACAAGACTCAGGAATGGATCCCGGATCGCCGCTTCGCTGCGTCCGGGATGACGAGTTCAGCCAGTGATTTTGAAGGGCCGGTTCTCGGGGCAGAGCCGGCCCTTCTGCTATTGGCTCGGAGAGTGGCCGTTTCTCATGAAAGCACGCCGTCATCCCGGACAAGCCGCGAAGCGGCGCCGATCCGGGATCCATCGTAGAGCTATGGCGCCCATCGATGGTTCCCCGGGTCAAGCCCGGGATGACGGCGTGGTTCAGCGCAAAATCTCCAAGTCAGGGCCGTGCGATGACGAGCCTGAGCGAGCCGTCGAAACTCGGCTGGTTGCGCAGGAAGCCGTAGCGATCGTTCCAGGCGCCGCATTCCAGATCCTGGCGCAGCTTCTCGATCGAAACGGCGTTCTGCGCCTCGTCGACGAAGCTCCAGGCCGAGCAGGCCGAGCGCGCGCCCGGATCGAGGAAAAGCTCAGGCCGGCCGTAATAGGCCTCGTTGAAGCCATCGCGGCAGCCGAGCGGGATCGGCACCGCGACGATCTCGACCTCGCCGCCCAGCACCGTGCCGATATGGCCGAGCGAGGGATAGCGCCGCGCCTCGGTCGCCAATACCTCCGGCGCGTAGTGGTTGAGCCAGAAGGCCTGCACCAGCTCGGGATCGCAGGAGAGGATCGCGACCGGCCCGCGAGTCACCCGGCGCATCTCGCGCAGGCCTGCATCGAGGTCCGCCCATTGATGCACGGTGAAGGTCGCCATGCTCGCGTCGAAATGGCCGTCGGGAAAGGGCAGGGCCTCGGCCTTCGCGTCGATCGCAGCGACGATATCGGCCGGGCGCTGCGCCCGCATCGAGGCCGAGGGCTCGACGGCCGTCATGTCGCGGCCGCGCGGCTCATAGGAGCCGGCACCGGCGCCGACATTGAGGATGCGCCGGGCCGGGCCGAGCGCGGCCTCGATCAGGACGGCGATGGCGGGCTCTGGCTGGCGATAGGACGCATAGCCCTGCCCGATGCGGCCGTAATCGGCATCGCCGGCGCTGCCATCCCTCCGGCGCGGGGTCGAAGTCATGTCGTTCATCGGGATGTCTCCGTCAGCAGGGAGCGCCAGAGCGGCAAGGCGTGATCACGCGTCAGCGGGGCGAGCGGAAGCGCGGAGGGCGTGCCGGGTTCGAGCCAGGCGATCTCGGCGATTTCCGCCGCGGGCTGAGCCTCGCCATCGAGAGGCAGGGCGAAAAGCTCGGCCTCGACGATGAAACCCGGCTCGTTGGCCGCCGGTGCCGTGAAGCGCCCGCAATGGCGCGCGGCCTCGGGCGAGGCGGCAAGCCCCAGTTCTTCCCGGAGTTCACGGGCAAGCGCGTCGAAGGGCTGTTCGCCGGGCTCGATCTTGCCGCCCGGCTGCATGAACCAGGCGGTGCCGCGCTTGCGGACGAGGAGCAGGCGCCCGCGCGCATCAGTCAGCAGGGCGGCTGCGATGCGAATTCGCTGGAGACCCTCGCTCAAGACCGATTCCTTTCAGACTGGCGCCGGGGAGGATTGGCACGATCCGCCGGGGGCGGGGAAGGGGGCTGGGCTCGGTTGATCGCAAAGGGCGAACCACGCCCTTGTCATTCCGGGGCGCGCCACAGGCGCGAACCCGGAACCCACGACTGGGTGGGGCTTCCTACACCCGACGACAGGGGCACACCCAGCCGTGGGTTCCGGGTTCTTCGCGATGCGAAGCCCCGGAATGACAAGAGCGAGATCGCTCGAGATCGTTCCGGCAACTGCCCGCATACGGCCTCTTCGATGGCGCGGGCGGGAGGATGGTGGTAGGAACCGGCGCTGGATTTCGAGAGCGACCGCAAGCGAGGCGTCAGGATCATGTTCGAGGCACGCAGCATCGCCGCCGGCAGCAAGCCGGACTTCTATCGCGAGCTCGCCGGGCAGCTCGAAGCCCTGCTCGCCGGCGAAAGCGACCCGATCGCCAACGCCGCCAACACCTCCGCCCTGCTGTTCCAGATGATGCCGGACCTGAACTGGGCCGGCTTCTACATCATGCGCTCAGGCGAACTCGTGCTCGGTCCGTTCCAGGGCAAGCCGGCCTGCGTCCGCATTCCCGTCGGCAAGGGCGTCTGCGGCGCGGCCGTGGCGCAAGGTCGCTCGATGCTGGTCGAGGACGTCCATGCCTTCCCCGGCCATATCGCCTGCGATGCGGCCTCGCGCTCCGAACTGGTGGTGCCGCTCCATGGCCGTGACGGCGTCATTGGCGTCATCGATCTCGATAGCCCGTCGCCGGCGCGATTCGATGCCGACGACCAGGCCGGCATCGAGCGCATCGCGGCGATCTGGCTCGCCGCCTGCGGCGAAGGCGCGCAAGCGGCCCTCGCCAAAGCCTCCTGAGGCCGCGGTGCCCTCGCTGAGCCTGCGTATCCAACTCGATCCCGAGGGCCGGATAGGCCCCGGCAAGATCGCGCTGCTCGAGAACATCGCGACGCATGGCTCGATCTCGGCCGCCGGCCGGGCGATGGAGATGTCGTACCGGCGCGCCTGGGAGCTGGTCGAGGAGCTGAACGTGCTCTTCGGCAAGCCGGTGGTCGAGCGTCAGGTCGGCGGTCGCAATGGCGGCGGGGCGCAACTGACCCCTCTCGGCGAAGCGCTGATCCTGCGCTTCCGCGCGGTCGAGCAGGCCGCAACCGAGGCTGCCGCCACTCATCTCGCAGCATTGCAGGCCGAGATCGACCGGTCCGAGCGCGGCTAACGGGCAAATACACGTCGCGGCGGCGACGCCCTGCATTCATCGAATAGCGGATATGTGAGGGCCGTCCGGGAGCGCGGGCAGGCCCGATTTCGCGTGGCTAAGACCCGTCCGGAGCGATGGCCGGCGAGCCGCTTGTCCTTGACATGCCCGCACGATTCGAACAGGCGTATCGCATATGCAGCATCGGTGCTGCAAGCTTTTTTTGTAATGATTCCAATGAGGAAGCTGCCGGCCCCCTGGTGTCCGGCGGCAGAGCTGCGGAGCCGGCAAAGGCCGGAGCAGTGCTCCTCCAGAGAAGGCTGATTTGTGATGATGCGCGCGTTCCGTCTGGCTCTTGTCGCGGTGAGCCTCTCCGTGGTGGTGGCCCAGGCTCAGGTGCCCGGCCAGCCCGCTCCGCAGGCGCCCGCCGACACGGCCTCGCCGGCACAGGCCCAGCCCGCCGCTTCCAGCCAGCCGACGGCGCCGACCAATGCCCTGCCGCCCGCTCTGCCCCAGCTCGGCATCAACCCGCCAAGCGCCGCCCATCCGCCTCTGACGCCCATCATCAGTCCGGCGGCGCCCGTGGCCGCTCCGGTGGTGACGGCGGCCTTGCCGCATGACCTGTCGCCCTGGGGCATGTTCATGGCGGCCGATATCGTCGTGAAGGGTGTGATGCTCGGGCTCGCCTTCGCCTCTCTTGTGACCTGGACGATCTGGCTCGCCAAGGCGATGGAGCTCGCGGCGGCCAAGCGCTCCGCTGGCCGGGCGCTGCGCCGTATCGAGGCGGCCGACAATCTGAGCGCAGCGGCCGGCGCTGCCGCCGGCAAGAACGGCAAGCTGCGCGGCGCCGTCGGCCAGTTGCTCGCGGCGGCGCTCGCCGAGACGCGCCGCTCCGCCGATCTCGGCCAGGAGGGCATCAAGGAGCGCGTCGCCATTGCGCTCTCGCGGATCGAGGCGCGCGCCGGCCGCTCGATGGCGCGTGGCACCGGCCTGCTCGCCACGATCGGTTCGACCGCGCCCTTCGTCGGCCTGTTCGGCACGGTCTGGGGCATCATGAATTCCTTCATCGGCATCAGCCAGGCCAAGACGACCAATCTCGCCGTCGTCGCACCGGGCATCGCCGAGGCGCTGCTGGCGACCGCGATCGGCCTCGTCGCCGCCATCCCCGCCGTCATCATCTACAACGTCTTCGCCCGCGCGATCACCGGTTACCGAGCCACGCTCTCCGATGCCTCGGGCGAGATCCTGCGCCATCTCTCCCGCGATCTGGAGCGCCGCCAGCGCGCCGTCGCGCCGGCCCCGCGCGCGGCCTCGGCTTCGGCGGCGAGCGCGGCCTCCGCGCCGCTCGTGCCGGCGGAGTGAACCATGGGCGTTTCCCTCAAGGACCCGCAGGACGGCGACCTCGGCGAGGTCAGCGACATCAATGTCACGCCGTTCATCGACGTCATCCTCGTCCTGCTGATCATCTTCATGGTGGCGGCGCCGCTCTCGACCGTGGATGTCGCGGTCGACCTGCCGGTCTCGAACGCACAGCCGCAGCCGCGGCCGGACACGCCGATGTTCCTGACCGTGAAGGGCGATCTCTCGCTTGCTCTCGGCAATGACGCCGTGCCGCGCGAGGCCCTGCAGGCGGCGCTCGACCAGAAGACGAATCGCGACCGCGAGCAGCGGGTCTTCCTGCGGGCCGATGGCAGCGTTGCCTATAGCGAGCTGATGAACGTGATGAACCTGCTGCGCAACGCCGGCTATCTCAAGATCGCGCTGGTCGGGCTCGAGGATACCGGGCAGGGGGCTGTTGCGGGGCTGAAGCCATGAGCATGGAACGCCCGTCGATCTCCCGCTACGCGCCGGCGGCCCTGCGCTGGAGCTTCGCGGCCTTCGTCGTCGCAAGCGCCCATGGCACGGCCGGCTGGGTCATCGCCAACTGGCAGCGCGCCGAGGCCGCGATGGGCGCGCCGCCGGCCGCCGTCATGATCGAGCTTGCGCCGCTGGCGGTCGCGCCCGAGGCACCGCCGCAGGATGTCGCGCCGGGCCCCGAGATGGCCGAGGCGCAGCCGGAGCCCGAACCGCCGCCACCCGAGCCGGTCGAGCAGCCCAAGGAAATCGAGCCGCTGCCCCCGGAACCGGAGCCCGTCGCGATTCCCGAGCCGGAGATCAGGATTCCCGAATTGCCGCCGCTGCCGGATGCGGCAGCGATCCTGACGCCGCCGCCGAAGGAACAGCCGAAACCGCCTCCGCCGGAGAAGCCCAAGCCGAAGCCGAAACCGAAGATCGTCGAGAAAAAGAAGCCGATCCGGCCGGACAAGCCGAAAGCCGAACAGACCTCCGCGCCGGTGGCGCAGGACCAGGTTGCGCCGCGCGCTGCCGCTCCCAATTCGGGAGCCTCCTCGCCGTCTCCGGCCGCAACCGCGAGCTGGCGCGGCACGCTGATGGCGCATCTCAACCGCTTCAAGCGCTTCCCGGGCGGCGCCAGCCCCGGCACGGTCCAGATCGCCTTCAGCATCGATCGCGGCGGCCGCGTGCTCTCGGCCCGGCTCGTCCGCGGCTCGGGCGACGCGGCGCTGGACGAGGAGGCTGTCTCGATGATCCGCCGTGCCAGCCCCGTGCCGGCCCCGCCGGACGGGCTTGGCGGCGGTGCGATCTCGCTGGCTGTGCCGATCCGGTTCTCGCGCTAGCGGTTCTCGATCCTTGATCACGCCGGCTTCGAGCTGCACCTTTGTCATTCCGGGGCGCGCCGCAGGCGCGAACCCGGAACCCACGACTGGGTGGAGCATCCTGTATCGCGCTATAAGCCGCTCGCCCGGTCGTGGGTTCCGGGTTCTTCGCTGCGCGAAGCCCCGGAATGACAATCAGGCGGTTCTGCCCCACGATGTCCCAATGTCCATCCCGCTCGGCTAAGCGCGGGAACTGCCAAGCCGTCCATGCGCAGACGGGCATGAGCGAGAGGAGAAGCGCGATGACGATCATCAGGCTTGCAGCCGGCGCGATGCTGGCCCTCGCATTGAGCGGCTGCGTCACCACCGAGGCCGAATATCGCGCCATGGACGAGCAGCGCTGCCGCTCGTTCGGCTTCCGCGCGCCAAGCGAAGGCTTCTCGAACTGCCTGCTGCAGCTCGATCTCGATCGCGCGGCGGAGCGGCGCTACCGCTTCGACCGTTTCGACGCCTCCTTCGGCGGCCCCTGGGGCTATGGCCGGCGCTGGTAGCGGCGAACTCCCGGCAAGAAAAAAGGGCCGCGCGGGAAGCGCAGCCCAAGTCTAGGGAGGAAACGCCCAAGGAGGGCGACGCAACATCTCTGCTGCGCTGCAATCTAAATAGGGAGCCTGCGCCACACCCGCAAGGCCAAAAGGACAGCATCGCTGACTTATTTTTGGGCGGCAGAATTTCCTATTGAAATCAGGCGACTGGCTGACTTCTCTCAGTGCCGGCGCGAGCCTTTGCCCATCGATTGCCGATGCGCTGCATTGCAAGAAAGGCAGATTGACAAGCGCCGGAATCTGTCCATTCATATGTATACATATGAAAATCGCTCTCCCAAGCCCGGTGCGAGCGGTATCGCTGCGGATTGCAGCCGCAGCGAGGCGAAGGACCCATCCGATGAAGATCGATCGTCGCAGTTTCGTCGCGGGCACGCTTGCCCTCGGCGTTCCCCAGCTGGTGCGCGCCCAGGGCGCGGGGCCGATCCGCATCGGCGAGATCAACTCCTATACCGCCCAGCCGGCCTTCCTGAAACCCTATCGGCAGGCCTGGGAACTGGCGCAGGAGCAGATCAACGCGGCCGGCGGCGTGCTTGGCCGCAAGCTCGAGACCGTGTTCCGCGACGATGCCGGCAAGCCCGAGGACGCGGTGCGCCACGCCGCCGATCTCGCGACCGCCGAGAAGGTCGACATCATCGCCGGCGGCTTCCTCTCCAATGTCGGCCTCGCGCTCGCCGACTACGCCAACCAGAACAAGCGGCTCTATGTCGCCTCCGAGCCCCTGGCGGACGCGCTCGTCTGGTCGAAGGGCAACCGCTACACCTTCCGCCTGCGGCCTTCGACCTACATGCAGGCGGCGATGCTCGTCGAGGAAGCGGCGAAGCTCCCGGCCAAGAAATGGGCGATCGTCGCGCCGAACTACGAATACGGCCAGTCGGCGGTGAAATGGTTCAAGGAGTTGCTGCTGAAGGCGCGCCCCGACGTGACCTTCGTTGCCGAGCAATTCCCGGCGCTCGGCCGCATCGATGCCGGCGCGACCGTCCAGGCGCTGGAGGCGGCCAAGCCCGACGCGATCTTCAACGTCACCTTCGCGGTCGACCTCGCCAATTTCGTCCGCGCCGGCAATACGCGCGGCCTGTTCGAGGGGCGCCAGGTCGTCTCGATGCTGACCGGCGAGCCGGAATATCTCGACACGCTCGGTGCCGAGACGCCGGAAGGCTGGATCATCACCGGCTATCCGCATGCCGACTTGCAGACGCCGGAGCACATCAAGTTCCGCGACGCCTACAAGGCGAAGTACAACGACTATCCGCGGCTCGGCTCGGTCGTGGGCTACGAGACGGTGCAGGCCATCGCCGCCGCGCTGGCCAAGGCCGGATCGACCGACAACGAGAAGCTCGTCGACGCCTTCGAGGGGCTGAAATTCGGCTCGGCCTTCGGCCCGATCGAATTCCGCAAGATCGATCACCAGTCGACGCTCGGCGCCTATGTCGGCAAGAGCGCGCTGAAGAACGGCAAGGGCGTGATGGTCGACTGGAGCTATCGCGACGGCGCCAAGTATCTCCCGAGCGACGATGAGGTCCGCAAGCTGCGGCCGGCGGTTTGAGGAGAAGCCGCGCCGTCATTCCGGGGCAGGCCGCAGGCCTGAGCCCGGTACCCATGAACACGACGCTTCCCGTCATGGTCGGGCTTGTCCCGACCATCCACGTCTTTGCTGGTCGAAGGCCGTGTTCAAGACGTGGATGCTCGCCACAGGGGCGAGCATGACGACTGGAGCAGCGTCGTGTTCATGGGTTCCGGGCTCTTCGCTGACGCGAAGCCCCGGAGTGACGGCGTGGCTCCAAAAAGCGCCAGCGACGCCGAACCTCGATATGTTCCGACCGTTCACGAAGCCCATCGCCCACCCGAGACGACATGCTTGATCTCGTCCTCACCCAGACCCTGAACGGCCTGGCCTCGGCGTCGTCGCTGTTCCTGGTGGCGTGCGGACTGTCGATCATCTTCGGCGTCACGCGCATCGTGAACTTCGCCCATGGCTCGCTCTACATGCTGGGCGGCTATCTGGCCTTCACGCTGGTGACCTGGCTCGGCCCGGCCGATCCGTTCGGCTTCTGGGGCGGCGTGATCATTGCCGTGCTGCTCACCGGCCTCGCCGGCGTGCTCGTCGAGGTCCTGATCCTCAGGCGGATCTATCAGGCGCCGGAGCTGTTCCAGCTGCTCGCGACCTTCGGCGTCGTACTGATGCTGCAGGATATCGCGCTGGCGACCTGGGGGCCGGAGGACAAGCTCGGCCCGCGCGCGCCGGGCTTCCGCAGCTTCGTCGTCCTGTTCGACAATCGCTTCCCGAGCTACGAGCTCTTCCTGATCGCGGTCGGGCCGGTCGTGCTCGGCCTGATCTGGCTCTTGTTCCACCGGACGCGCTGGGGCGTGCTGATCCGCGCCGCGACGCAAGACCGCGAGATGGTGAGCGCGCTCGGCGTCAACCAGCGCCTGCTCTTCACCTCGGTCTTCGCCTTTGGTGCCGCGCTGGCGGGGCTCGGCGGAGCGCTCCAGCTCCCGCGCGAGGC
The DNA here is from genome assembly GCF_057809495.1 of Allobosea sp. FG18. NCBI lineage: Bacteria > Pseudomonadati > Pseudomonadota > Alphaproteobacteria > Hyphomicrobiales > Alloboseaceae > Allobosea > Allobosea sp. FG18. Next base: position 8,601 of record NZ_JBMDKB010000023.1, read on the forward strand.
GATCAACCTCCACATGGACCTCTCGATGATCGCCGAGGCCTTCGTCGTCGTGGTCGTCGGCGGGCTCGGCAGCGTGACGGGGGCCTATCTCGCCGCCGTGCTGATCGGCGTGCTCCACGCCTTCGGCATCCTGATCCTGCCCAAGATCACGCTGGTCCTCGTCTTCCTGGTGATGGCGGCGGTCCTGATCGTCCGGCCGCATGGCCTGCTCGGCAAGGCGGCCAGCGAGCCGCGCGGCCATGCCGGCCAGCTCTTCCTGCTGCGCCCGGCCGATGGCGCGGCGAAGCTGTTCGGAGCGGTCGCGCTCAGCCTGCTGGTCCTCGCGCCGCTCGTCGTGCCTGATCATATCGTCCTGACCCTGACCGATCTCGTGATCTTCGCGGTCTTCGCCGCCTCGCTGCATCTGCTGATGGGGCCGGGCGGCATCACCTCCTTCGGCCATGCCGCCTATTTCGGCCTCGGCGCCTATGGCGCGGCGCTGGCGGTGAAATGGCTGGGCAGCCCGATGGAGGAGGCGCTGATGCTGGCGCCTCTCATGGCCGGCATCGCGGGCGCGATCTTCGGCTGGTTCTGCGTGCGGCTCTCGGGCGTTTATCTCGCCATGCTGACGCTGGCCTTCGCGCAGATCGCCTGGGCGACGGCCTTCCAATGGGTCGATCTGACAGGCGGTGACAACGGCATCCTCGGAGTCTGGCCTTCGGCCTGGGCGGTGCCCAAGACGGTGTTCTATTACCTCGCGCTCGCGATTGCCGTGCTCGTGATCGTGGCCCTGCGCATCATCATCTTCGCGCCCTTCGGCTACGCCTTGCGTGCCGGCCGCGACAGCGCCTTGCGGGCCGAGGCGATCGGGCTCGATGTCGGGCGCCTGCAATGGGCGGCCTTCGTCATCGCGGCGATTGCGGCCGGCATTGCCGGCGGGCTCTTCGCCTTCTCGAAAGGTTCGGTCTTCCCGACCTATATGGCGATCCCGCGCTCGGTCGATGCGCTTCTGATGGTGCTGCTCGGCGGCGTGCAGACGGTCGCCGGGCCGGTCGTCGGCGCCTTCGCCTATATGGGCCTCAACGAGCAATTGATGAAGCTGACAGCCTATTGGCGCTTCGGCCTCGGGCTCTCGATCGTGCTGCTGGTCGTGCTGTTCCCGCGCGGGCTCGTCGGCACCTGGCTGTTCTGGCGCGCCCGGCGCGAGAGCGCCGCGCAAGCGACGGCAACGGCATGAGCGCGCCCATGCCTACCGTGCTCGAAGCCCGCGACCTCGCCCGGTCCTTCGGCGGCGTGAAGGCGGTCGACGGCGTGTCCTTCTCGGTCGAGGCCGGCAAGCTGGTCGCGCTGATCGGCCCCAACGGCGCCGGCAAGACGACCTGCTTCAACATGCTGAACGGGCAGCTCAAGCCCGATCGCGGCGAGGTGCTGCTGGTGGGCCGGCCGATCACCGGGCTCGAACCGCGCAAAATCTGGCGGCTCGGCGTCGGCCGGACCTTCCAGATCACCGCGACCTTCGCCTCGATGACCGTGCGCGAGAACGTCCAGATGGCGTTGATCTCGCATGAAGGCGAGGGCTGGCGCCTGTTCGGCCGTGCCGATGCGCGCCACCGCGAGGCGGCGGATGCATTGCTCGCTCAGGTCGGGATGGCCCAGCAGGCGGGGCGTGCCTGCGGCGTGCTCGCCTATGGCGACCTGAAGCGCGTCGAGCTTGCCGTTGCGCTCGCCAATGCGCCCAAGCTGCTGCTGATGGACGAGCCGACCGCCGGCATGGCGCCGCAGGAGCGCATCGCCCTGATGGCATTGACCGCCCGCATCGCGCGGCATCGCGGCATCGCCGTGCTGTTCACGGAGCACGACATGGATGTCGTCTTCGCCCATGCCGACCGCGTGCTGGTGCTCGATCGCGGCCGCCTGATCGCCTCCGGGACCAGTGCGGAGGTCCGCAACGACCCGCAGGTGCGCGCGGTCTATCTCGGCTCCGGCGCGACCTCAGGAGGGCATTGATGGCGGCACTCCTCGAACTCGCTGATGTCGAGGCCTGGTATGGCCGCGCCAAGATCCTGCACGGCGTCGGCTTCTCGGTTGGGGCTGGCGAAGTCGTCGCGTTGATGGGCCGCAACGGCGCCGGCAAGTCGACGACGATGAAGACGGTGATGGGACTGGTGCCTGAGCCGCAAGGCTCGATCCGCTTCGAGGGCAAGGAGATCGCCGGTCGCGAGCCCTTCGCCATCGCCCGGCTCGGCGTCGGCTATGTCCCGGAGGATCGGCGCATCTTCTCCGACCTGACCGTTATGGAGAACCTCGAGGTCGGCCGTCAGCCGCCCCGCAAGGGCGCGCCGCACTGGACGCCGGAGCGGCTGTTCGACCTTTTCCCCAATCTCGGCCGCATGCGCGACCGGCCGGGCGGGGCCATGTCCGGCGGCGAGCAGCAGATGCTGACCATCGCCCGCACGCTGATGGGCAATCCGCGCCTGCTGCTGCTCGACGAGCCCTCCGAGGGACTCGCGCCGGTCATCGTCGAGGCGATGGCGCAGACGATTCGCGTACTGAAAGGCGAGGGGCTTTCCGTGCTGCTCTCGGAGCAGAACCTGCATTTCGCCGGCAGCATCGCCGACCGCGCCGTGATCATCGAGAAGGGGCTGATCCGCTTCGACGATACGATGGCGGCGCTCAAGGCCGACGAGGCGGCGCGGAGCCAGTATCTGGCGGTCTGAAGCCCGAGAGCAGCCGCCGCATCACGTCGAGCAGTGGCTCGACTTCACGTTCGGTCATCGGATCCAGCGCCGCGATGGTGATCGCCTTGGCGCGCTCGACATATTCAGGCAGCAGCTCGCGGCCGCGCTGGCCGAGCTGCACCAGCACACGGCGCTTGTCGTCGGGATCGTGCAGCCGCTCGACCAGCCCGCGCTCGGCCAGCCGCGTCACCACGCCTCGGATCGTGGCCGGGTCCATCGCCGTCATGCGGCCAAGCTGGTTCTGGGAGATGCGGCCGTCGACGGCGAGCCGGCACAGAACCGCGAATTGCGGCGGCGTCGGCCCGTCTTCGCCCATCATTGCCAGGAACATCGCGACATAGCGCTGCTGCATCTGCCGCAGCAGGAAGCCGAACTGCTCGTCCAGCACGTAGCCGGCGAGATCGACCGGCTCGGGAACGGTGGAATCGGCCTGGCCGCTGGCCGTGCGGTGATGCCGGCCGAGCCCGTCTTCCGATTCCTCTGCGCGATCCATGCTGGCTCCGGCTGGCGATTCTGCCGGCTGACGGCAGAGGCCTATTCTCCCGGATCATATGTGTTCGTTCAATCGGCCAAGCGAGGATAACACGCCGTCATTCCGGGGCATCGCGTAGCGATGAGCCCGGAATCCATGAACACAGCCTTGCTTCAGTTCGTCATGCTCGCCCCTGTGGCGAGCATCCACGTCTTGAACACCGCTCCCGATGAAGAAAGACGTGGATGGTCGGGACAAGCCCGACCATGACGGCAAGCGTCGTGTTCATGGGTTCCGGGCTCGGTCCTGCGGACCGCCCCGGAATGACGACATGGTTCCGGAGCTATCAGCCCAGCGACATGGTCAGCGGCGGCTTCACTTCGGGGGGCAGCGGCGAGGTGTAGCCTTCCTTGCCGAGACGGGCCTTGTGGTCGGCCTTGGCGGCGGCCATCAGGGCGGGATCGCTCAGCACGGCGGCGCCGGTCGCGGCCATCGCCTTGGCGACATGGACCATCGCCTTGTGCGCGGCGGGGGACTTGCCCTGCGCCACGACCTGCCAGGTGTGGAACGGCGTGCCCATCGCAACCGTCGGCGCATGGGCCTGCACGGTCGGCACCGCCCAGCTCACGTCGCCGATATCGGTCGAGCCGATCGCCGGGTTGCGCTTGGCATCGCGCGGCACGAGGAAGTCGGCGAGCGGCGCGCCGGTATCCGGCATGCCGATGGTGCGCCAGATCGAGGCGATCTCCTGCGGCGAGAGCGTGCCGCGGATCTTCTCGGCATAGGCCTTGTCGGCATCGTCGAAATGCGGCGCGCCGAGTTCGGCCATCACCTTGTACAGGGCCTCTTCGAGCGGCGTGTTGGCGACAAGATCGGAAACGGCGCTGACGATGCGCATCTCCATCTTGGTTTCCGTCATCAGGGCCGCGCCTTCGGCGATCTTCTTCACGCGCTGGACGAGCTCCAGCATGCCGCGAAGATCACGGGCGCGGATCGAGTAGCGCACGCGGGCATGGGCCTGAACGACGTTCGGCGCGATGCCGCCGGTGTCGAGCAGCGCGTAATGGACGCGGGCGTCGGACGGCATATGCTCGCGCATGTAGTTGACGCCGACATTCATCAGCTCGACGGCATCGAGCGCCGAGCGGCCGAGATGGGGCGCAGCGGCGGCATGCGAGGCGCGGCCGGTGAAGACGAAATCGGCGCGGGTATTGGCCAGCGCCAGCGCCGGAGCGACCTCCCAGAAGCTCGACGGGTGCCATGAGATCGCGACATCGGCATCGTCGAAGGCGCCGGCGCGGACCATGAAGGCCTTGGCGGCGCCGCCTTCCTCTGCCGGGCAGCCGTAATAGCGCACGCGGCCAGGAATCTTGTTCTCGGCGAGCCATTCCTTCATCGCCACGGCTGCGAGCATCGCGGCCGAGCCGAGCAGGTTATGGCCGCAGCCATGGCCATGGCCGCCAGCCTCGATTTCCTTGTGCTCGGAGGCGCCGGCTTCCTGCGAGAGGCCGGGCAGGGCGTCGTATTCGCCAAGGAAGGCGATGACCGGGCCGCCTTCACCGGCCTCGCCGATCACGGCGGTCGGGATATCAGCGACATTCTCGGTGATCTTGAAGCCCTGGTGCTTCAATTCGGCGATATGCTCGGCGACAGAGCGCTTCTCGGTGTAGCACACCTCCGGCATGCCCCAGACCCGGTCTGAGAGTGCGATCAGCCGCTCCTTGTTCGCATCGACATGCCGCCAGAGATCGTTTCGATTGTCCATTGTCGTTCCGCCTGGAGAACGCGTGGGCGTTCCCCGTCTTTTGTTGAGAGACGGATTCCCCGACGGGGCCTATGTGGCCGGGCCGGACCCGCCTCTGGTGGGCAGGCGCATATGAGCAATGTCGCACCGCTCCGTCCAGACATTCAGCGCATGGCGGAGCAGCGTCTCAGGCTTTGCCTTGCGTCGGCGTGGTGGCGGCGAAATCCGCGAGAATCGGGCAATCCGGCCGGTGGTCGCCATGGCAATGCGTCGCCAGATGCCGGAGCGTGTCGGCCATGGCCTTGAGTTCGGCCGCCTTTTCCTCGAGCTCGCGCACATGCGCCATGGCGAGGTTCTTCACATCGGCGCTGGCCCGGCTCTTGTCGCGCCAGAGCGCCAGCAATTCGCGCGTCTCCTCCAGCGAGAAGCCGAGATCGCGCGAGCGGCGCACGAAGCGCAGCGTATGTACGTCGTCATCGGCATAGACCCGGTATTGCGCCGCGGTGCGGGCCGGCGCGGTGATCAGGCCGATGCTCTCGTAATAGCGGATCATCTTGGCACTGACGCCGGAGCGGGTTGCGGCTTCGCCGATATTCATCTCAGACCTCCTGTCCGTGCGAAGCCGGAACCTGAAAACGCTTCAGCCGCAGTGCATTGCTGACGACGCTGACGCTCGACAGCGCCATGGCGAGCCCGGCGAAGACCGGCGAGAGCAGGATGCCGAAGGCCGGATAGAGCACGCCGGCCGCGACCGGGATCAGCAGGGCGTTGTAGCCGAAGGCCCAGGCGAGATTCTGGCGGATGTTGGAAATCACCGCCTGCGACAGCGCGATCGCACGGGGCACGCCCATGACGTCGCCGGACATCAGCACGACATCGGCGCTCTCGATCGCGATATCGGTGCCGGTGCCGATGGCGATGCCGACATCGGCCTGAGCGAGGGCAGGGGCGTCGTTGATGCCGTCGCCGACGAAGGCGACCTTGGCGCCACGGCTCTGCATGCGCTTCACCACCTCGGCCTTGTCGGTCGGCAGCACCTCGGCCCAGACCTCGTCGATGCCGAGGCCGCGCGCGACCGCTTCCGCCGTGCGCCGGTCGTCGCCGGTCACCATCGCGACCTTGAGGCCGAGCTTGTGCAGGGCGGCGATGGCCGCGGGCGTGGTCTCCTTCACCGCGTCGGCGACGGCGATCACAGCGGCGATCCGGCCGTCGATCGAGGCATAGAGCGGCGTCTTGCCGGCTTCGGCCAGCGCCTTGGCGCGGGCAGCGAAGGGCGCAATGTCGAGACCGGCGTCTTCCATCAGCCGGTGACCGCCGATCGCGACCTTGCGGCCCTCGACCATCGCGGTGACGCCGCGGCCCGGATCGCTGGTGAAATCGGCCGGCTCGGCGAGGGTGAGGTTCCGCGCCTTGGCGGCTGCGACCAGCGCCAGCGCCAGCGGATGCTCGGAGCGGTTCTCGGCCGAGCCGACGAGGCGCAGCACGTCGTTGGCCGCAAAGCCATTCGCCGGCTCGATATCGGTGAGCTCGGGCTTGCCCTTGGTCAGCGTGCCGGTCTTGTCGAGCGCGACGATCTGGACGTCCTTGAGCGCCTGCAAGGCGTCGCCCTGGCGGAACAGGATGCCGAGCTCGGCGCCACGGCCGGTGCCGACCATGATCGAGGTCGGGGTGGCCAGGCCCATGGCGCAGGGGCAGGCGATGATCAGCAGCGCGACGGCATTGACCAGCGCATGCGACAGAGCCGGGCTCGGACCAAAGGTGAGCCAGACCGCGAAGGTCACCAGGGCCAGCCCGATCACGACCGGGACAAACCAGAGCGTGACGCGGTCGACCAGCGCCTGGATCGGCAGCTTGGCGCCCTGTGCGGCCTGAACGGTGCGCACGATCTGGGCGAGCAGTGTGTCGGAGCCGACCTTCTGGGCGGTGAAACGCAGCGCGCCGGAGCCGTTGACGGTGCCGCCGGTGACGGTGCTGCCGGCCTCCTTGCGGACGGGGGCGGGCTCGCCGGTGATCATCGATTCATCGACGAAGGAAGAGCCGTCCGTGACCTCGCCATCGACCGGGACGCGCTCGCCCGGCCTGAGGATGACGACGTCGCCGGGGCGCACGCTGTCGACGGCAATATCGCTCTCGGCGCCGTCGCGCAGCACGCGGGCGGTCTTGGGCTGGAGCGCGATCAGGCTGCGGATGGCGGCGCCGGTCCGGCCCTTGGCGCGGGTCTCGAACCAGCGCCCGAGCAGGATCAGCGTCACGATCACCGCGCCCGATTCGAAATAGGTGCCGTCAGTACCGGCCGGCATCAGGTCCGGCAGGAAGGTCGCGACGCTCGAATAGAGATAGGCCGCGCCGGTGCCGAGCATGACCAACGAGTTCATGTCCGGCGCCAGCCGCAGCAGGGCCGGGAATCCCTTGCGCAGGAAGACGAGGCCCGGCCCGAACTGGACGATGGTCGCCAGCGCGAAGGAGAAGACGCGCACGTTTCCCTCGCCGAAGGTCCCGGCAAGCCAGTGGTGCAGAGAGGGGACCATATGGCTGCCCATCTCGATGACGAGCAGCGGCAGCGTCAGCAAACCGGCGAGGATGACCGAGCGCAGCAGCTTGCCCTGTTCCTCGTCCTTGGCAGCTTGCCGGCGCGTGTCGGCATCGCCATCGGCTGCGACGATGGGGCTCGCCTCATAGCCGGCGCCGGCCACGGCCTTCACCAGGACCGAGATGATGTCGTCGCCGGCGAGCGTCTTCACGCTGGCGCGCTCGGTCGCGAGATTGACGGTCGCCTCGACCACGCCCGGCACGGCGCGCAGGGCCTTCTCGACATGGCCGACGCAGGAGGCGCAGGTCATGCCCGAGATCGACAATTCGATCGTGCTCTCGACCGGGGTGTAGCCGCTCTGGCGAACCGCCGCCTCGATCTGGCCGAGATCGGTGTCGCCCTTGGCGAAGGTGACATGCGCCCGTTCGGTCGCGAGATTGACCGAGACCGCATCCACGCCCGGCACCGCCGCGATGGCGCGCTCGACATGGGCGACGCAGCTCGCGCAGGTCATGCCCTCGACGCCCAGATCAAGGGTTTCGAGGTCGTTCCTGCTCCTGTCGATGACCGTCATCGCCGTCTCCTTCATGGTGATGACAGGCGATATAAGGTTTCCCATTATGGGAAGGTCAAGGTTGATTGCATGACTTTTTGAGAAGGTCGTGCGGCGCCCGCTTCAAGGCATCTCGACGGAGACGCTCTTGATCACCGCATGGACCGGCTTGCCGGGTGCCAGCCCGAGCAGGGCGAGGGATTTCGCCGTCAGGCGCGCCGCCAGCTTCGCCTCGCCGCAAGCGATGAGCAGGTGCACGGTACTGCCGCCGGCGCCGCTGCGCTCGCCGATCTCGGAGACCGTGCCCGGCAACACGTTGAGCGCGCTGATCCCGGCCGGTTGACCGAGGCTGAGCATCACGTCGCTCGCCAGGATGCGGATCTTGATGCGCTGGCCCTGCCGCAGCGCGGCGCGCGCGATCGTCAATGGCCCGGCCGGCGTCTTCAGCCGTGCCAGTCCGAAAGCCTCCTCGAAGCCGGCGACCTCGGCGGAGAGCAGCGTGCTCGCCTCCGGCGCGCCCGGCCGTGCCGCCAGATCGGGGCGGGAGAGGATATCGGCCGTCGGCCCGCAGGCCGCGACGCGCCCGTTCTCGACCATGGCGACGGTGGTGGCGAGGCGTGCGACCTCGGCCAGCGCATGCGAGACATAGACGATCGGGATGCCGGCCTCGTCGCGCAGGCGCTCGATATGCGGCAGGATCTCGGCCTTGCGGGCGTCGTCGAGCGCGGCAAGCGGCTCGTCCATCAGCAAGAGGCGCGGCTGCGCCAGCAGCGCGCGGCCGATGGCGACGCGCTGCTTCTCGCCGCCGGAAAGGCCGCCCGGTCTCCGGTGCAGCAGATGGCCGATCCCCAGCAGCTCCAGCACCTTGTCGAGTTCGGCCGGCTTGCGCTGGGCGCGCGGCACGAACCAGTGCCCGAAGAGCAGGTTCTGCCGCACGGTGAGATGCGGAAACAGCCGCGCCTCCTGGAAGACATAGCCGATACGGCGGCGATGCTTCGGCAGGAAGATGCCGCGCTCGGTATCGACCAGCGTCTCGCCATCGACGCGGACATGGCCGGAATCGGGGCGGATCAGCCCGCCGATGACATTGACCAGCGAGGTCTTGCCCGAGCCCGAGCTGCCGAACAGGGCGGTCAGGCGCCCGTCGGAGGTGAAGCTCGAATCGAGCGTGAAGTCTCCGAGCCTGTGGCGGACGGCAATGTCGAGGACATCTGTCATTCGACGTTGATCCGGCGCCCGACGATGCGGGCCATCAGTTCGGACAGAAAGAGCGCCGCGACCGAGATCGCGATCGAGATCAGCGTCAATCGCATCGCGCCGGCATCGCCGCCGGGAACCTGGGTGAAGGTGTAGATCGCAGTGGGCAAGGTCTGCGTCTCGCCGGGGATGTTGGAGACGAAGGTGATGGTCGCGCCGAATTCGCCCATCGCCTTGGCGAAGCACAGGATCATGCCGGCGATGATGCCGGGCAGGCAAAGCGGCAAGGTGACGACGAGGAAGACCCAGATCGGGCTCGCGCCCAATGTGCCGGCAGCGGATTCGAGCTTGCGGTCGACGGCCTCGATCGAAAGGCGGATGGCACGGACCATCAGCGGAAAGCCCATCACGGCACAGGCGAGCGCTGCGCCAGTCCAGCGGAAGGACAGCACGATCCCGAACCAGTCATAAAGAAATTCGCCGATCGGCCCGCGCCGGCCGAAGCCGACGAGCAGCAGGTAGCCCGTCACCACCGGCGGCAGGATCAAGGGCATATGGACGATCGCGTCGAGCAGGGACTTGCCCCAGAAGCGCCCCCGCGCCAGCAGCAAGCCAACCGCGAGCCCCAAGGGGAGGCTCGCGAGCATGGCGGTCGTCGCGACGATGAGGCTGAGCCTCACCGCCGTCCACTCTTCAGGAGATAGCGTAAGCCAGTCGGTCACGAGGCGGCGATCACGAAGAACTGGCAGCCTTGTTGAGGACCGTGAAGCCCTGCTTCTCGAAGACGGGCCGGGCGGCGGCGCTACGCAGATAGGTCAGGAAGGCCTGCGCGTCGGGATTGGCCGAATCCTTGGTGACGGCGACCGGGTAGACGATCGGGGGATGCGAATCCTCGGGGAAGGTCGCGACGACCTTGACTTGGCGGTCGGCGGCGGCGTCAGTCGCGTAGACGATGCCGAGCGGGGCCTCGCCGCGCGAGACCAGCAGCAAAGCGGCGCGGACATTGTCGGCCTGCGCGATCTTGTCCTTCACCTTGTCCCAGGCGCCGAGCTTCTCCAGCGCGGCCTTGCCGTACTTGCCGGCCGGGACGGAATCGACATTGCCCATGGCGAGCCGGCCTGCGCCAACGGCACCCGCGACATCGGCACCGGGCTTGAGGTCGAGCTTGGCGGTCGAATCCTTGCCGGCGACCAGCACGATGCGGTTGGCGAGCAGGCTGACGCGGGTATCCGGCTTGATCAGGTTCTTGCTCGCGGCATAGTCCATCCAGTCCAGATCGGCCGAGACGAAGAGATCGGCCGGGGCTCCGTTCTCGAGCTGCTTCGCCAGCGTGTTGCTGGCGGCATAGGAGATTTTCGGCGCCGGCTTGCCACTTTCCTTGACCCAGTTGGCGGCAGCCTCGTCCAGCGCGTTCTTCATGCTGGCGGCGGCGAAGATGACGAGGTCCTTCGTCTGCGCCTGCGCGGCTTCGAAGGTGGGAGCAAGGCTCACGACAAGGGCCAGGCCCATGCCCAGCAGGGTGCGGCGCTTCAACATGTTGTTCCTCGCAAGAATTTCTCGTTGTATATCGTCGGATATAACGATGGTTGCCGCGCCCCCCGACCCAAGTCAAGGCGCGGCGGCGGTCGCGTTGTCGCAAGGAGAGGACGAGCCATGAAGATCAGCGCCCGCAACCAGCTCAAGGGCAAGATCGTCGAGATCACCAAGGGCGCGACGACAGCCCATGTCCGCATCGATATCGGCGGCGCGATCGTCACCTCCTCGATCACCAATGCGGCGGTGGACGATCTCGGCCTCGCCGTCGGCAAGGAGGCCTACGCCGTGGTGAAGGCGTCCGATGTGATGATCGCGATCGACTGACGGGCTCGCCCACATGGTCCGCGAGAACGAGATTCGCGAGAAGGAGGTCGCTGTCGCGCCGCCGCAGGCGACCGATGCCGGCCTCGTCTTCATCGGCACGATCCGCACGCCCTGGACTTCGCGGCTCACCTGTCCGCGCCAGGGCAGGGCGGACGGCCCGATCTGCCGCATCGAACTCTTCCCGCCCTGGGACGAGGCACTGGAGGGCATCGAGCGCTTCGAGCGGCTGGAGGTGCTCTACTGGCTGCACCAGTCGCGTCGCGATCTCGTGCGCCAGAGCCCGGCCAATAACGGCGAGACGCACGGCACCTTCGCGCTGCGCACGCCGGTCCGACCCAACCCGATCGGCACCTCGATCGCGACGCTGGTGGCGCGGGAGGGGCGGGTGCTGCTGGTGCGCGGGCTCGATTGCCTCGACGAGACGCCGCTCCTCGACATCAAGCCGGACCGGACGCTGTTCACGCCGATCGCCCCGCCGCAGCCCGGCGATTTCGAGACGGGCTAGGCGGCCGGCCTGCCTAAAGGCTCTTCAGGATCAGCCATTCGCCGGTGCTCGTGACTTCGTTGGCCTCGATGAAGCCGATCGACAGGTAGAACCCCAACGGGCTGTGCTCGCCACGGACGACGCTGGCGCTGAGCGTGGTAACGCCTTGCGCTTTCAGCATGGCGAAGAGCTGCTCCAGAACTGCGCGGCCATAGCCTTTCCCCTGATGCCGGCGATCGATCATGAAGCGCCAGAGATAGGCGCTGCCCGGCTTGTCGTCATCGCGCCAGAGGATGAAGCCGACGGGCTCGTCCCCGGCATAGATCGCCCGGAAGGTCGCACGCGGCTCGAAATGCGCCTGCGCGATCGAGATCGCGACCGGCGCGACATTCTCGCGCTGCTCCTCCGTGACCTCGAGCCCGCAGATGGTCCGGACCGTCGCCGCGGTGATCTCACGCAGTTCGACAGGCAAGATGGCGTCCCTCTTCACCCGTGCGGGTGCTTGTGGATCGGATCGACCCAGTAGACCTCTTCCGGCTTCTCGACCGGGTCGACATCGGTGATGTTGACCACCACCGCCTCGTTGTCGGAGCGCACCAGCACGCATTGCAGCGGGTTGTCGGGATCGGCGTTGATCTCCTGATGCGGCACGAAAGGCGGCACATAGATGAAATCGCCCGGGCCGGCCTCGGCGACGAATTCCAACCGCTCGCCCCAGCGCATCCGCGCCTTGCCGCTCACCACATAGATCACGCTTTCGAGCTCGCCGTGATGGTGCACGCCGGTCTTGGCGTTGGGCTCGATCGCGACCGTGCCGGCCCAGATCTTCTGGGCGCCGACGCGGGCATGGTTGATCGCCGCCTGCCGGAACATGCCGGGCGTCTGCGCCGTGTTGGGGTCGAGCTTGTCGCCGGAGATGACGCGCACGCCGTCATGCTTCCAGCGCGGTTCGCCATCATGGCTGTGATCGTGCGGATGGTCGTGATCGTGAGAATGATCGTGACTCATGTCGTCCTCCTCGCTTGCGCAGGCGCAGACTGTCTCAGCCCTTCTTCGCCGACCCCGTCGCGACCGGCCGGTCGCTCGCGCCCCATTCGGACCAGGAACCGTCATAGAGCGCGCGGGCCGGCTTGCCGATTGTCTCCAGCGCCGTTGCGAGGATCGCGGCGGTGACGCCGGAACCGCAGCTCGTGATCAAGGGCCGGTCGAGATCGGCGCCGGCATCAGCGAAGGCGGCGGCGATGGCGGCCGAATCCTTCAGGCTGCCATCGGCGATGAGCGCGGTCGCCGGCACGTTGAGGGCGCCGGGCATATGGCCGGAGCGCACGCCGGGGCGCGGCTCGGCCGCCTCGCCGCGGAAGCGGTCGGCCGGGCGCGCGTCGACCACCTGGGCATTGCCGGCGGAGAGCGCTTTCGCGACATCGTCGGCGTTGGCGACGGCTGAATGGTCGAGACGGGCGGTGAAGCTGCGGGCGGCGCGGGCACGCGGCGGGCCGTGCTCGATCGGCCGGCCCTCGCGCTCCCATTTCGGGAAGCCGCCGTCGAGGATGACGACGTCCTTGGCGCCGAAGGTGCGGAAGGTCCAGCGCACGCGCGGCGCCGAGAACAGGCCGAGCCCGTCATAGACCAAGATGCGCATGCCGTCGCCGATGCCCATGGCGCCGACAGCTGCCGCGAAGGCATCCGGCCGCGGCAACATATGCGGCAGGTTGGATGTGGTGTCCTTGACCGCGTCGATATCGAAATGCACCGCGCCGGGAATGCGCCGCTCGGCGAATTCGGCATGCGGATCGCGGCCATGGGCCGGCAGGTACCAGGAGGCATCGACGACGATGACATCCGGCGCGTTCAGGCGCTCAGCCAGCCATTCGGTCGAAACGAAGACGTCTTCACGGGCCATAGGCGTGTCCTCTGGGCATCAGCTTTGGTGTTCTCAGGCGAGCGCGATCCGGACGCGCCGGTTCTGCTTGCCCTTCTTCTCGATATCGGTGACCGCGACCGGGCCGATCTCGGCGGTGTTGCGGACATGGGTGCCGCCGCAGGGCTGCAGGTCGATATCGCCGATGGCGACGAGCCGGACGCGGCCCGAGCCGCGTGGCGGCTTGACCGACATCGTCTTGACCAGGCCCGGATTGGCGTCGAGCTCCTCGTCGGTGATCCAGCGCTCGGTGACGTCGGCATTGCGCGCGACCAGCGCATTCAGCTTCTCGGAGATCTCGGCCTTGTCGAGCCCGCCTTCGGGAATGTCGAAATCGAGCCGCCCGTCGCCCTCGCCGATCGAGCCACCGGTGACGGGGAAGGTGAGCACGACGCTGAGCAGATGCAGGGCGGTATGAACGCGCATGCGCTTGAAGCGGCGTTCCCAGTCGAGCACGACCGTCACCGCCTCGCCGGGCGCCGGCAGGGCCTGTCCTTCGGCCGGGACATGGATGACCCGGCTCTTGTCCTCGGGATCGTAGATCGTGGTGGCGATCGTGATCTCGCTGCCATCGGCGCGGCGCAGATGGCCGGCATCGCCCGGCTGGCCGCCGCCGGTCGCGTAGAAATTGGTGCGGTCGAGGATGATGCCGCCACGCTCGTTCACGGCTTCGACCGTCGCGGGCGTTTCCCTGAGATAGGCATCCTGTCGAAAGAGCAGTTCGGTCGGCATCGTCTCGTGTCTCATGGTGGCGCGGGAACGCCTTCGGCCCCGCAGACTGCACCGATTGCCGCCGAGGTGCCACCTCATTGGCGAGATACCGGGGATGATTTGGGACGCATGGCTTCCGGGCGCGGGCTTTCATGCCTAGATGACTGTCCCGCCAACCCGGAGCTGCCATGGCCTTGCCCCGCATGAAGCCGCAGGACGGCGTCGCCTGGATCACCGGTGCCAGTTCCGGCATCGGGGCCGCGGTTGCGCTCGAACTGGCGCGCCGAGGCTGGACGGTCGCCGTGACCGCCCGGCGGCTGGAGGCACTGGAGCGCCTCGCGCGCAGCGCCGAGGGCCTGCCCGGCCGCATCGTCGCCCATTCCGGCGACGTCACCGATGCGCAGAGCATGCGCGACGTCACCGATGCGATCGAGAGCATCCACGGGCCGATCGCGCTGGCTTTCCTCAATGCCGGCATCGCGTCGGGGCAGGGCAGGGCGATCGATGTCGAGACCGTCGAGCGGGTCGTCGGGGTCAATCTGCTCGGCGTCGCCAAGAGCTTCTTCGCCGTGCAGCCGCGTATGATCGCCCGCAGCAAGGGACAGATTGCGGTCAATGCCTCGCTCGTCGGCTATCGTGGCCTGCCCGGCGCGGCCGCCTATGGTGCTGCGAAGGCGGGGGCGATCTATTTCTGCGAATCGATGCGCTTCGATTGCGAGGCGGCCGGCATCCGCCTGCAACTGGTCAATCCCGGCTTCATCGAGACGCCGATGACCGAGGGCCGCCGTTTCCCGATGCCGTTCCTGCAGACGGTAGAGGAGGGGGCAAGGCGAATCGTTGATGGATTCGAGCGCGGCGGCTTCGAGATCACCGTGCCGCGCCGCCTCGCCTGGATCCTGAAGGTCGCGCGCCTGCTGCCTTATCCCGTCTATTTCGCGCTGATGAGCCGCTTCGCCGAGCGCAGCGGCTGAGTCGGGTCAGCGACCGCGGATCGCGGCGAAGGCGTCCAGCGCGCGCTGGCGCCCGAAGGCGAGGTCGACGAGCGGGGCAGGGTAGGTCTCGCCGATTCGAATACCGGCCTCGCGCAGCGCCTTCTCCGAGGCTTTCCAGGGCTGGTGGATGTCCTTGTCGGACAGCCCTGCCAGCTCCGGCACCCATTGGCGGACATAAGCTCCGTGCGGATCGTGGGTTTCGCCCTGCGTCACCGGGTTGAAGATGCGGAAATAGGGCGAGGCGTCGGCGCCGGAACCCGCGACCCATTGCCAGCTCGCGGCGTTGTTGGCCGCGTCGGCATCGACCAGCGTGTCCCAGAACCAGGCTTCGCCCGCCCGCCAGTCCTGCAGCAGATGCTTGATCAGGAAGGAGGCGACGACCATCCGCACGCGATTATGCATCCAGCCGGTCGTCCAGAGTTCCCGCATGCCGGCATCGACGAGCGGGATGCCGGTCTGTCCGCGTTGCCAGCGGCGCAGCGCCGTCTCGTCCGGTCGCCAGGGAAACGCGTCGAAGCGCGAATCGTAATTGCGCGTCGCCAGTTCCGGATTGTGAAAGAGCAGATGGTGGGAAAACTCCCTCCAGCCGATCTCCGAAAGAAATTTCTCGGCGTCCTGCTCCGATCCGGCGGCCTCGCCGGCGGCGCGAGCATGCTGGAGCGCGTGCCAGACCTGTCGCGGTCCGATCTCGCCGAAATGCAGATGCGGCGACAGGCGCGAGGTCGCTGCTCGGTCCGGCCGGTCGCGATCCTCGGCATAGCCGGCAAGCCCGCTGCCGATGAAATCATCGAGCCGCGCCGCAGCACCTGCTTCTCCCGGCGTCCATGCATCCCGTAGACCGCCGGCCCAGTCGGGCTTTCGCGGCTCAAGGCCAAGATCGGGCAGCGAGACTGCCAGCGCCTCGATCGAATCGGGCAGGGGCAGTGCCTCGATTCGCGTGGGAGCGGGAATCGGAGCGTCCGGCTCCCCCTTCTGACGGGCCGCGCGCCAGTAGGGCGTGAACACCTTCATCGGCTGCCCGGTGGTCGTGGTGACCTGCCACGGCTCATTCAGGAGGTGACTGTTGAAACTGCGGACATCGATTCCCCGTCCCGACAAATCCTCCTTGAGCTTGCGGTCGAGGGCGATCTCCGCCGCCTCGTAGCGGCGGTTCCAGGTGACGTGGGTGATTCCCGCCTCGGCCACGATGCGCGGCAGCAAGACCGCCGGATCGCCCCTCATCAGCACGAGCCGCCCGCCCTTCGCCGCGAGCGCTTCGCCGAGGGCGTGAAGCGAGCGCGACAGCCACCAGCGCGAGGCGGCGCCGATGGGGCGGCGATCGGGTCCGGTATCGAGGATGTAGAGGCATAGGGCCGGCCCGGCCTCGGATGCGGCCGCGAGCGCTGGATTATCGGCCAGCCTCAGATCGTTGCGGAACCAGTGCAGGGCGCGTTGAGCCATCATTCCTCTCCAGCCGCGATCCGCGCGGACCGCAGTCTCGCGATCAACGCGGCGATGCGGATACGGTCCCGGACCAGAGGAAGGATTTTCGGACGGAGCCTCCGAGAAGCAGCCGGTGCGCGCCGAATCTGCTATCGCGGGCTCAGATTTCGAGAGGCTGATGCAGGAGATCTGCGATCAGCCAGGACACGCCTGCCGTCCCGGCCATGAGGACCGCTATCAGAATGGCTTCGACCATGACGCTACTCCGCCCCGAACAGGCACGCGTCAATAACTAGAATTTTAACGATCTGTAAACGAAATCCTTAAGGCGAATCACAGCCTGAACGATCGTTCCAGATGAGCGGTTGCTGAAAGATGGATGCATTGGAGGAAGCGGGACTCGATCTCGAACTCGGGGAGATGGGCCGGAGGCTGGACAACTTGTTCGCCGCGCGCCGCCCGCGCACGAGGCAGAACCACAAGCCCGCAGGCTTCGAGGTTTCGGCTGTCGAGGCCGGCACCGGGCGTCTGCGCGTGATGCTGGACGCCGACCTGCCGGAAGCCGTCGGCCGGACGATACTGACCCTGGCGATCAAGCATGGTGCGGGACCGGGGCGGGGCGACGGTCACCGCAAGGCCGTCCCGGATTCGGCCGCCAATGCCGCGCAAAAGGGCTGAATACGCGCAAGAGAAGTCGGGATTGCGACCTTGATCGCTGACGACCGGGAACCCGGGAGCGTCTCGGGCGTCCCTTGCATGATGACCAACCCGAAAAAGCCGCCCTGGACTCCTGGCTCTGGCTCGCCGTCATCGGCCTGACGATCATCGTGGCAGTGTCGTCCCTGACATTCCCCGAGCGGGTCGCACCGGATTCGTTTCGGCCTCGCTCCGCCGCGCAGTGAGGGGCTTTGGGAGGTGGGCTTTAAAGCTCGCGCCCGATGGCCAACACCGGAAAATTCGCAGGGAAGACATCGCGCAAGGCGATTGGTTCCGCGGGCGCCGGTGAGCATGGGCTCACGGGGGCGCGGGACGAATGACAGCAGCCTGGAAACTTGGGAAAGCGCAGCGATTTCGGCGCTATGAAGATTGGAGGCCTCGCCCGGAATCGAACCGGGGTGCAAGGATTTGCAGTCCTCTGCGTAACCACTCCGCCACGAGGCCTTCCTGCGAAAACGGCCGCGGCCGCTTCAGCGAGAGCGCTATAACCACAAGCCGCGCCGCACCGCAACCCGGCATCGCATCTTCCACAGCGACGACGACAAATCTGCTTGGCCGGCTCGCAAGGGGCTTGCACTATCCGGATCGCACGGCTAAGACGCCGCCACGTTGTTCCCGGATAGCTCAGCGGTAGAGCAATCGACTGTTAATCGATTGGTCGCAGGTTCGAATCCTGCTCCGGGAGCCACGCTTTCCCCATAGAGCGTTGATATTGCTGACGAATTGCCCGTTGGGGCAGGGCGTAACCCTAGCGCTTTCCCTAAATCACCGTTGCCGATAATGCCCGGAATGCCGGGGTGTGGGCCTCTATCCGAGAACCACCCGCCGCGCCTCACGCCGCCTCTGCCACGTGGTCCCGACCGGGGAAGCGGACTTCGCGATATTGCTCATCCACTTTTTGAATCAGGTCGGTGAGATTCGTGGCGGCGTAGTCGAGAGCCGCTGCTTTCGGCGGGTTCACGCGCCGGATGGTTTCCGCGACTTGAACGAGCAGCGTCTCGACCGTCTCGGCGAGGGCACCCATTTGATAGAGCTTGCCCTCAAGGCCAAACATGAATCGTTCGGTCGGCGTCCAGGCGGGCGCTTCTGGCACCACGACCTCCGGCACGACCGCACGAATGCTGTTGCGCAGTTCGCCGTCGATCATCACGACGTCGACGCGGGCGCGGAAGGGGCGGCCATAGAGTTCGCTGGTGTCCGTGGGGTTTAGGACGCCCACAGCCCGCCGCAGAGCGGCAAATTCGCTCTGGCCCTTGTCGGAGCCCTTGCCTTCGAGGACCAGGCTGTACGGCACGATATGCCCTTCGTAAGGGCCTTCAGTGACGACCGCCTCAAATTCGACTGTGAAGTCGGCATAGCCGCCGTCCACGATCTCCATCTCGTACTCATCGACCGGCAACAGCGTGGCTGGCACCTCGTCATCGTCCTCGATGCCATCGCAGCGGTGAACCGCCAGCAGGTCCGCGATCGGCGTCATCGTCGTCTCGCCGTCGAACGGGCGGTAGGTGACGACCGCGCCGTCTGCATGCGGCAGGGCGTCCCAGCTACCGGCGGGCAGTGGCAGGACAAGAGTGCCCAGCGTGCGGTTCAGCCCGCGGTCGATCACCGCGACGATGTCGTGCCGGCGGGGTTCCTCCAGGCTGTTGAAGGTGAGGACAGTCCCGGCGTCGAACTCCGACGTGGCGGTTTCAAGAGTGACGGCGTAGGCATCCGGCCACTGGTGGTCGTTGGCGGGGGTGTTCATGTGGTTGCTCCGTCATATTTAATTGGTGACATGCACATAGGCGCATCGGCGCCATGCTGAGTCAACAAAAAAATATGAGGCACATAAAAATTGTGTCGATCCACACAATCATTTGACAATCCAAGTTAGGATTCGCTAGAGCGAGGCATGCTTCCCTCCGCCCAATCACGTGCCGCTCGTGCGCTCCTTGGCTGGTCTCAGACCGACTTGGCCAACGCATCGCGCGTGAGCATCTCGACAATCCGAGACTACGAGACGGAGAAGCGCGTCCCCATCCCTAACAACCTCGCCGCCATCCGCTCCGCCCTAGAGCAGGCAGGCGTGCAGTTCCTAGACAACGGCGACACGGCTGGCGGACCGGGCGTGGCGTTGAGGGGGCAATAAAAGGGGGCGGCATCCCTTGCGGGATCCGCCCCTTGATCTTGTCTATGGGCGCGGAGCTAGGCTCAAAAGCATTCCCATAGAGCACAGTCTCTTATATAGCGGTAGCTACAGGCTATGCAACCCGCGATTCCCCCGCAGCCCGAAAATCTCGAAGCAGTTCGAGCCGCGATCAATGAGGCTCGCTTGCAGCGCTATCTGCCTGCCAGCGGAGGCGACACGGCTGTCGCCTTCAGCTTCTACCTATGGAACCTGTCGATCGCGCAAGCATTCGCTATCCCCCTGCATTTTGCGGAGGTGACGTGCCGAAACTCCATGGCCGTGGCGCTTGCTAGGCGGTTTACAGAGGGACCATGGTACAGACATTCACGGTTCCTTTCTATATTAGATAATCACAACAAAAACAGATTGAATGAAGCTATCGAAAAAGAAACAGTCCGCCATGGGCGAAATCTTTCTGATGGCCACATTGTTTCAGCTCTCACTTTTGGGTTTTGGGAGAATTTAGCGACCCGAAGATTTGAAAGAATTATATGGGCAAAAGGCGTCAAGTCTGTCTTCAGCAATTCTCATAAAGATATGACTGTAGAAGATTTGAATAAAATGATTACGTCTGTTAGGACGTTTCGTAACAGAATTTCACACCATGAAGCTATTTTTGATAAGAAACCCACGAAGAAGCATCAGGATTGCTTGAATCTGATCAGTTTGTCGTGCCGGGCGACCCATGATTGGGTGGCGTCGTGCTCGCGCGTGCCGCTGGCTGTTAGCCTACGTCCGCTCCCGAAATAACCGGCCCGTGTGCGATACATCCACGCTCCACGGGCCGGTTTTCGGGCCAGCCTAAGCGGCCAAGCCCAACTTATCACCCACGACATCATCCCAACGCCGCACGATCGCGGTCTGAATGCTGTCGCGGGTGATCTTGATCCACTGGCAATGACCGCCTACGCCAGCCATAGCGGGGCCGTGGCCGGCATTCTGCCCATGGACGCCACGCTGGGCCTCCATGATCGCGATGCCCGCTGACAGCACGTCTGTGGTCGGCTCCATCGCCTCTAGTTTCGCGCCAAGCTCGGCATCGTATGGCGCGATGGCGATCGGCCCTAGTTCATGCAGAACCCATGGCTCGACGTTCGTGTCGTGGCTGGACAGGACATAGGCCGCAGGCTGATTTCCCAGCCAGCCGGCGATGAACAGGTCAAAGTCGGCGCCGATCTGACAGATGCCAAGCGTATCGGCTTCGCGCACGGAGACATCGCGAGCCAGGGCCACGATGCCGTCGACCATCTCTTCAAAGGTCTCGAACCGTCGCCCGATCTCTGGCGCCAGCATGTCCATGAGCAGGGTCGGCCCGCGCACGCTGGCCGCGGCACGAAGATGGGGCAGCAGGTGCCCCTTGCTGGAAACCGCGCCGAGCGTGCCGTCTCCAAGGTAATGGGCGCCATCACAGAACATATGGATGGCGTCGGGCTCGGTGATGATGTTGACGGCGCTCATGCGCGTACTACTCCGTAAATGGATCCAATGGGGCCGCCCCCGACGAGCGCGGCCTGCAGGGCAGCGCGGGCAAGCTGCTTCACAAGGGACTTCAGGACATCGGTCGCCTTGCCGCCATCGATGATGAGGTCGCCGAGCGAGTCGGTGATGGCATCGCCGAAGAACTTCTGCGCTTCCTGCGCGTCCTCCAGAGCCTTCTTGACCTCTTCGACCTTCACCTTAGCGTTGGCGTAACCGGTCGCAGACTGCTCGATCTTCTGGCGCATCTCCTCGGTGACGGTCAGGTTGGCTTTCTTGGCTGCCGTTTCGAGATCAAGGGCGGCCTTGGCCTTCTCCTGCTCGAAACGGGACTTGCCGACCATCTCGGCCTCAAGCTGAGCGGCGCGAGTCCGCTTCTCGACCGCGATCAGCTCCTTTTCATAGGCGTCCAGCTTTTCCTTGGACGAACCGGACCCGCCCGCGCCGTCCTTGGCGCCCGGAACCTTGAAGTCGTTGAGCGAGATGGTCTTGGTCGGCTCCTTCGGGCGCGTCGGGGGCAACGGCGCCGTCTGGAGCTTGTTGGCGAAGTCGATCTCGGTTGCGCGGAAGCCCGCCAGAGCTTTGCGGTTTTCTTCTGCGGCCTTCGCGTTCGCCGCGGCACGCTGAGTGGCAACGGTGTCAGTCTCGACGCCGCCAGGCATCATCCCGTAGGCCTGATCGCGCTTGGCGCGCTTCTCGGCCTTGTAGTCCAAGCCCTGCTGGCGAAGAACCGCACCGTTCTTCTCATAAAGCTCCGTGACCTTGGTCAGGAGCGCCTGGACGCCCTGCACAGCCGACGTAGCAGCCGAGCCGATGCCCGCCATGCTGCCGGCGACGCCATCTAGGCCTTTCACCAGCGCCGGAGTCAGCCCTACGGCTTCGTCGAACTTGCCGACGGCCAGGGTGAACTCGTTGCGGAGTCGCTGCGTCGCCTGATCGGTCGTGGTGACCGCGCCGGCGAGCTTGTCCTGCAACACCTGTGCGCCAGCCAAGCCGGCACGATAGAACGCCTCGGACGATACCTTGCCGTCCTTGACCAAGGTGGTGAGCTTGGCGACGTCGCCGCCAGCCTCTTTCATCCCGGCCGCAACAGCCTGAAGGAGCGGGTAAGCTCCCTCAAGCATGCTATTATATTCTTCCGAAGCCACCTTGCCGTTGGACAGCGCCTGGCCGAGCTGCAGGAGTGCACCCGATGCCTCACTCGCCGAGGTGCCGCCGACGCGGAGCGCCTGCGAAACGAGGTCTGTGAAGCCAAGCAGTTCCTGGCTCGACGTGTTGAGCGTGGTCTGCGCCTGGCTGACGCGCCCGTACAGGCTGGCCAGCGCCTCCAGCGGCACGGCATTGGCCTGCGCCGACTTCGTCAGGGCGTCCATCACACCGCCGCGCTGCGCCTCCGAGACGCCCGCGACGGTCAGGGTGTTGATGATCTTCTTGTATTCGTCCGCGGTCTTGCGCAGCTCGTTGAAGGACAGCCCGGCACTGATCGCCGCTACTGCGGTCGCGCCGGCCTTGGTGAATGCGCCCGTGATCTTGGTCGCGGCGCCCGACATGTCGCTTTCCATCTTCCGCGCAGCCTTGCGCGTAGATCGGACCATGTTGTCGTTAGCGCCTTCAACGACCCTCTCAACTTTGTCGAAGTCTTTCTTGAGGCGGCCAACTTCCGCCTCAAGTTGAACGACCACGCGGGCCATGTCTTTGTTTGCCATTGATTATCCTAAGACGAGCGAACCGGGCTCGTAATTGTCAAAGATTGAGCCGGCTTCCACCGCAGCATCGGCGCGACCGATACTCATTGCAGCAGCGATTGCACCGTCTACTTTTCGAGATCGGTCGCGTCCCTTCTGGAAACGCTGGTTCCCCATATCGTCGGCACGCAGATGAGCGTTGGCGAAATGGTTGCGCAGGATTGGGTGGCCGCCATGGATCAGCCTGCCCTCTAGGATCAGTCGCTCGGTTGCCTTGATCGCCGGACCCATGTGGCCGAATGACTGGCCGTGTTCGAAGATCGGAAGGCCATCGTCTTCGAGCCGGCGGCGAACACCATGTGCGCCAAACCGATCGATCGCGATTTCGCGGACGTCGTATAGCTCGTCCAACTCACGGATTTTGGCCTCGACGTATTCGAGGTCCACCGAACGACCGGGGGTGGTGAACAGGTGCTCATCATCGCGCCATTGCAGCCACGGCTGGCCATCCTGCTCTTGACGGGCTAGGAGCGTGTCTTCCGGCGCGTAGATGAACGGCACGATGATGACCGTGCCGTCTGGACGCGGGAATGCAGCGACTACGGCCGCCAAATCCTCGGTGAAGCCGAGGTCGACGCCGACGAAGGCCGGCTCGCCGGCAAGGGCCTCCATGTCGATAGGCTGGTCACCCTCGTCATACACGGCCATGTCGAGCCACGGGGACTCGTTCTGCTCGAGCCACACGCCAAGGTGCAGACGCCGGAACACGTCGCGCTGCGTGGGGCGGTGCTCAGCTTCGTTCGCGTAGGACCGTAGCTTCTCGATCGGCGGGAAGTCTGGCAGGCCGGGGTTTACCTCGCGCCAGATATCCTCATCACGCCAGTCGTCATCCGCCCCGGCCTCGAAAAGGATAGGGAGGAAGTCCGGCTGAATATCGGGATTCTCTGCAACGGCCCGGGCATGGGCATACATCTCGTATGCCGGGGTATCCCGGCCCGCTCCTGCCGTCGTGGCTATGAACAGCAGCGAACTGCGGGTCTTATTATGGCCCGTCCGGATTGCGTCCAGCAGGTCGCCGGTGCGGAATTCATGCAGCTCGTCAATGAACGTAAAGGCGGGAGTCAGGCCGTGGGCATTGCTCGCATCGGCAGACATAGCCTCATAGGTGATGTCTAGTTTGCCGTAGCGAGCCTGCTTGAGGGTGTCCCTGATCTTGATGGCTTTCTTCAACCGCGGTGTGTTGCGGATGATGCCCGCAAGCTCGGCGTGACAGAGGGCGGCCTGGTAGCGTGAATTTGCTGCGCTGTAGGTTCGCGAACCGGGGATGCGCTCCGGTCCAACTAAGTGAAGCGCGGCGAGTCCCCCAGCCAAAGCGGTTTTCCGGGCACCTCGACCAACCATAAGGAAGACGGTGCTGTATTGCCGGGAGCCGTCCGGCTTGGTCGTGCCGTAAACCTTGCGGACTATTCTTTCGTGGAAGGGTAGGAGTTCGAAATTGCCGGATAGGCTCTTGGGGTGCCGCATCCACGTCATGAAATCGACGGCTCGCTGCCCCTTGCCATGCGGGTCTGGTAGCGGCGAGCCGTCAGATATCCACACCGGGCGGCGCGTCATCGTCGTCACTGGTGAATCCTGATACCTTGTTGCGACTGGCCGGAGAAATTCCGAACTCGGTCGCGAGGCGTGCCTGCAGGGCAATCGCCTCCTTTTGAATGGTGGTCGCCGGGTTGCGCTTCAGTTCGCCGGATGCGCCGACGATGAGCAGCCCATGCTGCGCAATCAGCGCCTGAGCCTCGTCGATGCGGGCGGTGGCGGAGCAGTAGGACTTGAACAGCGGCAGCTCATGCGCGGCGATCTTCTCAGCCCGCACCAGCGCCCCAAGCTCGGCCCGCCATACCTTCTGCGCCAGCGGAGACAAGTCCTTCGGCGCCGGCGGCACCTTCTTGAGCGCGCCGGCTGTGGTGGTGACCGCAGCCTTGCGCCCCTTCACGATTGCACCGCAACGAGGTTCAGGTTCATGCCCCACTCGTCCGGGTTGGCGATGGCCTTGATGTCGAAGATGCGCGCCGGGTTGCGGGCATCCACGGCACGCCATGCGGTCGTAATCGTGCGCGTCCTAGCCGAGCTGCGGATCGTGATCGTGTACGGCTGCGTGCCCTGCAGACGAGCCGCCTGGACGGTCTCCGATCCGATGCCGGGGCGCAGTCGCGCAGGCTCGGTGAAGACGGTCTCGAATGGCCCTGACGTCACATTTCCGAATCCGTCGTCCACCTCAGTTCTTGTCTGGAAATGGAGTTTTTCTCTCATTCGGATAATCCTGCTTCCTTAATCGCAGCCCGCACGGCGCGACGGGCGCGAAGCCGGAAGCGCTTCTTGTTGAGCCGGTACGAGACAAAGAAATATGGTTTCGCGGCCATTTTCCGGGTGCCCCATTCGACGAAGCCGGCATGCGGTGCTGTGGCCTCAACGCGATAGCCGTTCTCGATCTTGGCCGAGCCGATGCTGGCCTCAAGCTCGCCGTCGTCGCGAGGCGCCAGCGATTTCGCCGTCGCCACCATTTCGGTAGCGTTCTTGGCAATGGCCTTGTCGATCTTGTCGCTGACGAGACCCGACGCATTCCGGAAGGCCCGCGCCAAGCCCTTCACGCCCTTGAGCTTGATGCTAACCGACATAGGGCACGCGGTAGGCGGCAATCACGTCGTCGAGGCCGAATGGAACCTCCTGCACAGCGCCGGTGGGAGTGGCAGCGGCAGAACGATTCTCATACCAGTAAAAGACCATGGTCAGGATGGCTTGGACGATCGGCGCCGGGGGCTCCGCATAGCCCGCTGTAAAGATGACTTCGGCGCTGTGCGCGCCGTATGGCCAGTCTCCGACAGGCACGACGCGGTCACCGACGACACGATAGGTACTTGGATCCATGACGACACCGGAGCCACCGACTGCGATGTACTGAACTGTGTCGACGCTGATCAGAGGCGGGAGCGGAATGCGGATAGCACCACACAGTGGGCCGTCTATCTCCATGCGCCAGGTCTGCTCGCCGAGGCTGCGGCCAAGCAGGCCATCCGGCCCGTCTAGCTTCTGCGTTGCGGCGTCAATGAGGTGCTGGATGATCGTGTCGTCGTCGTCGTGGGCGACGTGGAGATAGTCCTTGGCGAGGCTCAGCGGAACGATCGGTTCCGGCGCCTCAACCAAAATAAGGCGTCTGGTCATTAGGTGAAATTTCCAATTCGGCAGAAAATTGTCTCGGTAGGGGAGGCGCGGTGCGGGGCTCGGCGAAGGAACCTCGCGACTCCCCCCTGGCCTTGGCGAACCAGTCGGCCACGCGCGCCGTCATGCGTTCACGGTGCCCGATGCGGCGATGGTCAGCATTGATGCGCGCCACGCACATGGCTTCGTCGGTCGGCATGACGTGGACCGTGCCGCCTAGCTGGCGTTGCCACCATTGCTGCTCGGCCGGCTCGGGTGCGCTGACGATGAACCACGCATGTGGTGCGGATGATGTGGCGAGAGACCGCAACATGGCATTGCGAGCCTCAAGGGCCGGCCCTGTCCATCGTGCCTCTGCGCTATAGATGGCGCAGCCAGCAAGCTCGGCCTTGATCTCGTCGAGGTCTATGACGATGTCATGCGGACCAGCACGCTCACGCACCCACGTACTCTTGCCTGAGCCAGGCGCACCACACACGATGGTCAAGGGTATAGCGCTAGGCTGTAGGCCAGCAGGCCAGGTGCGTGCCCGCGCTTCAGCGGACATCTTGAACGACTGATCGCGGGCAGTGCGCTGTGAGTGGTGGTGCTTGCAGAAGCCCCTGAGGTTGGACCAGTGCAGCCTGAGGTCGGGCCGGCTGGCTACCGATTGAATATGATCCACCTCGGTAGCAGCAGCAGTGCAGCCGTCGTGGCTGCAGTTGGGATGCGCAGCAAGATACTGGCGGCGAACAGCGCGCCAATCGGCGTCATAGCCACGCTCACCGGACTTCGGCCTTGCGGCGTCTAGGGCGGCTTTCCGCTTCCGCTCTGCCGTCTTCCTGCATTCGCACGTCTGGCCAGCCGGTACTGCCCTGCGGCAGCTAGAGCAGATGCGCGCCCTAGCCATCTATGGCCGCAGTGAAGGTGATGGCGGCGTGATTGGTCTCGCCGTCGGGATCACGCATCACGCGCGTCATGGCGTGTTGGATCTCGACGGACGCGCCGGTGATGGCGAGTTCCTGCCGATGCAGACAGGAGCGCACCGCAGCGGCGATGTTGCTGACCTCGGCACGGCTATAGGCGACGCCATCGCCCCATGACCAAGCATCGACCTGAAACGTCAACTCGACGAGGTCCATGCAGTCGTCGCTGTCTTCGGTCAGACCGTCATGCGGGCCAAGCGAGATGTAGGGAGAGGCTACCGCGGGCTCGCCATTCTCATGGGGCGGGCGGTCGTAAATCTTCGTGCCGACAAGCGCCGCAACGGCAGTGTCAGCCTTCAACAGCGCGACGATGCGCTGGAGGACTTCGAGTTCCATATTTTCAGAATCCTGAAAGAATGGCCGATCGCAGCGTCCTGCATGCGATCGGCCTTGCCCGTTGCCTAACGCGGCTGGGCGATGAGTCCTTGGCCGGGGAAAAGGTGACCGGATGGTGCTCGCGACCGCGACGGGATTGACCGGAAAAGAACTATCGGCGCCCCGGATCTCGTCTTCGCGCTATCGGGCAGGCCGCTACGTGCCCTCATGTCTTGGCGCCTAATGGGGTTAGACCGGCGCCTTAGCCGGGTGACCGAGCACTGCAACAGCGCCGGCCGCGATCGACGTTCCGCCAGCCTTGGTCAGGCTGACGCGGATGTACCGCTTGCGCTTCGATCCGATATAGCCAACGCGATAGGCGCTGTTGGCCTCGAGAGTGGCAGGGAACGCTCCGAGTTGATCAGCAGCGGCGACGTCCGTGTAGCCCGAGCCGCTGGCGTCCGATTCCTGCAGCTTCGCGCCGAAGTCACCGGCAGAAGCAATCGCGCCAGTATTGAGCGTGATGAGGGCGGAGTCGAAGCCGATCAGGTCGATAGCAGCACCGTCAACGGCAGCGGCCTGAACGGCAGGAGCAAGAGCCTGGACGGCCTTGTTGGTGTGGTAGGTATCTTTCAACGTGGAAATCCTTGAATAAGAAGGGCCGCCCCGAAGGACGGCCCGGAAACTGAATTGCTCGCGTGATGCAGTTACGCAGTCGCGACCTTCATGAACTTGATGGCGTTGAAGTCACCGGCACCACCGCCGACACGCTTGTAGGTGTCGAAGATCACACGGCCCTTCTGCGTCAGCTCATCGCGATTGATGCGAACGCCCTGACGGTCGACGATGACGTAACCCTGGCGGAAGTCACCGAAGGCGATCGGATGGGCATTGGCGCCGATGTCCGGCATGCCTTCATCGATCTCAACCGGATAGCCGAGCAGCGGGTGCTCAACGCCTTCGATCAGGTTGCCGGTCGGAGCCCAGAGAGCGCGGCCATTGCCGTCAACGATCGTGCGCAGGCGAACGGCCGTGTTGCTGTTCATCAGGAACTTGGCGCCGGATTTGTAGGGCTTGCGCAGCGCGGCGACGAGCTTGATCAGGGCAGTCGTCAGGTTGGCATCGGTCGGCGCGGAAGCATGGCCAGCCGGCACGTAGCCATAGGAACCCCAAGCGCGAACGAAGTCCTTCTCAGGCGCGGTCGGATAGGTCAGCAGGCCCTTCGGCGAGTTGTCGATGCCGTCGCCGTCAAGGAACGCTTCGCCCTCGGTCTCCGCAAAGTCGTGCGTCGCGTTGTTGATGAGCCAGGCGGCGATATCGACCGCGGCGTCATCGAGGACGTGCCGGGTGGCAGCTGGAGCGGCGTACATCTCGGCAACGCCATAGCTGTGCTTGATCAGCTCCGGGCGGGCCGTGTCCTGCGGACGGTCGCCGCGCTCGGTAACCCACTGCGCACCGCGCTTGCCCTTCGAATAGAAGCGCTCGTACTTGTCGGTGCTGATGGTCACCACCTCAGCCAGGCCGCGCATCGGCGAGATGTCGGTGACCAGTTCGCGGATCGTGGTGTCAACCTGCGGGAGGACGAACCAGCCGCCGTCCGGACCGTTGTCGGAAGCCGCAGCACGCATCTCGGTATCGTCACCGGAGCGGGCGAACGTGGCCAGCGCACGCATCTCGACGTCGGCGGTCTGCTCGGTGCGGCCGGTGCCGCCACGCTGGTCGCGGACTTCAAGCTCGTCAATGCGAGACTGCAGTTCAGCGACGCGGGTCTCGAGTTCGGCGGTATTGGTATCGTTGGTCGGCATAGAATCCTCTAAGGAACGAATTGAAGTAATCTTGGCGCGAGGAGACGCGCCGGCATAGACGACGGAGAACTCAACAAGCTCTGCGTCTTCGATCAGGTATTCACCCTTGGCGTTTCGGTCCCACTTGACCGGATAGAAACCGATCGAGAGGGAGTTGATGCCTTCGCGAATGAGGGTATGGGCATCGCGGGCTCGCGCGATATCTAGGATCAGGCGGCCCTCTACTTTCAGGCCGTAGCTGTCTTCGACAAGCGACGTCGCAACGCCGATGACCTCGCGCGGGTCATGAGCCCAGAGGATCGCGAGAGCGTCGCCACGGGTGGCGCGCTCGGACAGGGTGCGAGTGAACGCGCCCGGGAGGACCCGCTCGTTATAGGATGGGACGAGGTCGTTGAAGACGGCGGCGTACCCGCTGAAGGTGCCTGCCTCGGCGTCGACTACGGCCCGGGCCAGCGGTGCGGCAACGTGCCGACGCTGGATCTCAGTCGCGACGAGGTCAGTCATCCGCCGGCTCCTCGCGCTCATCGAAATGAGCAGCCTCTGCCGGAATTCCAGTCAGGGCCGCAGCGATGATGCCTTGTGCCAGGATCGCGTAACGTGCCGGGGGCTTGTCGGCGAAGACCTTACCGACCCAAGTCGAAGGCCCCTTCGCAAACATCGGCGTGCGGATGCGAAAGACGTCCATCTCGTCCTTGGGCTGCTTGATGCCCAGACCGGAAGGAGCCGCCAACTCGACGACCTGCATGACCTCGGCTGTGCGAGCGACGCCTTCCATGATCTTCCGCCAGCGGACCTGAAGCGGCTCGCCAAGGAAGGACTCGATGTAGGGAATCCGGTCGCGGTCGAGCTTGAAGGTAAGGTCGCGTCCACCAAAATGGGCGGTAACGCGGTCAATCTTGTCTGTCATTCTGTTCCTGTGCTGGGGTTGATGGCTGATCGGCGGGCGCTTGGCCCGCCTGCAACAGAAGCTCATCGCCGCCATCGATCGGCGGAAGGTTGTCGAGCTTGCGCGTTTCGTTCGGCGTCATCCACGAGCCGCCGGTAGCCTGGCGATACGCAGTGTATCGGGCGGCTAGGTTGGCCTTGGCGATGGCGTCAATCTTGAATTCAACGAAGTACTGACCGCGCTCAGACTCCTTGAGGAGCACGCGCTCGTAAGCGTTTTGCCAAGCGTCGAGCCAAGGCGTCAGCGCGAAGTCTAGGAAGACCTGCGTTAACTCTTCGACGTTCCTCCAGACACCGCGATCAAGGTTGCCGTTCAGCGTCTCCGGAACCTTGAAAGTCCGGTTGATTTCACTGGCGGCGTGCTTCCTCAGTTGAAGGAAGTCGCTTTCGACCATGGAGAAGCTGACGGCCTTCCAGTCCATGGTGTCATCGATGAGGGCGGTGCGCCCGGCCTGCCCGCCGGAGTGAGCTTCGTCCCATGACTCCTTGATTTCCTTCCGGCGTTCGGGCGGCGTTTTTGCCGGCACCTTCAGGATGGCCGAGGGCCTGGCACCCGCTCCGAAGACGCGGCCCTGATAGCGCTGCATGGCGAGGTCGACGCTGATCGCATCGCGGGCCATGTCCAGCAGCTTCAGGGGTTTGTCGGGAAGCGAGCCGGGGGTCTGAACGTGGAGCACGTCACGCCAGCCGAGTACGATCGGTGCGCCGGTCTTCTGGGCGATATGGTACTCGGGCTCGAGCCTGTCCGTGATCTTCACAGTGACGCCGGACGGGTCCAGCCGATGGATTTCTTTAGGGGCACCACGGGCACGCAGAACGCGGCCGAAGGCCTCGCCGTGCAGCAGAGCATCCACCATCATGCGAGTGCGCTGCTCGCCGGATCCGGTCCACGGATTGGGGCGGGACAGCACCGCTGCGCCAGCATGATCGGCACGGTCGCGGGAGCCGTCCTCGTCCTTCTTGTAGACGTGGCACGGCAGCGTCCCAACGATTTCCGATAGCAGCCTGACGCAGCCTAGCACCGTGGGGCTGTGGAGCGCCGTAGCGGCGTTTACGGGAATGCCTGCGGGGGTAGGTGCGGAGATCAGGGATTCTGGAAGGTCGGCAGCGGTAAGGGCGCGTTTCTGGAATGGCCAGCGCCAATTCATTCTGGGTGTCCAATACGATTGAGAATATCAGCAGCGATCGATCCGATGGGGACGACCAGGGTTGAGCGCACGATGGGCTCAGGCACTTCCTTGGCGACATAGGGTCCGCCAGAGTCGCGGACGGGCGTCGGCGTCAGGATCAGCAAAGCGTCGGCTTCGGGCGGCTCTTGCAGATGGTCGAACGCGATGCCGAGTGCGTCGAGCCAGGAACGACCTGCCCGTTCGATCTCGTATGCGACTGCGAGCACTGTGATATCGCGAGCGCTGAAGACGCGACGGCTGTTGCGGCGCTCACTGAACAGCACGTCGCAATCGCGCATCCTATGAATGCGGACGTCGAGCGTGCCCGGGTTGATGGCGGCCAGTTCGGCCGCCTGGGCGCGCGAGTATACGCGCACCGACCAGTTAACTGGCGGCATGGAAGGTTCCTGATGGAAGGTCTGAGATGAAAAAAGGCGAGCGGCAGGCTGGAGAAGGAAGCAGCCTGCCGCTCAAGCCCCATCGCGCCCGCCATCCCGGCGGATGCACGATGTCTCGAAAATGTTTAGGCAAATAAAAAAGAGGGCGCGACGCCAAACAAGATCGGCGCACACGCCCTCAGTCTACTCAGAGGGGGAAAAAGCCTCTTATAGATAACCCGCATGAGTGTGCATTGGATTTGAATTCTATGCGGCGAGTGCTTTCCTATTATCATTCGCCGGGAGCTTCAGCGCCAATTCGGCCAAAGCTTCGCGGAAAAGCTTCTCACCTTGATAGACTGCGCTCGCCGGTCTTGCGCCATGTTGAAGGCCGATCTCTGAGATCGTTCCGCCTGCCGCGGCGATTTCCAGAACGGTGACGACACGAGCCGGGATTTCGTCACGGATGTCGTCGCGATCCAACCCGCCGGGTGCATAGGGCGTCGGCTCATGGCCTTCAATATGCGATGGGGCGCGGTTGCCGTCGTCCCTGCCCATAGTAACGCCGCCGAACTCGGCACCCGGCGCGATGAAGGTCTTGCCGCGGACGGCGTGCCTCTTGGCGCGATGCCGGGCAATCTCGAAGGGAACGCTGCCGTCGACTCCTTGCTCCACAAGCCAGGCGCGTACCATGGCCTTCAGGGGCGTAGTCTCGCAATACGTGCCGCCGCCGTAATACATCGGACGGTGAAGCGTCGTAGCGCCCGACGTGGCGGCGGGCATGGCAAGGTAGCGCTCGATAGCGGAAGGGCTTCGTGCCGGCTTCGCTGCCCCCTTGCTACGGGTCGCCTTCTCGCGTGGCTCGCGCGTCTTCCCGTTCGCGTCACCGTAGTGCGTCAACAGCCCTTCCGACCAGCGTGACCGGCCGGGGGTAAGGTTGAATCGTGTCGTGCCGCAGCGGGCGATGATCGGGTCGCTGGGGTGCTTGCGCTCGTCCAGCGTCGTCGGCGCAGTCGCATTCATCTCGCCGTCTGTGCCGGGCAGTCGCGTCGCGCGCATCAGTTCGTTGGGCCGCGGGCGGATCTCCTGCGTGCTGTCGATATCCATTGCCTCGCCGTAATCCGGTTCAGCCAGGTTGTCGTTGGCGGGGCGCGTCATCTCGGCGTAACGAGTCAGCGCCCATGCGGCCGCGTGTTCGCCCTGGTCGATCAGCCACTTGACCAGCCGTGGGGCGGCCGGCTTGTGGCGGCGCGGCTTGAAGTCGATCGGTGGCGCGCCGGGGTTGAGCATTTTCTGCGTGATCATAGCATTTCCCATCTGAGTTAGTTGGCGGCGCGTTCGGCGCTCTCTTTTGATTTGAAGACGTTCTCCCGAAAAATCGGAAAAATGGCGCCCTCGTCCTCGTCGATGACGAGAAACTGCGTCATGCCGTTGAAGTAACCGACGCCGATCACCTCGACGGGATTGCCCGCAGACCCGAACGCGGCGAAGGATTTAATAGGGATGACTTCCCGCGGCGCGTCATCGTCATGAGCCGCGCCAAGGCCACCGCGCGAGTCCAGCATTACCTCGACGATGTCTTCGACCTCGCCCCGGTTCATGCGGCGACCCCCGAATACGTCACCGTGTCGGATACGGTGACGAGCAGGCGGACACCCGGTTGGACGTCTTCGCCCGTGGCCTCGCCCAGCGTTCGGTGGGAATCGCGACCCGCCCGTTCTTCGGCAGCGTTCCTAGAGCAGACATGCAGCACGTGCCGGTACTCGCGTCCGTTGTCGTCCCGCAACTTCAGCTCCGCACTCGACTCGTAGGACATCCAGTTCGCGTCAACGAACTCCACCACCTCAAGCCGGTGCTCGCCTTTAGGCAGGTCCGTCTCACCGCCCCGAATGACGGCGGGCTGGTTGTCGTTGCTGGCGGGCTTGTCGGGACGGGGGGCGACCTGCCTGTCAGCCTCGTCGTACTTCTCAAGGGCGAGCCACTTTTCCAGCGGCATGCGCTTCCGGCCCGGCTGCGCCGAAGCGGCCCAAGATGCGGCGCGGTCAGCGATATGGTCGACGTCCGGATTGACGATGGTTGCCCATGCCTCGCGAGATGCGGCCTTTGAGCCCAGCTTGCCGTAGGCATTCCAGATGCGCTCAAACCCGGCGCGCGCGGTGGGCGCAAGCCCATCCGCCGCAGCGTCGCCGGATACATCATTACTATTACCTGTTCCCGGTTCTATAACCGGGTCCAGTAATAGAGTCTTGGGACCATTAGAGCGGGACAGTTCGTGCTCAACCGTCCCATTAGAGCGGGACACTACTGTCCCATTAGAGCGGGACAGTTCGGTGCTGGAATCAACCGTACCGCCACTATGGGACGGTTCGGGGAATTTCCCCTGACCGGCCAGTTCCAGCACGTTGAGCACCGGCATGAACCGGCTCGCGCCCTTGCCTTTGCCACGACCCTTGTGAGTGCGGACCACCCACCCGGTGTCGAGCAAGGCAGACACTGCGCGCTGGACCACGGAATGCGAGAGAACCGCTACGCCCTCAGGTGCGCGGGCACGCATGACCTTGGAGACGTGCCGCATCGACAGCAGGGCGTCGCCATGACCGTCGTGATACCAGCCGATGAGGAAGCGATAGACGACGCGGGCATTCTCATACAGCCGATCATCGAGGTCGATGAGCTGCGCCATCCGGAACTGGGCAACCGGCCCGGGGAAAGCATCGACCTTGTGCGTCCAGTAGGCGCGGGTCTCTGCGGTCTTCTCAGCGGAGAGCGATGTCACGGGCGCACTGCCTCTCGAATTCGATGGTGGCGGCTTCGGCGAGCTTGCGGGCGACCGGGCCGGTGAAAAACGCAGACGGCTCGCCGAACGCGCGGGATGGTTGAATGCGATAGGAGCCGTCCGGCTTCCGGCGAAGCTGGACGTTGTTGAGCGTCACGTCGGGCGTGACCTGAACGGTGAAGGACGCGACAGTTACAGTCGCCCCTGGCCCGCCGTAGTCGACGGGCCTCATGTTGGTGATCTGCATCAGATCCTCATGGTTGTGGAAGCCGCGTCCGGAGGCGCGGGGGTTTAACCGGCTAGCCTGTTAAGCGGCCATCGCGGCAAGGCCGTGCAGCAGTTGGCGCTCCGACTCTTCAGCCGCCAGCAGCTGTTGAAGCTCTGCATCGGGCATGTAGTATTTGCAGATGCCCCGAACATATCCGCGCAGGATGTCGGGCCGCAGCGCGTCCAACTCGCACGCGAAGTCATACGGCCAACGCCTGTCGGCCGGTGAGTTCCGTTTGGGTTCGCGGGTTGGAAGGTCGTGGCTCGTGATGTCGTCGAGGGTGATTGCCAGTTTGTGGAACTTCACCCGCGCGCCCTTCTGTGACGCGAAACCTACGAGCTTGCGCCCGAGGTCGTCGGCTGCATCCTGGCCCGAGCGGTCGAAGTCTCCGAGGTGATAGATGTGCGTCTCTTGCCCGGTCTGTGCGATTGCTTCGACAGCCTCATAAGCGAACGTCTCGGAAGTGAACCCGCGACACACCATCAGCGGCACCGCATACTGTTCGGTGACGGGTTGAACGCATCCGGCGAGGGCGTCCTTCTCAAGCCAGAACTCTATGCGGCAGTCTTTGTCACGCCAGAGTGACCGGCGGTATAACCTCGCCGTATCTCGCAAAGCCTCGTCCACGCCGTTGTGGGTGACCACACCGCGAAAGAAGCGAGTCAGGTCGGCAATGTGCCAGTAGGGCATGCGCCCTTCACGGCGAAGCTTGAGAACCTGCTGCTGCACGGCACTGTAACCATTGTCGTCCTTGGCGATGCCGGGAAGAGCAGCAACGGTCGCGGCGTAATACAGCTGCCTCACCGTCACAGGGGCATATCTCGCCGCATAGTCCAGCAGAAAGAGCGCGCGAACCTCCATCTCAGCCTTCGTGGCCCGATGGCGCTTGTTCTCGTTGGCAGCGTTTAAGGGGCTAGCCGTATAAAGCTCCGCACTCACGCCACAGCCCTCGCGCGGGCGGCGATGCGGTCGTTAACCCAGCCGATGACCTCCGCTCGGACGAATGCGATCCGGCGGTCTCCGAGGGAGACGGCGGCAGGAAACTCGTCACGTCCGCGAAGAACGTTGATTTGCGGACGGCTCAGTGAGGTGAGGGCAGCGGCATCCTTAGCGCTTATCAAGATAGGAATATTGTCATTCGCGGCGGTGGTCATCAAAAAATCCTCCCGAGGGCTTGACACCTGTTTTGCTAATGTGCGATATTCATACGGCAAGTACGAATCCGTTCAAAAGCGGCGCGTACTATGGCTGATCCCATATTCGAATGTCAATAGCGACAGCGCCGTCAGTGCGCGCTTAGACAGTATTTATCCCACGCTTTCATCATAGTGCGTCTTTTCTGCAACGCATCGCCGCGCCTGTAGGCGCGTTCGGCTGTGTCGCCGACAGCGTGCGCTAGAGCGGCCTCGGCGACCTCTCGTTGGAATTCCGTCGCCTCGCCGGCCCAGTCGCGGAATGTACTCCTAAAGCCGTGGACCGTGTACGCCCCAGCTCCGAGCTTTCCGAGGGGCTTGGATACAGACACGTCGGAGAGAGGCGTTTTCGGTCTCCCGCCGGGAAAAACGAAATCGGAGATCCGCTTCGCTTTCATGGCCTGCAGGATCGCAACCGCTGTCGGAGACAGTGGCACGCGGTGTTCGCGGCCTTCCTTCATGCGGGGAGCGGGCACCGTCCAGATCGCCAAGTCTAGGTCGATCTCGCTCCATACAGCGCCGCGCGTCTCGCCGGACCGTGCCGCCGTCAGGATCGTGAAGGCGAGCGCCTGTGCGCCGATGCTGGTCTCCTTCATGAGCTTGGCGAAGAAGTCCGGCAGGTCGGGGTAGGGCAGGGCCGGGTGGTTCTCCACCTTCAGCGCGTCCCGCTTGGGCAGTATCTTGTCGAGATGTCCTTTCCACTCAGCTGGGTTGTCGCCGGATCGCAGGCCGCGTGCCTTGGCGTGGTCAAGGACTTGCTTGGCCATCTCGCGACATTTCATCGCCGTCTCAGCCTTCGTCGACCAGATGGGCTTGAGTATCTTGACGACGTCGTCCGTGCTGACGTCGGAGACGGCGACCTTCCTGATCGGCTCGGCGTGCACATCGGCGAACCGCCGCCATCTCGGCTCGGTCTGCCTGCCGCGCCATGTGGACTTCATCGCCTCAATGTACTCGTCGATGATCTTGCCGAAGGTCGGACGGTCTGCCTGCCGCCTCCGGTTCGCGATCTCGTCGTAGGGGTCCTTGCCAGCCGCCAGCAGCGACCGGGCATCGTCTGCTTTCTTTCGGGCCAAGGTGATTCCGACCTCGCCGGGGAGGGCGCCATAACGGCCGAAACCGAGTTCGCGTCGCTTGTGGGCGCGGGTGTAGATGAACGTCCAGTACCAGGCGCCCGACGCGGCCTTGTGCAGCCACAAGCCATCCCCATCTCGGAGTTTCGGCTTGTCAGCCGCCTTGATTGCGGCGGCGGTAAGCAGGTTTCTGGCCATTCCGACCCTATTCCTTTCCCTAAACCGTCCCTGACGACAATGCTGACAGTACCGACATTTATGCGCGGATTAGGGAAAGACAAGCCGTTTCTGCCAGCAATATCAAGGGATTGACCCCTGCTCCGGGAGCCAGCTTCCCCCGCACATCGACAGATCGTCTTGAACGCCGCTGGTTCATGCCTGCGGTCTCAGGCGGCGCTTGCCTTTTGCGCGAGCCTCGAACAGAAAGCTGCGGAAGAACGGCGCGATCGCTGCACCGGTTCGTGGCGGCTTTCAGAGCATCGGCCGCGCCTTGCAGCACCGGCGCCGTGGACGGAGAGTTCGGGTATGGACGATTTTACCTCGCTGCGCCGCAATATGGTCGATTGCCAGCTGCGCACCTATGACATCACCGATCGGGCCGCGCTGGCCGCGGCGGATTCGGTGCCGCGCGAGGCTTTCGTTCCCGGAAACCTGTCCCATCTCGCCTATCTCGACCAGTCGATCCCGCTGCCGGGCACCGGCCGGGCGCTGATGACCCCGATGGTCGCGGTGCGGATGATCCAACTCTTGGACCCGCAGCCGGGCGAGGCCGCGCTCGAATATGCCGGCGGTTCCGGCTATGGCGCCGCGCTGATGGCAAACATGGGCGCAAAGGCCACGCTCTGGGAGCCTGACAATGCGGCGCGCGCTCTGGCCGAATCGGCGCTGAGCCGCGCCGGAGCCGGCAATGTGACGATCACGGCGGCGCAACCGGCGGCTGCCAGCTTCGACGCGATTCTCGTCAGCGGGGCCTGCGAGATCGTGCCCGAAACGCTTTTCCCGCTGCTGCGGCCGGAAGGCCGGCTCATCGTGGTCGAGGGGCTGGGCCGGGCGGCACGGGTGATGCTCTATCTGAAATCCAGCGAAATCGTCTCCGGAAGACCCGTTTTCGACGCCGCTGCGCCTGTTATCTCGGAGTTCCGCCGTCCCGCGGCCTTCGTTTTCTGATGACGACAAGTGTCGCATTTTTACGGCACTGTTCGAACGAAACCATTCCGGCACCGCCCCATGCGTTGGCGAGAGGTGCCGGAACGAGTATAAATTGCAACTCTGCCGAGGCTGGGGCGATGCCTGGGCGCGACTTTCAGTGCGCACATGAGGCGTCCAGTGCATAAACGCTACGACAAGATTTCCGGCCTTGCTCTCTCCGCCGCCTTCGCCCTGGCGTTGGCCGGAGGTTGGGCGGGGCCGGTTTCGGCCCAAACCATGGACGCCGCGCTCGCGCGAGCCTATTCCGCCAATCCGACCCTCAATGCGCAGCGCGCCTCGGTCCGTGCGACCGACGAGAACGTGCCGCAGGCGAAGGCGGGTTACCGGCCGCGCATCACGGCCTCGGCCGATATCGGCGCCAGCATCACCGAATCGGGCATTCCGGCCTTCGCCAGCAATTCGTCGGTCCACAACACCAACGTGTCCCGGCTTGGTCCGCGCGGCGTCGGCGTGCAGGTCGACCAGAACATCTTCGATTCCGGCAAGACCCGCAGCGCCGTCGGCCAGTCCGAATCGCAGGTGCTCGGCGCCCGCGCCACGCTGCGCAACACCGAGCAGAACGTGCTGCTCGATGCCGCGACCTCCTACATGAACGTGCTGCGCGACACGGCGATCCTCAACCTCAACCGCAACAACGTCGAGGTGCTTGAGGAGCAGCTGCGCCAGACGCGCGACCGGTTTCAGGTCGGCGAAGTGACGCGCACCGACGTTGCGCAGGCGGAAGCCCGCCTGTCATCGGCCCGCTCGCAGGCGATTCTGGCCGAATCGAACCTGAAGACCTCCGTGGCGCGCTTCCGCCAGAATGTGGGCACCGAGCCGCGCTCGCTCGCGCCGGCCCGGCCGGTCGAGGGGCTGCTGCCGAAGTCGCTGCCGACCGCGCTGACCCAGGCTCTCTCGAACCACCCGGCGATCATCGCCTCGCTGCACGGCGTCGACGCCGCGGAACTCCAGGTCAAGGTCACCGAGGCCGACCTCTATCCCGTCGTCGGCGTCCGCGGCGTGGTCCAGCAGCGCTATGACAGCCAGTTCTCCGGCGACAACCGCTTCTCGGCCAGCCTCGTCGGCACGCTGACTATTCCGATCTACGAGGGCGGCCAGATCTATGCCCGCACCCGCCAGGCCAAGGAAACGGCCGGCCAGCGCCGGATCGAGGTCGACACCCAGCGCGACACCGTGCGCGCCGCCGTCGTCTCCGCCTGGGGCGGGCACGAAGCCGCCAAGGCTCAGATCACCGCGGCCCAGGCGCAGGTCGAAGCCGCGTCCACGGCTCTGTCCGGCGTCCGCGAGGAGGCGAAGGTCGGCCAGCGCACGACGCTCGACGTCCTCAACGCCCAGCAGGAGCTGGTGAGCGCCCGCTCGAGCCTCGTGGTCGCGCAGCGTGACCGGGTCGTCGCCTCCTATGCGGTGCTGTCCGCGATCGGCAAGCTCTCCGCCCAGTCGCTCAAGCTCAAGGCCGAGATCTACGACGCTCGCCAGCATTACGAGCAGGTGCAGGGCAAGCTCTGGGGCACCCAGACCCCCGACGGCCGCTGAAGGGCGGCTGTCGGCTCCGCGCCGCGGCACATTCCGGCAACAGAGCGGATTTCTCCTGTGGGAGAGCCCGTTGGTGCCTTGTCTGACATCGCTGCCGTGGAATACTGCGCTCTTGGAGCGGCGTTGATTCCGTCGGCGCGCCCGGTGTCCAACGGTCTGACTCATGAGCGCGCAAGCCAAGCCCAGCGAACCGTCGATGGAGGAGATCCTCGCCTCCATCCGCCGGATCATCTCGGATGACGAGACGAAGCCGGCCGAGGAGGCCGCCGCGCCGCCAGTCGAGCCGGAACCTGCGCCGGTCGCCGCCATCGACGACGACGTGCTGGACCTGGGGGCGGAGGCCGCTCTGGTCGCCGCGCCCATGCCGGAGCCCGCGCCCGTTCCGCCGGCCGCTGCCCCGGACGAATCCGATGTCGCCTTCGTCGATGAGGAGCCCGTCGCGGCTCTGCCTCCGGAGCCGCCGGCCCCTGCAGCCGAGCCGCAGCCGACCCCGGTCCGATTTGAGCCGCCACAGCCTCAATCGCAGCCTGCTTTCGCGACTGTCCCCGACATGGCGAGCCTGTTGTCGGATCAGGCCAGTTCGGTGGTGACCAACGCCTTCGGCCAACTCGCCTCGACCGTGCTCAGCAACAACGCGCGGACGCTGGAGGATCTGGTCAAGGACATGCTGAAGCCGATGCTCAAGACCTGGCTCGACGACAACCTGCCGACCATGGTCGAGCGGCTGGTCCGCACCGAGATCGAGCGCGTCGCGCGCGGTGGCCGCAGCTGAGGCGGCCGCCCGGCGTCCCTATAGCGTATTCATGGTGCTATCTGGCGTTGCCGCTGGTTCGACGGCGCCGCGTTTGAGGCTGGACGCGCTCGAATGCGCCGGCCTCCTTGAGGCGCATCAAGCCGTAGCCTGCCATGGCGAGGGCCGTCGCCGGGGCGCCCAACCGCGAGACCAGCATCGTCAACCCGACGGCGACCGGGCGGGGATAACGGCCCGAAGCCGCCTCGACTACGAACCAGGCCCCGAGGGCGTGGACCAAGAGCTTCATCATCACTTCCTGCTCGTCGTTTCAGGGCCTCGAACAACGCCGGGGCGACGCCCGCAATTCGTCGGCTCTCCCATAACGGGGTGAAGCTGCCCTGGTTCCCGTGGTCGAACCTCGCCTGAGGCCAATGCAGAGCTGGCCGGCGGTCGCGTATCATCGAAAACGTTGACGTGCGGCCTGCGCATGGGCTCTTAAGGGCCGAGACCTTTTTGGCCCGTGATTTTTCCGGCCGGGGCAGGTTCCCCGGCCTTTCTGCGTTCGAGCGATGCGATGATGGACAAGACTTTCGAACCGGCCTCCGTCGAGGCCCGGATCAGCAAGGCCTGGGACGAGGCGCAGGCCTTCAAGGCGGGCAGGGGTGCGGCCCCCGGCGCCGAGCCCTATTGCATCGTGATTCCGCCGCCGAACGTCACCGGCTCGCTGCATATGGGCCACGCGCTCAACAACA
This sequence comes from Allobosea sp. FG18, assembly GCF_057809495.1. NCBI lineage: Bacteria > Pseudomonadati > Pseudomonadota > Alphaproteobacteria > Hyphomicrobiales > Alloboseaceae > Allobosea > Allobosea sp. FG18. Next base: position 49,572 of record NZ_JBMDKB010000023.1, read on the forward strand.
CGCTCCAGGACGTGCTCTGCCGCTTCGAGCGCCTGCGCGGCAAGGACGTGCTCTGGCAGCCCGGCACCGACCATGCCGGCATCGCGACGCAGATGGTCGTCGAGCGCAAGCTTGCCGCCGAGAACCGTACTGACCGCCGCAGCATGGGCCGCGAGGCCTTCCTCGCCGAGGTCTGGAAGTGGAAGGAGGAGTCCGGCGGCACGATCGTCAACCAGCTCCGCCGGCTCGGCGCCTCCTGCGACTGGTCGCGCGAGCGCTTCACCATGGATGAGGGGCTGTCTGCCGCCGTCCTCAAGGTCTTCGTCGGGCTGCACAAGCAGGGCCTGGTCTACCGCGCCAAGCGGCTGGTGAATTGGGACCCGAAATTCCAGACCGCGATCTCGGATCTCGAGGTTCTGCAAGTCGAGAAGACCGGCACGTTCAAATGGCAACGCGGCGGCGAGGACGAATTCAACGCGGCCAAGCTCGACAAGGCCTTGAGCCGCGATCCGAATGGCCATCTCTACTATTTCAACTATCCGCTCGAAGGCGCGACCTATGACGCCGACGACGCCTCGACCTTCATCACCGTCGCGACCACTCGGCCCGAGACGATGCTGGGCGATACCGGCGTCGCGGTTCACCCCGACAACGAGACGATCGGCCATCTGATCGGCCGCAAGGCGGTGTTGCCGCTGGTCGGCCGCATCATCCCGATCTTCGGCGACGACTATGCCGATCCCGAGAAGGGCACGGGCGCAGTCAAGATCACGCCGGCCCATGACTTCAACGATTTCGAGGTCGGCAAGCGCCACCAGCTCGACGTCGTCAATATCCTCGACGGCGAGGCGCGCATCCTGCTCGCCGGCAACGAGGATTTCCTGGCCGGTGCCAAGCCGGAGGCCGAGACGCTCGCGCTCGACGGCGCCGACCGCTTCGTCGCGCGCCGCCGCGTCGTCGAGATGATGGCTGCGCGTGGCCTGCTGGTGAAGGTCGAGCCGAACACCCATACCGTGCCCCATGGCGACCGCTCGGATGTCGTGATCGAGCCCTGGCTGACCGACCAGTGGTATGTCGACGTCAAGCCGCTGGCGCAGCGCTCGATCAAGGCGGTGCAGGACGGGCGCACCAAGTTCACGCCCGAGAACTGGACCAAGGTCTATTACGACTGGCTGGAGAATATCGAGCCCTGGTGCGTCTCGCGCCAGCTCTGGTGGGGCCACCAGATCCCGGCCTGGTACGGGCCGGATGGCGAGGTCTTCGTCGCCGAGTCGGAAGCCGAGGCGCAGACGCTGGCGATGGCGCATTACGGCGACACCGTCGCGCTGACGCGCGACGAGGACGTGCTCGACACCTGGTTCTCCTCGGCGCTCTGGCCGTTCTCGACCCTGGGCTGGCCCGAACAGACGACCGAGCTGAAGCATTATTACCCGACGGCGACGCTGGTCACCGCCTTCGACATCATCTTCTTCTGGGTCGCCCGGATGATGATGATGGGCCTCAACTTCATGGACGAGGTGCCGTTCAAGGACGTCTACATCCACGCCATCGTTCGCGACGAGAAGGGCGCGAAGATGTCGAAGTCGAAGGGCAACGTCATCGATCCGCTGACGCTCGTCGACAAGTACGGCGCCGATGCCCTGCGCTTCACGCTGTCGGCCATGGCGGCACAGGGCCGCGACATCAAGCTCAGCACGCAGCGCGTCGAGGGCTACCGCAACTTCGCGACCAAGATCTGGAACGCCGCGCGTTTCGCCGAGCTGAACGGCTGCGCCCGTGCCGAAGGTTTCGATCCGGCATCCGTCAAGCAGCCGCTCAACCGCTGGATCCTCAGCGAGGCGGCTCAGGCGGCCGAGGAGATCGCGGCCGGCATTCCGAGCTTCAGGTTCAACGAGGCGGCCGGCGCGGCCTATCGCTTCGTCTGGAATCAGTTCTGCGACTGGTATCTCGAACTCGCCAAGCCCGTGCTGCAGGGCGAGGGCGTCGATGCCGCAGCCCGCGCCGAGACGCAGGCGACGGTCGCCTACGTCATTGACCTGATCTGCCAGCTCCTGCATCCGTTCATGCCGTTCCTCACCGAGGAGCTCTGGGCGCAGAAGGCCGAGGCCGGCGCGCCGCGCAAGCTCGCGGCCGGCGATGCCTCGCTGGTCTGCCTGACCCGCTGGCCTGATCTCTCGGCGCTCAAGGATGCGGCGGCGGAGGCCGAGATCGGCTTCGTCGTCGACCTGATCTCGGATATCCGCTCGGTCCGCTCGGAGGTCAACGTGCCCGCCGGCACGCAAGCCCCGCTCGTCCTCGTCAACGCGTCCGATGCGACGCGGGCGACGATCGAGAGCTGGCGGCCGATGATCGAGCGGCTGGCCCGCGTCTCCGACATCGGTTTCGAGACGGCGGCGCCGGCCCAGTCGGCCCAGATCATCGTGCGCGGCGAGGTCGCGGCCCTGCCGCTCGCCGGGCTGATCGATCTCGACGCCGAGCGCTCGCGCCTGACCAAGGAACTGGCCAAGCTCGATCAGGATATCGCGGTCGTCGAGAAGAAGCTCGGCAACCCCGATTTCATGGCCCGCGCGCCGGAGGAGATCGTCGAGGAGAACCGCGATCGCAAGGCGGCGGCCGAGGCCCGCAAGCTCAAGGTCGCCGAAGCTTTGGCGCGGCTGGCCTGACGTAGCGCTGCCGGCTCGGCGCGTGATCCGTCCCGTCATGCTCGCCCTTGTGGCGAGCATCCACGTCTTGAACACGGCTTGCGATCGACGAAGACGTGGATGGTCGGGACAAGCCCGACCATGACAGGGTGTGGTCGGATTCCCGCTGGTGACGACGCATTCCGGTCACGCCTCTGTCGTCAAATTGACGTTGATCCAAGAGAGGACTGGCATTCTCTCGCGGACCCCGCTTAGATGCGCCCGACGCAAACCCGCCATGCAGAACGCGTGGCGGCACAAGGACCGGCTGTTCAGAACCCATGCTCAAGCGAGCCTATGACTGGTGCGTTTCATACGCCTCCCATCCTGCCGCCCCGTGGCTGCTCTTCGGCATCACCTTCATCGAAAGCTCGTTCAGCCCGCTGCCGCCGATTCCGCTGCTGATTCCGATGTGCATCGCCCGGCCGGACCGGGCCTGGTTCTATGCCGGCATCTGCTCGCTGGGCGCCGTGCTCGGCGGCTATCTCGGCTATGCCATCGGCGCGCTGCTCTATGAATCGGTCGGCGCCTGGCTGATCGGCATCTATGGCCTGCAGGACAAGGCGGCCAGCCTGATCGCGACCTCGCAGGACTACTGGTTCTGGGTGCTCGTCACCAAGGGCCTGACGCCGATCCCGTTCAAGATCGTCACGATCATGTCCGGCTTCCTGCATTTCGACCTGTGGAAGTTCACCATCGGCATGGTCGTCTCGCGTGCGACCTTCTTCCTGATGATCGCGGTGGCGCTGCGCTACTATGGCGACGACATCCGCATCTTCATCGAGAAGCACCTGCCGATGACGGCGCTGGCCCTCGTCGTGGTCATCGTCGGCGGCTTCTTCGTGCTGCCGCTGGTTCTGTGATCTGCCGCAGCGTCAGCTTCTCGCCGGAAACTTTGTGACATCGGCGCAACACTCCGGCGGGAACGGTGTCCGGTACCGCCCCAGCTCCCCCAATCGCCAAGAAGCCGCCACAAACGAAGCCCAGCAAAACGCTGCGTTAAGTGCCTGAGATCTATCGAAATCGGGGGTAACGCGCGGAACCCGCAGGGGTTCCGGACTTATTTCAGGTTTTCAGGGGCGCGATTGCCCCCGGCAGGCTTGGCGTGGCACATCTTCGCGCCGTGCTGATCGGGGGACAGGACGAGTGGCGATGGACGGGCGTGTGTACGACAAGTCGAGGCTGCCGAGCCGCCATGTGAGCGTCGGCCCGGCCAAGGCCCCGCACCGTTCCTATTATTACGCGATGGGCATGACCGCGAAGCAGATCGCGCAGCCCTTCGTCGGCGTCGCCTCCTGCTGGAATGAGGCCGCCCCCTGCAACATCTCGCTGATGCGCCAGGCCCAGGCCGTGAAGAAGGGCGTCGCCTCCGCCAGCGGCACGCCGCGCGAGTTCTGCACCATCACCGTGACCGACGGCATCGCCATGGGCCACCAGGGCATGAAGTCGTCGCTCGCCTCGCGCGAGGTCATCGCCGACTCGGTCGAGCTCACCATGCGCGGCCATTGCTACGATGCGCTGGTCGGCCTCGCCGGCTGCGACAAGTCGCTGCCCGGCATGATGATGGCGATGGTGCGCCTCAACGTGCCCTCGATCTTCATCTATGGCGGCTCGATCCTGCCCGGCACCTTCAAGGGCCGCCCCGTGACCGTGCAGGACGTGTTCGAGGCCGTCGGCAAGCATTCGGTCGGCGCCATGTCCGACGAGGACCTGAAGGAGCTGGAGGAGGCTGCGTGCCCGTCCGCGGGTTCCTGCGGCGCCCAGTTCACCGCCAACACCATGGCGACTGTCGCCGAGGCGATCGGTCTGGCGCTGCCCTATAGCTGCGGCGCGCCGGCCCCCTACGATGTCCGCGACACCTTCTGCTACACCGCCGGCGAGATGGTGATGGAGCTGATCGCCCGGAACATCCGCCCGCGCGACATCGTCACCCGCAAGGCGCTGGAGAATGCCGCGATGGTCGTCGCCGCGACCGGCGGCTCGACCAATGGCGCGCTGCACCTGCCGGCGATCGCGCATGAATGCGGCATCGATTTCGATCTGTTCGAGGTCGCCGAGATCTTCAAGAAGACGCCCTATATCGCCGATCTGAAGCCGGGCGGAAAATATGTCGCCAAGGATATGTTCGAGGTCGGCGGCATCCCGCTCGTGATGAAGAGCCTGCTCGATGCCGGCTATCTCCACGGCGACTGCATGACCGTCACCGGCCGCACCATCGCCGAGAACATGGCCTCGGTGAAGTGGAACGACCAGCAGGACGTGGTCTACCGCGCCGACAAGCCGATCACGGTCACCGGCGGCGTCGTCGGGCTGCAGGGCAATCTGGCGCCGGAAGGCGCGATCGTGAAGATCGCCGGCATGCCCGAGGACCAGCTCGTCTTCACCGGTCCGGCGCGCTGCTTCGACCGCGAGGAGGACGCCTTCGAGGCCGTCCGGAACCGGACCTACAAAGAAGGCGACGTGCTGGTCATCCGCTACGAGGGCCCCAAGGGCGGCCCCGGCATGCGCGAGATGCTGTCGACCACCGCCGCGCTCTACGGCCAGGGCATGGGCGACAAGGTCGCGCTCATCACCGACGGCCGATTCTCGGGTGCGACCCGTGGTTTCTGCGTCGGCCATGTCGGGCCTGAAGCCGCTGTCGGCGGCCCGATCGGCCTGATCCGCGACGGCGACATCATCGAACTCGACGCTATCACAGGAAAGCTCGCAGTCCGCCTTTCTGATGCCGAACTTGAAGCGCGTCGTAAGGACTGGAAACCACGCAAGACCGACTACAATTCCGGCGCGCTGTGGAAATACGCGCAGACGGTCGGCTCCGCCAAAGGCGGTGCCGTCACCCACCCAGGAGGGGCGGCCGAGACCCATTGCTATGCGGATATCTAGCCCAACCATAGCATGCCTGTTCCTGTTGCTGGGCGGACATCAGGCCGTCCTGGCGCAGGACTTTTCAGGCACCAAGCCGCTGCCGCCGCGCGCCATCCCCAGCGCGGCGCTGCCGGAGCCGGACGATTCCGTGCTTGGCCCGGACGCGGCAGCCGTCGCTCCCGGCCCTGACACGCCCACGGCCCATGCCGCGCTGCCGCTCGTGCCCTTCACCAGCGCGCGCGACGCGCTCAAGGCCTGGATGCGCGATTCCACCGCCGGCAATAAGGTCGGCGCCGTCCGCGCGCTCGAGTACGCGGCTTCGCAAGGCCATCTCACGGCGCAGTACAAGCTCGGCCGGATGTATGCCGGTGGCGAGGGCGTCCCGACCAATGATCTCAAGGCTTTCGAGTATTTTTCGAAGATCGCCGACGAGAACGCCGACGCGATGCCCGGCACCGCCGACGGGCGCCTTGTCGGCAGCGCCTTCGTGGCGCTCGGCAACTATTTCTCGGACGGGATCAAGGGCAGCTATGTGAAGCCCAACCCGGACCGCGCCTTCGACATGTTCCACTACGCCGCCTCCTATTTCGGCGACCCGGACGGCCAGTACAACCTCGCCCGCCTCTACATGACCGGGCAGGGTGCCAATCGCGACCGGCGCCAGGCGGCGCGCTGGATGAAGCTGGCGGCCGAGAAAGGCCATGCGCCCGCGCGTGCCGCCTTCGGCGAGATGCTGCTGCGCGGCGGCGAGGGCGTGCCCCGCCAGCCGGTTCTCGGCCTGATGTGGCTAGCCATGGCGCGCGAGGGCGCCGATCCGACCCGTGAGGCCTGGATCATCGAGCGGCACGACGTGGCTTTCGCATCCGCCTCGGCGGGCGATCGTTCGGCGGCGCTGGCCTTGGTCGAGCGTCATCATCCGGCGAGCTCGCGCAGCGTCGTCGCCCCGCAGAACTGAGCTTTGGCTTTCAACGGACCGGCTACGTCATTCCGAGCTTGACCCGGAATCCATCATAGAACGCAACACCCTTCGATGGATTCCGGATCGGCGCCGCTGACGCGGCTTGTCCGGAACGACGGCAGCAAACGATGCTGCCGAACTTCGCGTTCGTCCTCAGTGCAAGTCGATCATCACCGGGACATGGTCCGAGGGCTTGTCCCAGCCACGGACATGCTTGGCGATCTTGACGCCCGATAGCCGGTCCGCCGCCTGCGGCGACAGCAGCAGATGGTCGATGCGGATGCCGTTGTTCCGCTGCCAGGCGCCGGCCTGATAGTCCCAGAAGGTGTAGAGCCCCGGCGCATCGGTCGTGCTGCGCAGGGCCTCGGTCAGGCCGAGATTCGTCAGGCCCCGGAAGGCGGCGCGCGTCTGCGGCAGGAATAGCGCATCGCTGACCCAGGCGGCCGGATCGCGGGCGTCGCGCGGCTCGGGAATGACGTTGTAGTCGCCGGCCAGCACCAGCGGCTCCTCATGCTCCAGCAACATCCGCGCATGGGCTGTGAGCCGCTGCATCCAGCCGAGCTTGTAGGGGTATTTCTCGGTATTGGGTGGGTTGCCGTTCGGCAGGTAGATCGAGGCGACGCGCACCACACCGTCGCCGAGCGGCAGCACGCCTTCGAGATAGCGCGCCTGCTCGTCGCCATCATCGCCCGGCAGGCCGCGCCGGACATCCTCCAGCCGCGTGCGGCTGATGATCGCGACCCCGTTGAAGGTCTTCTGCCCGTGGGTCTCGACCTGCCAGCCGGCGGCCTCGATCTCGGCGCGCGGGAAATCGGCGTCCACGCACTTGATCTCCTGCAGGCAGAGCGCGTCGGGCTCGGCCTCCCCGAGGAAGTCGAGGAGATGGCCAAGGCGCTGCCTGACCGAATTGACGTTCCAGGTGGCGATCCGCACGAGACGCTCCGATTCAGACGAGCCGCAGGATAAGCGGCACGGCCGCCGCCAAGGCAAGCCGGTTTCGACCGCAAACGAAAAACTCCCCGCATCGCTGCGGGGAGTCCTTGTCTGCGATGGTGCTGTCGCCTCGTGTCAGGGGCAGGCGCGGACGACGCCGCGCGCGGCGATATAGGTCCCGGTCTCCGGGTTGTAGCTCTTGTAGCGGCGCGAGCAGTAGGCGACCGCGTCGGTGTCCTCGACGCTGTAGCCATAGGCGCGGGGCACGGCCGGGGCATAGACCACCGGCGGCTCGACATAGACCGGGGCCGGCGGGGGATAATAGTAGACAGGCGGCGGAGGCGGGGCGGCCAAGGCGCCGGCAGCGAGCGCTCCGCCGATGACGCCAGCCGCAATGCCGGCGCCGATCGCCGGGCCACGGCGGTAGCCGTAATAGCGCGGGCCATAGCCGTAGCGGCCATAGTACTGCACGGTCTGGACGAGATCGCTGCCGGGCTGCGCCGTCGCTACGGCGGCAGTTGCAGGAGCCAGCGGGGCGGCCACGGCCGGCAGGGCGAGTAGGGTGCCACCGACAAGGGCGGCGGCGACGGCGAGCGTCCTGATCACGACGAAACTCCTCTGCGATTCCTGGCGAGCGGAACTCCGCATGTTCCCCCGTTTGGATTCGAATGTAGCGGCCCACTGACCTCAGGGGAAGTTAGCAGTCAATCCGGGCATAAATGGGCCGTCACGCTCCCGTCGCTTTTACGCTCGAAAGCAACGCCGAAGCGCTTGCGCAGACTGAATTTCCTCGCCATCTAGCGCTGCGAGCGCATAGCGACAATTTATTCGAAGGATCGGAAACCGACCATGGCGCAACCGCGCGACCCGTCCGCCCAACCCGCCGCGCTTGGCCCGATGAAGCCGCTGCCGGCCATCATCTTCAGCTCGCGCTGGCTGCAGCTGCCGCTCTATATCGGCCTCATCGTGGCGCAGTGCGTCTATGTCTTCCTGTTCCTCAAGGAGCTCTGGCACCTCGTCACCCATGCCTTTGACTTCAGCGAGCAGCAGATCATGCTGGTCGTGCTGGGGCTGATCGACGTGGTGATGATCTCGAACCTGCTGATCATGGTGATCGTCGGCGGCTACGAGACCTTCGTCTCGCGCCTGCGGCTCCAGGGCCATCCCGACCAGCCGGAATGGCTGAGCCACGTCAATGCCAGCGTGCTCAAGATCAAGCTCGCCATGGCGATCATCGGCATCTCGTCGATCCACCTGCTCAGGACCTTCATCGAGGCCGGCAATATCGGCATCGCCGGCAAGACCGCGAGCTACACCGAAGCCGGCGTGCTGCTGCAGACGCTGATCCATGTCGTCTTCATCCTCTCGGCCATTGGCATCGCCTGGGTCGACAAGATGACGGCGGCCCCCGGCAAGGCGCACTGACCCGGACGCCGAAACAGAAACGCCCCGCCGATCCGGCGGGGCGTTTTGCATTTTAGGCGGGGTCTCTGTGCGGCTTACTGGCCGCGCCCGCTGCGAGCGGCGAAACGGATCGCCTCCTCGGCGGCGCGGAACAGGGCCTTGGCCTTGTTGATGCACTCCTCCTGCTCGGAGGCCGGGTTCGAATCGTAGACGATGCCGGCGCCGGCCTGGACATGCATGCGCCCGTCCTTGACCACGGCCGTGCGCAGAACGATGCAGGTATCCATCTCACCATTGGCGCCGAAATAGCCGATGCAGCCGGCATAGGCGCCGCGCGCATCGCGCTCCAGCTCGTCGATGATCTCCATCGCTCGGACTTTTGGCGCGCCCGAGACCGTTCCGGCCGGGAAGCCTGCGATCAAGGCACCGAGCGAATCGTGCTTCGGGTCGATCTTGCCTTCGACATTCGAGACGATGTGCATGACCTGGCTGTAGCGCTCGATGAAGAACGAATCGGTGACCTTGACCGTGCCGATCTCGGCGACACGGCCGACATCGTTGCGCCCGAGATCGAGCAGCATCAGGTGCTCGGCGCGCTCCTTCGGGTCTGCCAGCAGCTCTTCGGCGAGAGCATTGTCCTCGGCTTCGGTCGCGCCGCGCCGCCGCGTGCCGGCGATCGGCCGGATCGTGACGGTGTCGTCGCGCAGGCGCACCAGGATTTCGGGGCTCGAGCAGACGATCTGGAAGTCGCCGAAATCGAGATAGCACAGGAACGGCGCCGGATTGACCCGCCGCAGCGCCCGGTAAAGCGCGAAAGGCGGCAGCGCGAAAGGCGCCTCGAAGCGCTGCGACAGCACGACCTGGAAGATGTCGCCGGCGCGGATGTACTCCTTCGCCTTGTCGACCATCTCCAGATACTCGGCCTCGCTCGTGTTCGAGGTGGTCGCCGGGACCGGCAGGTTGGCGATGTCGATCTCGGCCTCGGCGGGGAGGGCGCCTTCCAACGCCCGCACCACGGCCTCCAGCCGCTCCTGCGCTCGCTCATAGGCATGGCGCGCGCCGACGCCGGGCATGTGCCGGACCGGCGTGACGACATGGATCTCGTCGCGCACGGCGTCGAACACCACCATCAGCGTCGGCCGCGTCAGGATCGCGTCGGGCACGCCGGTGCCGGTCTCCTTCGGCTCGGGCAGACGCTCCATCAGGCGCACCATGTCGTAGCCGAGATAGCCGAACACGCCGGACGCCATCGGCGGCAGGCCCTCGGCCTCCGGAATGGCGCTCTCTTCCAGAAGCGCGCGCAGGCTCTCGAAAGCCGGGCGCGGATCGTCGAGGAAGCTCTCGCCCAGAGCCGTGCGGCAGAGCGAGGCCTGGCCGTGATGGCAGCGCCAGATCAGGTCCGGCTCCAGCCCGATCATCGAATAGCGGCCGCGCACGGCGCCGCCCTCGACCGATTCGAGCAGGAAGGCCGGGCCGGTCGTGGCATGGCGCAGCTTCAGGAAGGCGGCGACCGGCGTCTCGCAATCGCCGACCAGCACCTGCCGCAGCAATTGCGGGGCGCCGGTCTCGTAGGCCTGCGCGAAGTGCTCGAACTCCTGGAGCGGCTGCATCGTCAGTTCTGTGCCCCGCCGGTCGCGTTGCGGAAGGCGGCCTCGTTGATGCTGACGCCGAGCTCGGCCTGCCGCTTGGCGACATATTGCAGCAGGATGTCCTCGCTGACGTTCTGCGAGAGCAGACGCTCGAAATTGCCGGCCTCCTGCGTCGTGCGGACGTAAGGCGCGACGGTCGCGGAATCGACCTTGAACAGGATGCGCCCGCCATCGGTGCCGGCGGCCGAGTTGCTCTTGCCCGCGGCGGTGCCGAAGACCTGAGCGACGACCGTGCCCGGCAGCTCCGGACGCTGGTCCTGCCGGCCGAGATCCGCGGCGGTCTCGATGGTCAGCCCGGCCGAGGCCGCGACCGCGTCGAAGTTCTCGCCCTTGTCGAGGCGCTCGATGAGCTCGCGCGCCTTGGCCGAGAGCTTCGTCGCGGTCTCGTCGGCGCGCCACTGCTTCTCGACCTCGGCCTTGACCTCGTCGAAGCCGCGCTCGCGCGCCGGATCGATCTTGGTGACGTCGAACCAGACATAGCCGGAATTGCGAGGCAGGCGGATCGCCTCGTTGTCGACGCCGATATCGGAGCGGAAGATCGCCTGCAGCGTCGAATCGCCGCCCGGCAGAGCCTCCTCGCGCGAGCCGTCGGGCTTGCCGAGGCCGGCATTCATCGGGCCGGCCGTGCGCAGCGTGAGGCTGAGCTCCTTGGCGATCTCGGCAAGCGGCCTGGCCGCGGCGCGCTGATCCTCGATCTTGTCGTGCAGCTCGGTGACCTGGGCGGCGGCGCGGCTCGTCGCCAACTCCTGCTTCACCTCGGCCGCGACCTCCTCGAACGGGCGAACATGCGCGCTGTCGACCTTGGTCACGCGCAGCAGCACCGTGCCGAAGGCGCCCGTGACCGGGGCGCTGACGGCGCCTTCCTCCAGCGCGAAAGAGGCATCGCGCACGGCAGGGTCGATCATCTGCTCGCGGCTGAACGTGCCCAGCGTCAGGTCGTTGAAGGCGACGTTCCGTTCGGTCGCGATCTCGTCGAAGGTCTCGCCGCCGTCGATCTTGGCCTTGGCGGCTTGCGCCTCCTCGGCGTTCGGGAACGGAATCTGCTGCACGGTGCGCAGCTCGGCTGCGGTGAAGCGCTGGGCCTTGGTCGCTTCGTAGCGCGCCTTGGCCTCCTCGTCGGTGACCTTGGCGGGATCGGCGAGTGTCTCGGCCGTGATCGAGAGAATGGCGGCCGTGCGGAATTCCGGCGCGCGGAACGCGATCTTGCGGTCGTTGAAGAAGCTCTTGAGCTGGTCCTCGCTCGGGGCGGCGATCTCGCCGGCCGCGCTCGCCGGCATGCGAGCGAAGGTGATCGAGCGCTTCTCGTTGCGCAGGCGGTTACCGATCTCCTGCAGGGCGAGCGGGGCGGCGAGGCCGCCGACGACCATCTCCGAAAGCTGCTGGCGCAGGATCGTCGAGCGCTGGAGCGCGACATAGCTCTGCTCGGTATAGCCGTTCGAGCGCAGCAACTCGTTGAAGCGGGCCGAGGAGAACTGGCCGGAGGCGTCACGGAAGACCTGGTCGTCGAAGATCAGGTTGCGGATGGTCTCGTCGGAGACCGCAAGGCGCATGCCCTGCGCCGTCTGATCGAGCGTCGCCTCGGTGAGCAGGCGCGACAGCACCTGCCGGTCGAGGCCGAGCGCGCGCGCCATCTCGGGCGAGATCTGCCGGCGCTGCTGGCGGATCAGGTTCTGGATCTCGTTCTGATAGGCGGTGCGCATCTGCTCGAGGCCGATCTCGGTCTTGCCGACCTTGGCCACCTCGTTTCGGCCATAGCCGCGGAAGATGTCGCCGACGCCCCAGATGGCGAAGGAAATGATGAGGAAGCCGAACATGATGGCGATCACGATCTTCCCGAGGAGACCCTGACCCGCCTTGCGGATGCCCTGCATCATCATCGAAGCTGTCTTTCCCTGAACCTGTCCGTGGCGCGGAAACGGGTCCGCGCGCGTATTTGCCGGCGCTGCTTATAGGAACCGGCGGCGAAAGCCGCAATCGCCGTCGCAATTCCGATGCGGCTTCGCACGCGATTGCGGCGCCGGCCCGGCATTGCTAGAGCCGGGGAAAGGATTTCAGGAGGATCGACGTGACGCGCAGCATCAAGCCGCTGGTGGCGGGCAACTGGAAGATGAACGGCCTCAAGGCCGACCTCGCCATCGCGGCCGAGGTCGCCAAGGGCTATGACGCCGCGCTGAAGCCGGCTGTCGATCTCGCGATCTGCCCGCCTTCCAGCCTGCTCTTCGCTGCCACCGCTGCGCTGATCGGCTCGCGCATCGCGACCGGCGGGCAGGATTGCAGCACGCAAGCCTCCGGCGCCTTCACCGGCGAGGTCTCCGCCGCGATGCTGGCCGATGCTGGCGCGAACTTCTGCATCGTCGGCCATTCCGAGCGCCGCACGCTCCATGGCGAGACCAACGCCACGGTGAAGGCCAAGGCCGAGGCCGCGCAGAAGGCGCTGCTGGTGCCGATCGTCTGCGTCGGCGAGACCAGGGACGAGCGCGAGGCTGGCAAGGCGCTCGCCGTCGTCAAGAAGCAGCTCCGCGGCTCGGTGCCGGACGGCGCGACGGCTGCGACGCTCGTCGTCGCCTATGAGCCGGTCTGGGCGATCGGCACGGGCCTGACGCCGACCGCCGCCGATGTCGCCGAGATGCATGAGGCGATCCGCGCCGAACTCGGCCGTCTCCTCGGCAAGCAGGCCGCTTCCGGCGTCCGCCTGCTCTATGGCGGCTCGGTCAAGCCCTCGAACGCCGCCGAACTGATGAATGTCGCCCATGTCGACGGCGCGCTCGTCGGCGGCGCCAGCCTCAAGGCCGAGGAATTCCTGGCGATCGCCCGGGCCTGCGCCGGCTGAGCATCCTTGCGTGAATAGGCCGGCACGCAGGGGTGGCGCTGCCGGTCCACGCATGTTATGTGCCGCGCCGAATTCGCCTCGATCTTCGAGGAGGAGCGGGTGGCCCTTGGCGGCGGCCCGCGCCATGCCCATTTTCGTGAGACCATGCAGAACGTTCTCATCGTCATCCACCTGATCATCGTCGTCGCGCTCGTCGGCGTCGTGCTGTTGCAGCGCTCCGAAGGCGGCGGCCTCGGCATGGGTTCGGGCGGCGGAGGCGGCGTCGGGGGCTTCATGACCGGCCGCGGCCAGGCCAATGCCCTGACCCGGGCGACGGCGATCCTTGCCGGCCTGTTCTTCCTGACCTCGATCGTGCTCGCGGTGATGGCCAATACCGGCCGCACGCAGCGCTCGATCATCGACGGCGCGCCTGCGACCTCTGCTCCGGCCGTCCCTGGTGCGCCGGCAGGCCCGAGCGCCCCGAATGCCGGCGGTGTCCTCGACCAGCTTCGCCAGTTGCAGAACCAGAATCAGGGCGGTGCACAGCCGCCGACGCCGCCAGCGGCGCCGCAGCAGTAAGACAGGGTACGGGCCGGGAAACCGGCCCTTCTCTTTTGAGTTGGGAGAGGCCGGGCGACCGGCCTTCTCTTTTGTGGACAAGCGCGCAGGGCAAGGCGGGACTGCTCAGAACGCGCTTAGCGAATCGAACCCGTGGCGATAGAGGTGACCTCCCATGACGCGGTATGTTTTCATCACCGGCGGCGTGGTGTCTTCGCTTGGCAAAGGCCTGGCGGCGGCGGCTCTCGCAGCCCTTCTCCAGGCGCGCGGCCATACGGTCCGCCTGCGCAAGCTCGACCCCTACCTGAACGTCGATCCGGGCACGATGAGCCCGTATCAGCACGGTGAGGTCTTCGTCACCGACGACGGCGCCGAGACCGATCTCGACCTCGGCCATTACGAGCGCTTCACCGGCCGGCCCTGCAACAAGGGCGACAACATCACCACCGGCCGCATCTACATGGACATCCTGACCAAGGAGCGCCGGGGGGACTATCTCGGCGCGACGATCCAGGTCGTCCCGCATGTCACCAATGCCATCAAGGAATTCATCCTGACCGGCAACGAGGGCTATGACTTCACGCTGGTCGAGATCGGCGGCACGGTCGGCGACATCGAGAGCCTGCCCTTCCTGGAAGCTATCCGCCAGACCAACCAGCAGCTCCCGCGCGGCCAGTGCATCTTCGTGCACCTGACGCTGCTGCCCTATATCCCGACCGCCGGCGAATTGAAGACCAAGCCGACCCAGCATTCGGTCGCCGAATTGCGCTCGATCGGCATCCAGCCCGACATCCTGCTCTGCCGCACCGACCGCGAGATTCCGCGCGAGGAGCGCCGCAAGCTCGCACTGTTCTGCAATGTCCGCGAGACCGCGGTGATCGAGGCCCGCGACGTCGCCTCGATCTACGACGTGCCGCTCTCCTACCACGCCGAGGGGCTCGACACCGAGGTGCTCGCCGCCTTCGGCATGGACGCCAAGCCCGAGCCCGACGTCACCAACTGGAAGCGCATCTCCGACCGGGTGAAGAACCCCGAGGGCGAGGTCACCATCGCCGTCGTCGGCAAATATACCGGCATGAAGGACGCCTATAAGTCCCTCATCGAGGCGCTGACCCATGGCGGCATCGCCAACAATGTGAAGGTCAATCTCGACTGGATCGAGTCGGAGGTCTTCGAGAAGGAGGACCCGGCGCCCTTCCTCGAGCATGTCCACGGCATCCTCGTGCCCGGCGGCTTCGGCCATCGCGGCGCCGAGGGCAAGATCAAGGCGGCGACCTTCGCGCGCAACCGCAAGGTGCCGTATTTCGGCATCTGCTTCGGCATGCAGATGGCGGTGATCGAGGCGGCGCGTTCGCTCGCCGGCATCGAGAACGCCAACTCGACCGAGTTCGGCCCGACCTCGGAGCCGGTCGTCGGCCTGATGACCGAGTGGATGCGCGGCAACGAGCTGGAAGAGCGCGCGGCCGGCGGCAATCTCGGCGGCACCATGCGGCTCGGCGCCTATGCCTCGACGCTCGCGGCAGGCTCGAAGATCGCCGAGATCTACGGCTCGACCGAGATCTCCGAGCGCCATCGCCACCGCTACGAGGTGAACATGGGCTACCGCGAGCAGCTGGAGGCCAAGGGCCTGCGCTTTGCCGGGCTCTCGCCCGACGGCCTGCTGCCCGAGACGGTCGAATATCCCGACCATCCCTGGTTCATCGGCGTGCAGTACCATCCCGAGCTGAAGTCGCGCCCCTTCGAGCCGCACCCGCTCTTCGCCAGCTTCATCGAGGCGGCGAAGGCCCAGAGCCGCCTGGTCTGACACAAGAGGTTGTCTGGCAGTTTCGGGCGCTTTCCCGCTCGGAGCCGCCCTTGTCATTCCGGGGCTTCGCGTAAGCGAAGAACCCGGAACCCACGACCGGGCGAGCCGTTTGCAGCCGAACACATGATGTCTCACCCAGTCGTGGGTTCCGGGTTCGCGCCTGCGGCGCGCCCCGGAATGACAATCGTGTGGCGCGAAGCCGCACCGACCAAGTATCCGGCGCATCCTCTCTTTGAATGACGGCTTGTGCCGTTCTCCTGTTACCCTGAGAATAGGCTGCCTCGTCGACCTGTGGTCGGCGCGGCGGCACAGGGCAGGGGGGCAGAGCGGCATGACGATCTCGATGGCGGGCCTGCCCGCGTTCCTTCTGTACTTCATCGTTGGCGCGGCCCTGATCGCCGCCTTCGTCGCGGTCTACCTACGGATGACCGCCCATGACGAGATCGCCCTGATCCGCGGCGGCAATCTCTCGGCGGCGGTCGCGCTCGGCGGCAACACGGTCGGCTTCTCGCTGCCGCTGGAACAGGCGATCTCGCAGGCCAGCAGCATTCCCGACTGCGTGCTCTGGGCGGCTGCGGCGATGATCATCCAGTTCGCGGCCTATGGCCTGGCGCGGCTGCTGATTCCGGAGCTGTCGCGCAAGATCGAGGAGGACCGCTTGCCTTCGGCCGTCATGCTCGCCGTGATCGCCGTCGTCTCCGGGACGCTGGCCGCGGCCAGCATGACGGAATGAGGCGGCCATGAAGCGCTCCTCCCAGATTGGGCTCGCGGCCGCCGGCGTCCTCCTCGTCGCCACCGTCTGGTCGATGACATCAGAGGACCCGCAGGAGAACCTCGTCTATAACAGCCTGAGCGATTGCCGGGCGGCCGGGCAGCTGACTGCCCAGCAATGCGAGACGGCCTTTTCGGAAGCGACCGCCGCACGGCTCAAGGACGCACCGAAATTCCAGAGCCAGACCGCCTGCGAGGCGCAATACGGCGCCAATGGCTGCAGCTCCGCGACGATCGGCGGTGCGCAATACTTCATCCCGGCGCTCGCGGGCTTCATGCTGGCGCGCGGCCTCTCAGGCGGGCAGGCGCAGCCCCTGATGCCGCCGACCGCCGCCACATGCCCGCCGGGCTCGACCCAGCCCGAATGCCAGCAGGCGCGCTCGTCCTCGTCCAGCTCGTCGGGCGGCTACTATGGCGGCAGTAGTAGCAGCCGCTCGCGCGCCTATTCGACGACGTCCGGCCGCAGCATCACCGCAGCTTTCTCGCCTGGCGCCCGCGGCGGCAGCACGGCTGCGACCAGCACGGCCTCGCGCGGCGGCTTCGGCTCGATCGCGCGCTCCTTCTCCTCGCATTCCTCGTCCTGAGATGCGTCGCGTCACGCTGCCGCCACGCCCGGACTGGGTCGAGCAGGTCGAGCGCCTCGGCTTCGCCTTCCACACCATCGACGGCGAGACCTATTGGGACGAGAGCGCGGCGATCGCCTTCACGCTGGAGGAGATCGAGCGCGATATCGAGGCACCGACCGAGGCGATCGAGCAGCTCTGCTTCGCCTTCATCGAGAAGGCGCTCGACCATGAGGAGATCCTGACGAAGCTCGCGATCCCAGCCGAGCACTGGGACTATATCCGCAGTAGCTGGCAACGCGGCGAGCGCAATCTCTATGGCCGGCTCGACCTCGCCTATGACGGGCGCGGGCCCGCGAAGCTGCTCGAATACAACGCCGATACCCCGACCGCCCTGTTCGAATCGAGCGTCGTGCAGTGGGACTGGCTGGAGCAGGCGATGGCGCGCGGTGCGATCCCGCGCGGCAGCGACCAGTTCAACTCGCTGCACGAGCGCCTGATCGCGGCCTTTCAGGGCCTGCGCGAACCCTCGCCCTATCGCCTGCACCTGACCTGCGTGCAGGGCAGCCCCGAGGACAAGGGCACGGTCGACTACCTCGCCGATTGCGCCGTGCAGGCCGGGCTCGACGCCCGCTTCACCTATATCGAGGAGCTCGGCCTGCTCACCGACGGGCGCTTCTGCGATGGCGCCAACCAGCCGATCGAGACCCTGTTCAAGCTCTATCCCTGGGAATGGATGTTCCGCGAGAGCTACGGCAAGGCGCTCGCCGGCTCGGGCTGCCAGTTCATCGAGCCGCCCTGGAAGGCGATCCTGTCCAACAAGGGCCTGCTCGCCTGTCTCTGGGAGATGGAGCCCGGCCATCCCAACCTGTTGCCGGCCTTCTTCGAGGGCGATCCGCGCTGCGCCACGCACTCGCCCCGGCATGTGCGCAAGCCGCTCTATTCGCGCGAGGGCGCCAATATCACGCTGCTGGAGCGCGGCCGCGTGCTCGACAGCGACGACGGCCCCTATGGCGCCGAGGGCCATGTCCTGCAGGATGCCGCGACCAACCTGTTTTCCGCCGACGGCAACTATGCCGTGCTCGGCTCCTGGCTCGTCGCCTCGCAGGCCTGCGGGCTCTGTGTCCGCGAGGATGCCTCGCCGATCACCAAGAATACCTCGCGCTTCCTGCCGCACTATATCGAGCCCTGAACGCGCAACATCACCTCGCCCTGATCTGTGGTAGCCTTGGTTTCCGATACGCCTGTCGACGGAGCCTGCCATGCCTGCAAACGCCTCAACGCCCCGCGGTCTCGACCATCTCGTCATCGGCGTCCGCGATCTCGACGCCGCCTGGCACCTCTACGAGAAGCTCGGCTTCCGCGTCGGTGCCCGCAACCGTCACCCCTGGGGCACCGAGAACCGGATCGTGCAGTTTCCCGGCTCCTTCCTGGAGCTGGTGACGATCGCCGACGACACCGCGATCCCGCCGCATGGCGAGCGACGCTTCTCCTTCGGCGCCTTCGTGCGCGACGCGCTGGCGGGGCAGGGCGAGGGGCTTTCCATGCTGGTGCTGGAGAGCACCGACGCCAAGGCCGATGCCGCCGCCTTCAAGACGCAGGGCATCGGCGATTTCGAGCCCTTCTTCTTCGAACGCCGGGCGCGGCGCCCGGATGGCAGCGATGTCCGCGTTGCCTTCGAGCTGGCCTTCGCCGCCGATTCGCGCGCGCCGGAATGCGGCTTCTTCGTCTGCCAGCAATTCGAGCCGCAGAATTTCTGGAATCCGGAGTTCCAGCATCATCCCAACGGTGCGACGGCGCTCTCTGCCGTGGTGATGCTGGCCGAGGAGCCCGCCGTCCACCGCTCCTTCCTGACGGCCTTCAGCGGCGGCGCCGAGGTGCTGGAGGGCAACGAGGATTATGTGCTTGCGCTCCCGCGCGGGCGTATCGACGTGCTCGATCCCGAAGCGGCGCAGGGCGCCTATCATGTCGAGCCGGATACGACACCGGCCCGCTTCCTCGGATTCTGCGTGTCAGTACCCGATCTCGAAGCCGTGGCTGCGCGCCTGACCGAAAGTGAAGTGTCGTTCCAGCGTGGCGAGGAGCGGCTCTTCGTGCCGGCCGAAGAGGCGTTCGGCTGCATGGTGGCGTTCGAGCAGGGGTGAGGCGGCGGCAGCTCGCCCGGCACCACCTCTGTCATTCCGGGGCGCGCCGTGGGCGCGAACCCGGAACCCACGACTGGGCAGGACATCCAGGACCCGATTGCAGCCGGCTCACCCCGTCGTGGGTTCCGGGTTCTTCGCTGCGCGAAGCCCCGGAATGACAAGGTTGGCGCTTGGCCGGAACGGCCGGCCTCAGCCCTTCGCCTCGACAGGCGGCAGCGAGGCGAGCAAGCCGATCAGCGCCCGGTCATGCAGCACGACCATGCGCTCCTTCGGCTTCAGCCAGATCGCGGCGTCGTCGACCGTCTCGGCATCGACGAGCTTGGCCTGCGCCACGGCGCGGTCGGGCTCGATCTCGCCGCGCCGCCGCGACTGGCCATAGGGCAGCATCAACTCGTGGGCGTGGCGGAGTTCCGCGTCGCCATGCAGCGCCTTGATGCCGTCGGCCTCGTCGTAGCCTGCCTTCTCGAACTCGGCCTGCAGCTCGTTGGCGCGCGTCGCGATCGCGGGTGGGGCGCCTTCCTCCGGCGTCATCAGGAGCTTGTGGCGCTTGAGCCAGAGCCCGATGGCGAGCTGCCCCGAGGCCCAGGAGAGCGGGATCGCCAGCACGAGGCCGACGATCGTCGGCGACATCCAGGCGAAGAGCGAGGTCGCGATCATGAAGGCCGAAAGGCCGGTCACGATGCCGAGCACGGTATGGGTCCGATGCCGGCGGATGATGTCCTTCAGCGGGATCGAGCCGTCGTCGCGTCGCTGCGGGTTCCAGCCGGTGTCGCGGCCGAGCAGGATCTGGAAGACCGAGCCGGACTGGATCAGCATCATGATCGGCGCGAAGAAGGCCGAGAACAGGACCTCGATCAGCGCCGAGACGATCAGGCGGATCGAGCCGCCACCGGCCTGCCGGAGCTTGGTGTTGAACAGCGTCAGCAGGAGACCGAACAACTTCGGCGCCAAGAGGATCGCCATGGTGATCGCGAACAGGCGCAAGGCGCGTTCGGGGTCGAAGCGCGGCCAGACCGGGAAGAGCGTGAATTCCTGCGTGAAGTACTCCGGCCGCGCGTAGTTGACCTGCAGCACGATCAGGATGCCGACCACGAGCTGCATCAGCCAGAGCGGCGACGCGAGATAGCCCATGATTCCGGTGGCGAAATGCTGGCGCGTCGGCATGACGAAGCCCTTCGCGCCCATGATCCGCGAATGCTGGAGGTTGCCCTGGCACCAGCGCCGGTCACGCACGGAGATGTCGATCAGCGAGGGCGGGCTTTCCTCGTAGGAGCCCGTCAGGTCCGGCAGCATGTAGACCGACCAGCCGGCGCGGCGGATCAGCGCCGCCTCGACGAAGTCGTGGCTCAGCACATGGCCGCCGAAGGGCGGCTTGCCCTTCAGGTCCGGCAGGCCGCAATGATCGGCGAAGGCCTTGGTGCGGATGATCGCGTTATGGCCCCAGTAATTGCCGTCGCGACCGGACCACATGGCCAGACCGGTGGCGATGACCGGGCCGTAGACCCGCGCCGCGAATTGCTGGAGCCGGGCGAAGAAGGTGTTGCGGTTGATGATCAGCGGCAGCGACTGGATGATGCCGGCATCGGGATCGTTCTCCATCGCGGCGGCAAGGCGCACGATGCAGGTGCCGGTCATCAGGCTGTCGGCGTCGAGCACGACCATGTGCTCGTAGAGCCCGCCCCAGCGCGTCACGAAATCGGCGATATTGCCGGCCTTGCGATGATGGTTCTTCGGCCGGTGGCGGTAGTAGACACGGCTGTTCGGCCCGAGCCGCTCACGCAGCGCCAGGAAGGCGCGCTCCTCAGCCACCCAGACATCCGGGTTGGTGGTGTCGGAGACGATGAAATAGTCGAAATGATCGCCGAGCCCGGTTGCCTCGACCGATTCACGGATCGCCGCCACGGCCGCGAAGATGCGCGCCGAGGATTCGTTGTAGATCGGCATCACCACGACGGTGCGGTGCTTCAGCGTCTCCGCCCGATCCGCCCGGCCGGCGCCGAACAGGACGCCGAAGAAGCCCAGCAGCGCGCTGGTGAAGGCGAGCGCGATCCAGGAGAAGTTGATCGTGAACAGCACGAGCAAGGCGTACTGCAGCGAGGTCGTGCGGCTGACCGACACGACATTGTACATTTCCCAGGCGCCATAGGCGGTGAGCGCGAGCCCGCCGCCGAAGACGAAGAGGCGCTTCAGCCAGGGCGTCTTCCAGTTGGCCGGCGCTGCCGGCGCGCGGCGGTCCGAAGCCTTCCAGCTGCGGAACGACTGCACCGGCATGATCAGCGGCTCTTCCGGCGGCGTCGCCGGCTCGCGGGCCACGCTGTAGCTGCGCTGTTCCGTTTCCATGGCGTCGCGGCGGGCTGCCGTTACCAGGTCCATCGATTCAACCAAGTCTCAGAGACGGGCTGACCGCCCGATTGCAGGACGAGCCGGAGCTCGGACAGATTGTCGTTGCCGGGATCGACCTCGAAGCCGACCCGCATCAGCTTGCGCTCCGGATAAGGCCACAGGCGGACATTGTGGACCGCGCCGGGCTGGGCCGTGATCGTCGCCCGCGTCGAGGCGACGAGGGCGGCGTCGGCGAGCCGGTCGCCGGTGAACTCGACGATGAAGCGCCGACGGCGCCCCTGCGAACCCTTGCCCTGCCGCGAGCGGGTGGCGAGCGCCAATGGCGGACGCTCGGGCGGCTGCCAGCACCAGGCCTGGCGGTAGCTCAGAGAGGTCTCGCTGCCGGCCGCCAGCGGCTGCTTCGGCCGCCAATAGGTGATGATGTTCTTGTTGACCTCGGAATCGCTGGGTATCTCGATCAACTGAACCGAGCCCGCACTCCAATCCCCAAGCGGCTCGTTCCAGACGCTGGGCCTGAGCTCGAAGCGCTGGTCGTCATCCTGGAAGGCGGCGGGATCGCGCTCGCGCTGGACGAGGCCGAAACCCCTCGGGTTCTCATCGACGAAGGAGGAGACCTGCAGGGTGGCAGGATTGTTGACAGGCCGGTAGATCCATTCGCCACCGCCCGACTGCATCTGCACGCCGGACACCTCGCCGATCGAGGAGCGGATGTCGTCGAAGACGCGCCGGCTTTGCGGACCGGAGAGGAAGGTCGCGCTCGTGCAGCCGAAGCCGACATGCTCCAGCGCCTGGCGCGCGAACAGCGTCATCTCGACATCGACGAAGGTGACGTCTCCGGGGCGCAGCGTCATCCGCACGGCGCCGGCGACGCTCTCCGAATCGAGCAGGCCGTGGATGACCAGCGAACCCACGGCAGGGCTCGGCCGCTCGATCCAGAACGCCCGGAAGAAGGGCAGTTCCTCGCCGCGCGTCTCGCCGGGCCGCAGGATCAGGGCGCGCGCCATCGCGCCGAAATTCTGGCCGCGCGCCAGGGCGCGGAAGAAGGTGCCGCCCTGGAAGACGGCGACCTCGAAGGGGCGCTCCAGCCCGGCCGCGATTCGCATGCCCGAGAATTGCAGGTCGGCATTGGTCTGCGGTGGCGTGACCCGCCCGTAGTCGAACTTGCTGCGGTCGAAGCCGATGCGGCGCACCGTGCCGTCCTCGATCGTGAACAGGCTCACCGGATTGGAGAAGACGAAGCCGCGATGCAGCGGCTCGACCGTGAAGCCGCGATTCTCGCCGGCCCAGACCGTACCGCCCGGCTGCATCCGGATGCCCGCATACTGATCGGCGGGCAGGGTGGCGTAGCCTTCCGGAAGGTCGTTGATGGCCAGCGGAATCAGCGGACGCTGGGCCAGCGCCCGGGCGGCATCGACCACCAGCGCCGGGTCGAAACGCTGCCCGTCGACGAGGGAGGGGATGTTGAAGGAAGCCGCGCCCGTCGGGGTCTGTGCTGCGGCCGGGCCGGCCAGCGAGAGCAGCGCTGCGCCGCCAGCGGCGCCTTCCAGAAACTGCCTACGATTCAAGGGTTTCGACATGGGATCCAAACTACGCGGGCGACGCCCTCGCCCCTCGCGCTTCTAGAGCATTTCCAGTTCGCCTGAAAAGCCTTTCCGATCGGGAAGATGCACGCCTTTCGAATGGTGCGATCTATCGAAATCGAGCCGCGGTCAACCCGGCATGAGGGCCGTCCGCAAAAGGCGCCTTTCGCTGCGATTGAACTTTGGCAAAAGGTGCAAGGATCGGCTATCCACGGCGCCTGCAACGCAAGTATGCGTGAATTCGACTCTGATGCGCGGGCGGTGGTCCAACCATGCCTGCAGGGGAAACGAGAAACATGACCGAAATGCAGCCGGCCCGATCCTGCCTCGCGATCGTCCTGGCCGCGGGCGAGGGCACCCGCATGAAGTCGCGGGGGCCGAAGGTGCTCCATGCCGTGGCCGGTCGGTCACTGCTCGGCCATGCGCTGGCGGCGGTTTCGAAGGCCGGCGCGGATGCCGTCGCCGTCGTGATTTCCTCGGAACGCCCCGAAGTCGGTGAAGCGGCGCGCAAGCAGCTTCCGCATGTGCAGATCGCGATCCAGCACGAGCGCCTGGGCACCGCCCATGCCGCCCTCGCTGCGAAGGCCGCCATCGCGGCTGGCCATGACGACGTCATCATCGCCTTTGGCGACACGCCGCTCGTGCGTCCCGAGACCTTTGCGGCCCTTCGCCGCGGCTTGAGAGAGGGCGCTGCCGTCGTCGCGCTCGGCTTCGAAGCCAAGGACCCGACGGGCTATGGCCGCTTTGTCGAGAAGGACGGTCATCTCGAGGCGATCGTCGAACACAAGGATGCCACCCCGGAGCAGCGCGCCATCACGCTCTGCAATGCCGGGCTGATGGCGCTCTCCGGCGAGCACGCCCTCTCGATCCTGGAAGCGATCGGCAGCCACAACGCCCAAGGCGAATTCTATCTCACCGATGCGGTCGAGGTCGCGCGCAAGCGCGGGCTCGACGCCATCGCGCTGCGGGCGCCCGAAAGCGAGGTCCAGGGCGTCAACGACCGCGTCCAGCTCGCCGCCGTGGAAGCGGATTTCCAACGTCGCAAGCGCCTCGCCGTGATGCTCGGCGGCGCGACGCTGACCGCGCCGGAGACGGTCTTCTTCAGCTATGACACGCAGATCGGCCGCGATGTCGTGATCGAGCCGAATGTCGTGTTCGGGCCAGGCGTGCGTGTCGATGACGGCGCGGTGATCCACGCCTTCTCGCATCTCGAAGGCGCCACGGTGGGTGTCGATGCCAGCGTCGGCCCCTATGGCCGCCTGCGGCCGGGCGCGAAGCTCGCGGAGAAGGCCAAGGTCGGCAATTTCGTCGAGGTGAAGGCGGCCGATATCGGCCCGGGCGCCAAGGTCAGCCACCTGACCTATATCGGCGATGCCTCGATCGGCGCTGCTGCGAATATCGGCGCCGGCACGATCACCTGCAATTATGACGGCTTCAACAAGTCCAGGACGACGATCGGCGCCAATGCTTTCGTCGGCTCGAACTCCTCGCTGGTGGCCCCGGTGACGATCGGCGAGGGCGCCATTATCGGCTCCGGCTCGGTCATCACCAGCGACGTCGCACCCGACGCGCTCGCCCTTGGCCGCAGCCGCCAGGTCGAGAAGGAAGGCTGGGCAACCACCTTCCGCATCGCCGCTGCGGCCAGGAAAGCAGCCAAGAAAGCGGCCGAATAGTCTAAAATCGGGGCGGATCGGGCCATCCACCGTTCACAGTTCGTCATGTAGATTGATTGGGCAGGCGCGCCGATCGCGGCTATGCGCTTTGCCGACAGCAATGGCTTGAGGGGTTCGTCCATGTGCGGCATCGTCGGGATTCTGGGCAAGGAAGCAGTGGCGACGCAGGTCGTCGAGGCCCTGCGGCGGCTTGAATATCGCGGCTACGACTCTGCCGGCGTCGCGACGCTGGAAGCCGGCCAGCTCACCCGCCGCCGCGCCGAGGGCAAGCTCAAGAATCTTGAACTCCGCCTGTCGAACGAGCCGCTCGAAGGCCTGGTCGGCATCGGCCACACCCGCTGGGCGACCCATGGCAAGCCGAACGAGACCAATGCCCATCCGCATGCGACGCCGAAGCTCGCGGTCGTCCATAACGGCATCATCGAGAATTTCCGCGAGTTGCGTGCCGAGCTTCAGGCCGACGGCTACGTCTTCGAGACGGAGACAGACAGCGAGATCGTCGCCCATCTCGTCACCCGCGAGCTCGATCGCGGCAAGTCTCCGGCAGATGCGGTCGCCGCGAGCCTCCCGCTCCTGCACGGCGCTTTCGCACTCGCCTTCCTGTTCCAGGGCGAGGAAGACCTGCTGATCGGTGCCCGCAAGGGCTCGCCGCTGGCGGTCGGCATCGGCGACGGCGAGATGTATCTCGGCTCGGACGCACTGGCGCTCGCGCCCTTCACCAATCTCATCGCCTATCTCGATGAGGGCGACTGGGTCGTGCTCCACCGTCGCGGCGCGACCTTCTACGACAAGACCAACAAGCAGGTGAAGCGCCGCTCCCAGCGCGTCGCCGCCGGCGCCTTCCTGGTCGAGAAGGGCAATCATCGCCACTTCATGGCCAAGGAGATCTACGAGCAGCCCGAGGTCGTCGGCCACACGCTGACGCAGTATCTCGACATGGCCAATGGCAAGGTACGTCTGCCCTTCGGCGACCAGATCGACTGGAAGGGCCTGTCGCGCCTGACGATCAGCGCCTGCGGCACCTCCTATTATGCCGGCCTTATCGCGAAATACTGGTTCGAGAAGCTGGCGCGCCTGCCGGTCGAGATCGATGTCGCCTCAGAGTTCCGCTATCGCGAGGCGCCGCTGCCGGACCAGGGCCTGGCGCTCTTCGTCTCGCAGTCCGGCGAAACCGCCGACACTCTGGCCGGGCTGCGCTATGCCCGCCAGAACGGGCAGGTCATCCTTTCGGTCGTCAACGTGCCGACCTCGACGATCGCGCGCGAGAGCGATGCCGTCGCGCCGACCCTTGCCGGCCCGGAGATCGGCGTCGCCTCGACCAAGGCCTTCGTCTGCCAGCTCGCGGTTTTCGCCTCGCTCGCGCTTGCCGCAGCCCGCGCCCGCGGCACGCTCTCAGCCGAGGACGAGGCCCGTCATGTACAGAATCTGATCGCGCTGCCGGGGTTGATGGCCCGCGCGCTGCAGCTCGAGCCGCAGATCGAGCAGCTCGCGCAGAAGCTCTCGCGCGCCAAGGACGTGCTCTATCTCGGCCGTGGCACCAGCTTCCCGCTGGCGCTGGAAGGCGCGTTGAAGCTCAAGGAAATCAGCTACATCCACGCCGAAGGTTATCCGGCGGGCGAGCTGAAGCACGGCCCGATCGCGCTGATCGACCAGGACATGCCGGTCATCGTCGTCGCGCCTCATGACGCGCTGTTCGAGAAGACCGCCTCCAACATGCAGGAGGTCGCGGCGCGCGGCGGCCGGATCATCCTCGTCACCGACGCGAAGGGCGCCGCCGAATGCGGCATCGAGCCGGAGGCGACGATCATCATGCCGGATATGGACCCGACCTTCGCGCCGGTCGTCTACGCCCTGCCGATCCAGATGATCGCCTATCAGACGGCGGTTTTCATGGGCAAGGACGTCGACCAGCCACGCAACCTGGCGAAATCCGTCACGGTGGAGTGAGGCGAGGCCTCAACAACACTCCTTAGTCCGAAAACACGCGGGTCATCCCGGACAAGCAGCGAAGCCGCGCTGATCCGGGATCCATGCCTGAGCCTCCATCGGAAGCGTTCCGGCATGGATCCCGGGTCTTCGCTTCGCTACGCCCGGGATGACGCGGTGGTGGTCTTGAGAGCGACTTGCTTGGCTCAGGCCTCGGGCCGGCTCGCCACGTAGAGGCCCGCACCAACCAGACACAGCGCCGCCGTCGCGACAGCGATCGGTGGCGCACTCGTTTGCGTCAGCAGGATAAGGCTCAGCGCCATCGAGCCGCAGGCGAGATATTTCGCGCGCCGGGCGATGGCGCCGGTCTGGCGCCAGCGCAGGACATGCGGCCCGAGTTTCGGATGGCCGATCAGCCAGACCTCGAATCGCGGCGAGGATTGCGAGAAGCACCAGGCCGCGGCGATCAGGAAGATCGTGCCGGGCATCAGCGGCAGGATGAGCCCGATGACCCCGAGCGCCGTGCACACCCAGCCCACAGTAAACAGCAGCGGCCGCGACCATCGGCGTCGCGGCTGATCGGGCTCGGTCACGGCCTCATCCTTGCTTGTCCTAAATGCGGGGCTGGCCGATAACGCTCCCTCGCTTATCGTGTCATATCACGGCGCAATGTCGCGTCCGCAAGCGGGAGCGAGGTCGCACCGGTGGGGTGAGGAAACGAATGACAGCCGGCCCGCCCGACCCGCGCCTGATCCTGACGACGGAAATCCTGCGCCCGACCTGGGGTGCGCGGCTGCGCCGTTATTTCCTGACCGGGCTCGTCATTGCCGCGCCGCTTGCCATCACGGCCTCGGTGACATGGTGGTTCATCAATTTCATCGACGGGCTGGTGAAGCCCCTCATCCCGAATTCCTACCTGCCCGATGCCTATCTGCCCTATCCGATTCCGGGATTCGGGCTCGTGATCGCGCTGGTCGGGCTGACATTGCTCGGCTTCCTCACCGCCAATCTCGTCGGGCGCTCGCTCCTGAATGCCGGCGAAGCGATCCTCGACCGCATGCCGGTGGTGCGCAGCCTCTACAAGGGCGTGAAGCAGGTCTTCGAGACGATCTTCTCGCAGTCGGGCACCTCGTTCCGCAAGGTCGGCATGGTGCAGTTCCCGCAGCCCGGCATGTGGTCGATCGTCTTCATCGCGCAGGACGCGGCGCCCGAGATCGCCGGGCGCCTGCCGGATGGAGACGAGCAGATCGGCGTCTTCCTGCCCTGCACGCCGAACCCGACCACCGGCTTCTTCTTCTACCTGCCGCGGCGCGAGGTCGTCGAACTCTCGATCTCCGTCGAGGATGGCGCCAAGCTCATCATGTCGGCCGGGCTGATCCGGCCCGGCGAACAGAACGGCAAGCCGAAGCTCGAAACGAAGCCGCCGGTCAACGCTTGAGCGGCACCCAGATCTCGACGGTGCCGTTGCCGGTCGTGCCGTCGAAGCGCTCATCCATGCGCTCCAGCGTGACGCCCATCGCGGGCTCGCGTCCGGATTTCGGGAACCAGTCCTGCCAGATCGCCTTGTAGGTCTGGGCGATGCCGGTGATGTGGCCCTTATGCTCGAACACCGCGCAGAGCTGCTCCGGCACGCTCAGCCGCGCGAACTCGTCGGTAAGATCCCCGAAGGACGAGACCTCAGCCCCTGCGATGTAGTCGAAGACGCCGTTCTCGTCGCAATTATAGTTCGCGCCATAGGCGACATGGCCGCGCTGGCCGGGGATATGGCCGAAATACTGAGCGATCTTCTGCCAGAGCAGCGGGATACCTTGCGTCTTGTCCATCGAGAAATGGCCGCTGAACCCGGCGATCAGCAGGGGCTTGCCGGTGACGATGCGTGGCTCGGTGATGGGGGCAGGGGTGATGTCATGCATGTTCAGTGACTCCACGAGGGCGAGCGATGAGAGGTCGCGCCTTGCGCGCAGCTCTTCCGGCGTGAGGCCGAACTGCTCGCGAAAGGCGCGGGTGAAGGCTTCGTGGGAGCCATAGCCCCAGTCGAGCGCGACCGAGAGGATGTCGGGCGCACCATCGGCGAGCTGGCGCGCCGCCTCCGACAGCCGGCGCTCGCGCACATAGCGCATCACCGAACGACCGGTCGCCGCGCCGAAGGCGCGGCTGAGATGGAAGCGCGAGACGCCGCTGACCTCGGCGATCTCGTCGAGCGTGAGTTCAGCGGTGAAACGGCTCTCGATGCACCAGATGGCTGCCTTGACCGGGTCCATGTTCTCTCCACGAAGCGTCGGCACCATGGCGCAGGCAAGACCGCCGCGCTTGATCAGGATTGCTGCAAATCCAGCATCACGGTTCACAGATTTTTTCTACCGACGACATAGGCTTTCGGGATGACGAGGCAATCTTACGAAGCTTGGCTCAACGCCTCGAACATCACCGCCTTGCTGCTCGTCGGGCTGGTCGTGGTCGAGGTTGCTGCGGTGCTGACAGCCGGACTTTGGCAGTCAGCCACCCAAATGCCATGGAGCGCTGGAAGCTGTGCGCATCTGATCGGCATGTGGCCGGACAGGGGTGCGCTTGCGGACTTGCTGTCGAGAGCCGACGATGCGTCACAGGCTGCCCTTTGCACGGTGGGGCTTTTCCCAAGAATTTCCTGCGTTTTGGCTCTGCCTATCGGCCTGATCTGGATGACGACGTACTGGGTAATTAGGGTGAGTCAGACAGGTTCTGCTTTCGTGCTGGGCGACGATTTCATTCGATTGTTCTTCATCGCCGTTTGTGTCGGCAAATTTGCAACCGGGCCATATTCAGCTTTGATTTCCGGGGACATCAGCTTGGGTGTGCTGATCGCAGTTTATCTTCTTGCTTCCCTAGTGCAGGTGTTCGTTGTTTTCTTGTTCCAGAGGAGGTTGAACGAGTTGGTGTTCATCTCCCTGCGAGATTGAAGTACTTTAGCCTGCCCGCAGCAGCCGGATCGCGACGTCACGCTCGAACAGATAGAGCAGCACGCGGATCGCCTGGCCGCGCGGCGTCTCCAGATGCGGATCGCGCTCGATCAGTAATCGTGCATCGTCGCGCGCCGCCGCCAGCAGGTCGCCATCGATCTCCGGCCGGGCGATGCGCCAGTCCGGCGAGCCCGATTGCTTGGTGCCGAGCACCTCGCCCTCGCCACGCAGCCGCAGGTCTTCCTCGGCGATGCGGAAACCGTCCTCGGTCTCCCGCATGATGGTGAGCCGCGCCTCGGCGACCGGGCCGAGCGGCCCCTTGTAGAGCAGCAGGCAGGTCGAGGCGGCTTGCCCACGCCCGATGCGCCCACGCAGCTGATGAAGCTGGGCGAGGCCGAAGCGCTCGGCATGCTCGATCACCATGACGCTGGCATTGGGCACGTCGACACCGACCTCGATCACCGTGGTCGAGACGAGGATGCGGGTCTCGCCGGCGACGAAGGCGGCCATGGCGGCGTCCTTGTCACGGCCGGGCATCTGGCCGTGCAGCAAGCCGACCTTGTCGCCGAAGATTTCGCGTAGTGCCTCGTAGCGCTCCTGCGCGGCGGCGACGTCGAGCGTGTCGGATTCCTGCACGAGCGGGCAGACCCAATAGGCCTGCGCACCGCTCTCGACCGCACGGCCGATGGCCCCGACGACCTCGTCATAACGCTCGGAGGAGACGGCGCGGGTGACGATCGGCTTCCGGCCCGCCGGCTTCTCGGAGAGGATCGAGATATCCATGTCGCCGAACCAGGTCAGCGAGAGCGTCCGGGGGATCGGCGTCGCGGTCATCACCAGCACGTCCACCGCCTCGCCCTTGGAGCCGAGCAGCAGGCGCTGATGCACGCCGAAGCGGTGCTGCTCGTCGACCACGGCGAGCGCCAGATCGCGGAAGGCGACACCTTCCTGGAACAGCGCGTGGGTGCCGACGGCGATATCGATCGAGCCATCCGCCAGTCCGGCGAGCACCTGCTTGCGTCCGGCGCCCTTCTCGCGCCCGGTCAGCAGGGCGAGCTTGAGCCCGGCCTTCTCGGCCAGCGGCGCCAGGCGCTCGGCATGCTGGCGGGCGAGGATTTCGGTCGGCGCCATCAGGACGGATTGCCGTCCCGCCTCGGCGGCCGCCGCCATCGCCATCAGCGCGACCACGGTCTTGCCGGAGCCGACATCGCCCTGGAGCAGGCGCAGCATCTTCTCCGGCTTGGCCATGTCGGAATGGATGTCGGCGATCGCCTTGCGCTGGCCCTCGGTCAGCTCGAAGGGCAGGGCGGACTGGATGCGGAAGCGCACGCCACCATCGCCCGTGGTGGCGCGGCCGGCGATCTTCTTCTGCTGGCGGCGCACGAGGGCGAGCGCGATCTGGCTCGCAAGCAATTCGTCATAGCCGATCCGGCGTCGCGCGACCGTATCGCCCTCGGCCGCCTTGCGATCGACCGGGTGGTGCAGGGCTTCGATCGCCTGATGGAACGACGGAAAGTCGCTCCTGGCGAGGAAGGCGGGGTCCTGCCATTCCGGCATTTCCGGGCAACGCTCGGCCGCCGCCTGCACGGTCCGCATCATCATGCGCTGGCCGATGCCCTCGGTCAGCGGATAGACCGGTTCGAAGGCGGGCAGGGTCGCCGCGAGCTTGGGGTCGAGGATGCGCTCGGGATGCACCATCTGGCGCATGCCCTCCCAGAGCTCGAGCTTGCCCGAGATCAGGCGATAGGCGCCGATCGGCAGGGTCTGCGCGAGATGCCGGGAATCGGCATGGAAAAAGACGAGCGTGACGTCGCCGGTCTCGTCCTCGACGATGATGCGATAGGGCGCCTTCTTGCCGGCGGGCGCCGGACGATGCTCGCTGACGCGGGCGGTGAAGGTCGCGACATCGCCGATCGGCGTATCCGCGATCGAGGGGCTCGGCCTACGGTCGACCGCGCCGGTCGGGAGCTGGAATAGCAGGTCGACGACGCGCGCCGGCCTCGTCTCGTCGCCAAGAAACTTGTCCAGCACCTTGCCGAGCTTGGGCCCGACGCCGGCAAGCGTCGTGACGGGGGCGAAGAGCGGATCGAGGATCGAGGGGCGCAAAAACGTCTCGCGAAACTGTCAGGAGCGCGAAGATCGCGGCCGCTTCGCCGCTGACTTCGCCGGGTTGCGTCGCTATATAGCCTGCTCAGGCAGGCTCCGCGACGGGGCCGACCCTATGATCATTGCGCCATCCCCCAAGGTTTTTGCCCGAGGTTCTCATGTCCGGCTCGACCCGCTCCAGCGCCGATCTCGACCCGCGCCGCCGCAAGATCCTGTTCCGTGCCTGGCATCGCGGCATGCGCGAGATGGACCTGATCATGGGTCGCTTCGCCGACGAGGCCATCGCCGGCTTCAGCGATGCCGAGCTCGACGAGTTCGAGCGGCTGATCGAGGTGCTGGACCGGGACCTGCTGAGCTGGGTGACCGGGGAGGCGCCCGTGCCCGCGAATTACGACACGGACCTGTTCCGCAAGCTCAAGGCCTTCCACCATCACGACAAGCCGATTCATGTGTGAGGGCTCGGCCGGCCTCCACCGTTGTCATTCCGGGGCGCGCCGCAGGCGTGAACCCGGAACCCACGACTGGGTGCGACTGCGGTGTTCGGTTGCAAGCAGCTCACCCAGTCGTGGGTTCCGGGTCCTTCGCTGCGCGAAGCCCCGGAATGACAAGCGATAGTCAGAACTGAAGCGTACCGATGAGCATTCCTCCTCCCAGCCAGATCGCGAAGCCCCAGCTCGACCGCCTGCTCGATGCGCTCAACCGCGGCGACAAGCCGACGCTCGCCGGCGTGCCGGATGGCTTCGACGCCGTCGTGCTCGCCGACCTGACTCGCGCCCGCGCCAAGAAGGCCGAGGGGGCAGCGCTGCTCGTCTTCATCGCGCGTGATGGCCAGCGCCTGCAGGTCCTTGAGAACGCGCTGCAATTTGTCGCGCCGGATCTCGAGGTGATGAGCTTCCCGGCCTGGGATTGCCAGCCATATGACCGCGTTTCGCCCGCGCCTGCCATCGTGGCGCACCGGATGACGACGCTCTCGCGCCTCGCCAAGACCAAGTCCGGTGACCGGCCGCGTCTGCTGCTCACCACCGTCAACGCCGCGCTCCAGCGCGTGCCTGCTTTCGGCAAGGTCGCCTCGGAGAGCTTCTCGGCCGCACCCGGCAACGTGGTCGATACCGAGCAACTGGCGCGCTGGCTCGACATCAACGGATATCTACGGACCTCGACCGTGCGCGAGACCGGCGAATTCGCCGTGCGCGGCGGCATCGTCGACCTGTTCCCGCCGGGCATGCCGGCGCCGATCCGGCTCGACTTCTTCGGCGACACGCTGGAATCGATCCGCACCTTCGATCCGGAGACGCAGCGCACCACCGGGCAATTGCGCGGGCTCGATCTCGTGCCGATGTCCGAAGCGCAGATGACGAGCGAGAGCATCCGCCGCTTCCGCCAGTCCTATATCTCGACCTTCGGGACGCCCGGCCGCGACGACACGCTCTATGAAGCCGTCAGCGAAGGACGCCGCCCGGCCGGTCTGGAGCACTGGCTGCCGCTGCTGGCGGAAAAGCTCGACACGCTCTTCACCTATCTGCCCGACGTGCCGCTGGTGCTCGACCATCAGGCCGAGGATGCGGTCGGCGAGCGCATCAGCCTGATCAAGGACTATTACGACGCCCGCAAGGCGGCGCTGGAGCAGGGCGGGGGCGGCGGCATTCCCTACAAGCCCTTGCCGCCGGACGCGCTCTATCTCTCGCCTGCCGACTGGCGCGCGGTGATGGATATCTCGGGCGTCGCCAGCCTGACGCCGTTCCAGTTGCCCGATAGCGAGGGCAAGCTGATTCTCGATCTCGGCGGCAAGCAGGGCCGCAGCTTCGCGGCCGAGCGCACCGCCGATGCCGGCGGCGTCTTCGATGCTGCGGTCGCCCATGTGAAGGCGCTGGAGGCGGACGGCAAGCGCGTCATCCTCGCCGCCTGGTCGGAGGGCTCGCGTGAGCGGCTGGCGCATGTGCTGGCCGATCACGGCCTCAAGAGCACGCAACTGACCGGCTCGCTGCGGGCCGCCTTCGACCTCAAGCCCGGCACGATCGCGCTCGCGGTCTGGGGCTTCGAGACCGGCTTCGAGGCCGGGCGGCTCGCGGTCATCGGCGAGCAGGATATCCTTGGCGACCGCCTCGTCCGTCCGCGCCGCAAGACCAAGCGCCCGCAGGACTTCATCGCCGAATTGTCCTCGCTCGCGCCGGGCGACCTCGTCGTCCATGTCGATCACGGCATCGGCCGCTTCATCGGCCTGCAGACGATCACGGCGGCAGGCGCGCCGCATGACTGCCTCGAAATCCATTATGCCGGCGATTCCAAGCTCTTCCTGCCGGTCGAGAACATCGAGCTTCTGTCCCGCTACGGCTCCGAGGATACCGAGGTCCAGCTTGACCGCCTCGGCGGCGGCGGCTGGCAGGCACGCAAGGCCAAGCTCAAGCAGCGCATCCGCGAGATGGCCGGCAAGCTCATCCAAATCGCGGCGGCCCGCGCGCTCAAGGATGCGCCGCGTCTCATTCCGCCGGACGGTGTCTATGACGAGTTCTGCGCCCGCTTCCCCTATGAGGAAACCGAGGACCAGCAGAACACGATCGACGCCGTGCTGGACGATCTAGCGGCCGGGCGCCCGATGGACCGGCTGGTCTGCGGCGATGTCGGCTTCGGCAAGACCGAGGTCGCGCTGCGTGCCGCCTTCGCCGCGGCACTGAACGGCAAGCAGGTCGCGGTCGTGGTACCGACGACGCTGCTGGCGCGCCAGCATTACCGCAACTTCGCGGATCGCTTTGCCGGCTTGCCGGTCCATGTCGGGCAGGCCTCGCGCTTCGTCGGCTCGGCCGATCTGAAGGCGGTGAAGCAGGGCGCCAAGGACGGGACGATGGACATCGTCGTCGGCACCCATGCGCTGCTCGGCAAGGGCGTCGACTTCAAGGATCTCGGCCTCGTCATCGTCGACGAGGAACAGCATTTCGGCGTCGCCCATAAGGAGAAGCTGAAGGAATTGCGCGCTGAGGTGCATATGCTGACGCTTTCGGCGACACCGATCCCGCGCACGCTCCAGCTCGCCATGACCGGCGTGCGCGAGCTTTCGATCATCGCGACGCCACCGGTCGATCGCCTCGCGGTCCGCACCTTCGTCACGCCCTTCGACCCGCTGATCGTGCGCGAGGCGCTGCTGCGCGAGCGCTATCGCGGCGGGCGCAGCTTCTATGTCGTGCCGCGCATCGAGGACATCGCCGACGTCAAGGACTTCCTCGACAAGCAAGTGCCGGAGTGCAAGGTCGGCATCGCCCATGGCCAGATGGCGGCCGGCACGCTGGAAGATGTGATGACGGCCTTCTACGAGGGCCAGTACGACATCCTGCTCTCGACCACGATCGTCGAATCCGGTCTCGATATCCCGACCGCGAACACGCTGATCGTGCATCGCGCCGACATGTTCGGCCTCGCCCAGCTCTATCAGCTGCGCGGCCGCGTCGGCCGTTCGAAGACCCGCGCCTATGCGCTCTTCACCGTGCCGGCCAATCGCAAGCTGACCGAGCAGGCCGAGAAGCGGCTCAAGGTGCTGCAATCGTTGGACACGCTCGGCGCCGGCTTCCAGCTCGCCAGCCACGATCTCGACATCCGCGGCGCCGGCAACCTGCTCGGCGACGAGCAGTCCGGCCATATCAAGGAGGTCGGCTACGAGCTCTACCAGCAGATGCTGGAAGAGGCCGTGGCGGCGCTCAAGGCCGGCATCGAGTTCGAGACCGAGGCGCAATGGTCGCCGGCGATCCAGGTCGGCGCTCCCGTCATGATCCCCGAGCACTATGTCGCCGACCTGACGCTGCGGCTGACGCTCTACAAGCGGCTCTCGACCATGGACGACGATGCCGAATTGCAGTCCTTCGGCGCCGAATTGGTCGACCGCTTCGGCCCGCTGCCGGAGGAGGTCAACCAGCTCCTGGAGATCGTCGCGATCAAGGCACTCTGCAAGCGCGCCAATGTCGAGAAGGTCGAGGCCGGGCCGAAGGGCATCATTGTCGCCTTCCGCAACAATGAGTTCGCGAATCCGGAAGGGCTGGTTTCCTATGTCGCGAAGATCGGCACGCTGGCGAAGGTCCGCCCTGACATGCGCGTCGTCTTCATCGACGATTTCGACACTGTCGAGCAGCGTCTCAAGGCGACGCGCCGGCTGCTGACCGATCTCGCGCGGATCGCGGAACGGAAGAAGGCGGCCTGAGCGGGCGGCGAACTTCTCCCGTCATAGAAATCCCTCGCGGGTCATCCCGGACAAGCGGCGAAGCCGCGCCGATCCGGGATCCATGCCGGAGCCTGTCGAATAGAGGCTCCGGAATGGATCCCGGGTCTCCCTTCGGTCGCTCGGGATGACCCGCGTTGGGTCATTCTCTAAAGGTCGAAGAACACCGTCTCGTTCTCACCGGCGAGGTTGATGTCGAGCCACCATGTCCCGTCCGGCTTGTGCTGGGCGATCAGGGTGTGGCGGCGCGCCTCGGGCACGAGCGCGAGGATCGGGTCGGTCTCGTTGCCCTCGCCATCGGCGAAATAGAGCCGGGTCGGCAGGCGCTTCAGCAGGCCGCGGCCGAAGACCGAGAGCGCGATATGCGGCGCCTGAAGGCTGTTGCCGGGGCCGGGCACGCGGCCGGGTCGGATCGTGCGGAAACGGTAGACGCCGTCCTTGTCGGTCGAGGCGCGACCGAACCCGACGAAATGCCGGTCGAGCGCCACATCCGCGCGGTCGTCGTCCGGGCTGGCATAGCGACCCTTGGCGTTAGCCTGCCAGATCTCGATCATCGCGTCTTCGATCGGCTTGCCGTCGGCATCGTAGACGCAGCCGGCGAGCGCGATGACCTCGCCCTCGGGTTGACCTGAGACATTCGAGCCCGAGAGCAGGAAATGCCCCGGCGGCATCAGGTCGGGGCGGGCGCCCATCTCGGATCGGCCAACGAGATCGGCGCCACCCTTCCAGGGCAGGCCGTAATGGAAATAGGGGCCGACCGTCTGCCACGGCGTCTGGCCGAAGATCGACGGGTCCTGGCTGTCCTGCCGCGGCGCGGCGTTGCGGGATTCCAGATCAGTGATTGCTAGATCAGTGGTCGTCGTCATGGTCGTCCTCGAACGGCGTCTGATCGCGGCCCTTGAGCACGATGTCGAAGACATAGCTCAGCGCCCAGTTCGGCTCGGTGGTGCCGATGTCGAAGCGCGAGACCATGCGCTGGCGATAGGGCATCGGCACGGCATTCGCGATCGGGTCGATCTCGATCAGCGGATCGTCGGGGAAATACATCTGCGTGACCAGCCGCGTCGCGAAAGCGGGGCCCAGCAGCGAGAGATGGATATGGGCCGGGCGCCAGGCGTTCTTGTGGTTGCCCCAGGGATAGGCGCCGGGCCGGATCGTGACATAGCGATAGCGGCCCTGCTCGTCGGTGATCACCCGGCCGACGCCGGTGAAATTCGGATCGAGCGGGGCCGGCCAGTCGTCCTTGGCGTGGATATAGCGGCCGGCGGCGTTCGCCTGCCAGATCTCGACGACGGTGTTCGGCACGGGCCTTCCGTCCTCGTCAAGCACGCGGCCGGTTACGACGATGCGCTGACCCTGCGGCTCCGCCTTGTGCTGGGTGGTGAGGTCGGCCATGGCCGGGCCCATCAGGCGCGACCAGTCGGTCGGCCCGGTCACCTCGGTCAGCGTCTGCGGGATCGCGATCGGGGCCTGGCGCGGGCTGCGCGCCACGGTCGAACGGTAATCCGGGGAGAGCGAGGCCGGCTGTCCGGCATCGAGCCCCGCATAGGGAAGGATCAGGCTGCTCATGCGGCTTCTCTCCTCAGCCATGGCTCGGCGCGGGAACGCTGATCGGGCGCGCGAGCCTTGATTGCGCGGTGAGCCGGATGCCGGCATTGGCGGCGCCATATCCGGCATAACCGTCGCGCTGGACGATCTCGAAGAACAGCCCGCCATCCAGCGTCTGGGTATAGGCCTGCCGGAACGCGCCGCCGGCATCGCTGTCATAGAGGATGTTCAGCGCCTTCATCGCGTCGATCTCCTCGCCCGTCAGGTCGGAGCGGGCTTCGAGGTCGTCATAGTAGTTCTCGGGGATGGGTAGCATGGCGACACCATTGGCAACCAGCCGCTTGACGGTCGCGGCGATGTCGTCGGTCGCGAAAGCGATATGCTGCACGCCGGAGCCGAAGAAATCGGTGATGAAGCGGGCCGAGAGTGTGCGGTGGCTCTGCGAGCCGTTGAGGATGAGCCTGAGGCCATGGCCGTTCCTGCCATCTAGGCCGCTCTCGATCACCTGGCTCTGGACCACGCCGCCGGGATCGAGCACGGCCTGGCTCGGCGTCTTCCGCGTCTCGAACAGCGAGGAGTAGAACAGCAGCCAGGTCAGCATCTCCTCGTATTGCATGCTCTGCGAGACATGGTCGACGCCGGTCAGCCCGGCATGATCAGAGGCTTCACCGGTCGCCTCGAAATCGACCTCCGCCCAGCGGCCGAGCGCCGAGGTGTGGTCGAGGAAATAGAGCAGGCTGCCGCCGAGCCCGCGCACGGCCGGAATGTCGAGTTCGCCCGGCCCGACAGCGCTGGCATGCGGCACATCGAGCAATGCGGTAGCGCGCGCGATCGCGGCCTGCGCATCCGGCACGCGCAAGGCCAGCGCGCAAACCGAGGTGCCGTGCGTGATCTGATAGCTATGGGCGAAGCCGTCGGCCTCGCTGTTCAGGACGATGCGGATATCGCCCTGTTTCCAGAGATCGACATCCTTGGAGCGATGCGCGCCGGCGCGTGCGAAACCGAGCGCCCGCAGCAGCCGCTCGAAACCCGGCCGCTCGGCCTCCGACACCGCGAACTCGATGAATTCGACCGCCTCGACCGGAGCCGGCGGCGGCATCGGCACGGCGCCGGGCACCGACTTGCCGACCTGTCGCGCGGTCTCATCGAGCAGCCAGATCAGCGAGCGATGACCATCGAGCGCGACGGAACGGGCCGAGCCGGCGCGGAAGCGATCGTTGAAGATTTCCAGCGAGAGCACGCCGTCATAGCCCGTCGCGGCCAGCGCGCGCATGAAGCCGGAGAGGTTCAGGTCGCCCTGTCCCGGCAGGCAGCGCCAGTGCCGGCTCCAGGAGAGCGGGTCCATCTGCAGCAGCGGCGCATCGGCCATCTGCACCATCGCGATCCTGTCGCGCGGAATCGTGCCGATCGCCGCGAGGTCGAGCCCGCGCGCCAGGATATGGAAGGAATCCAGCACGATCCCGACCTCCGGCCGGTTGGCGCGGCGCACGATCTCCCAGGCGTCGCGATAGTCGAAGACATGCCGCCCCCAGGCCAGCGCCTCGTAGCCGACACGCAGGCCGCGGCGCCCCGCACGCTCGCCCAACTCGGCGAAATCGGCGGCGAGCCGGTCGATGCCGGGCAGGGCTTCCGGCGAAACGCTGGAGCAGACGAAGAGCAGGTCCGTGCCCAATTCCTGCAAGAGATCGAACTTGCGCTCGGCCCGGTCGAAGACGCGCTGGCGGCGCCCCTCGGGCATGCCCTCGAAATCGCGGAAGGGCTGGCAGGTCACGATCGTCAGGCCGAGATCGGCACAGATGCGCCGGACTTCCGTGGGTGAGCCGGGGAAGGCGATCAGGTCATTCTCGAAGATTTCGACGGCTGTGAAGCCGGCGGCGGCGATGGCCTCGAGCTTTTCCTGGAGCGTGCCGGAAACGCAGACGGTGGCGATCGATGGAATCACGAGATGCCTCCTCTCAAGCCAATTGCGCGACGGCCCGCAGGTCTTCGGCCGTGGTCGAAGGCAGGCCGAAGAACTCCAGATAGGCGGGTATCTGCTCGAACAGCATGTCGGTACCGACTTGCACGGCGCAGCCGCGTGCGCGGGCCGCGGCGAGGAAGGGCGTGATCTCCTGCGCCATCACGACTTCGCCGACGAAGGCGGAGGCGGACAGGCGAGAAACCTCGACCGGCAGCGGATCGTCCGGCTTCATGCCGAGCGGCGTGGCGTTGACAACGAGGTCGAAGCCATCGGGGTCGTTCGAGCCGGTAGCGACGCGAAGGGCAGGGTAGTGCGCCGTCAATCGCTGGCTGAGTTCTTCGGCTGCGGATGCCTGCCTGTCGAACAGGCCCAGCTCTGCCACACCGGCCTTCGCCAGCGAGGCGGCGATTGCCGAGCCGACGCCACCCGCGCCGACGACGAGCGCGCGGGCGCCATCTAACTTATGGCCCTTGCGCAGGACGCCGCGCACGAAGCCCTCGCCGTCGAACATGTCGCCACTGAGCCGGCCATCGGCTTCGAGCTTCACGGCGTTGCAGGCGCCGGCGATCGCGGCGGTCGGCGAGAGCCTGTCGACGAGGCCGGTCGTGGTGACCTTGTGCGGCATCGTCACCAGCGCGCCATGGGCGTTGGACAGGCGGAAGAACAGCTTCAGGAAATCAGGGTAGTCCGCGCTGCGGCAGCCCATCGGCACGACGACGGCATCGATCCCCTCGCGCTGGAAATAGGGGTTGTAGATCATCGGCGCCTTGAAGCTCTCGGTCGGGTAGCCGAGATGGCCGATCAATCGCGTCGTACCCTTGATCATGCGCCAGCCCTCGCAGGCGCCGGCTCGGGGGCGATCTCGACCGGAGCGCCGCTGCGCGCCGCCCGCTTCACCGCCTCGATGACGGCGAGCGTCGCCAGGCCTTCGCGGCCGGAGACGAGCGGAGCCTCCTCGCCGCGGATCACCGCACAGAAATGCCGGACCTGCGCCTGCAACGGGTCTTCGGGCACGAAGGGAATGCGTTCGCGCCTGAGAGGCTCCCACCAGCCACGCTTGTCGCTATGGCTCCAGAGTTCGAGCGCAGGGATCGTCAGCGAACCATGCGTCCCGCCGATCTGGTAGCAGGACTGGTCCTGACGCGGATAGGCGGGGTTCTCGCCGGTGGTCAGCTCCCAGCTCCAGGGCGAAACGACGGTGTCGGAGGCGCTGACTGTGCCGAGCGCGCCATTGGCGAAGCGCAGGATCGCGACGGCCGTCTCCTCGGCCGGATTGCCGCGCACGGCGTTGGAACTCAGCGCCTGCACGCCGGTAATCTCACCGCAGAGATAGCGGAACAGGTCGATATCGTGGATCAGGTTGATCAGGATCGGGCCCGCGCCCTCCTGCCTGCGCCAGTCGACGTCGAAATAATCGTCCGGCTTCACCAGCCAGAACTGTCCGTTGAGCGTCAGGATGCGGCCGAGCCGACCGGCATCGATCGCCTCGCGCGCCTTCCGAATCATCGGGTTGTGGCGGCGGTGGTGGCCGACGAGGAGCGGCACGCCCGCCGCCTCGGCAGCTTGGACGAGCTTGCGGGCGCTATCGACGCTGTCGGCCAGCGGCTTCTCGACCAGCATGGGAATGCCGGCCGCGAACAGCTCCAGCCCGTTGGCGACATGAAGCTGGTTCGGCGTCGCGACGATGACGCCATCTGGCTTCTCGGCGGCGGGGAGGGCGTCGAAACCCGGATACCAGGCGACGCCGATCTCCTCCGCGAAGGCCTTGCCGGCCGGGGCCGGGTCGATGATCGCTGACAGGACAGCGCCGGGCTCGGCCCGGACATGGGCGGCATGACGCTTGCCGATAAGGCCCGCCCCCATCACCGCGATTTTCACCGGAGCCATCGGGGCGTTCCTCACGCGGCCTGATCGTCGATGAGCTTGGCAATGCGCCGCAAGCCGAGCTGATAGCCTTGCGTGCCGAAGCCGGCGATGACGCCGTCCGAACGCAGGGAGACATAGGAGTGATGGCGGAAGGCCTCGCGCTTATGGACCTGCGAGATATGGCACTCGATCACCGGCCCCTCGAAGGTGTTGAGCGCGTCGAGCAGCGCGACCGAGGTATGCGTGAAGGCGGCCGGGTTGATGACGATGCCGGCGCCATCCTCGCGCGCCTCGTGAATCCAGTCGATCAGTTCGTATTCGCGGTTGGACTGGTGAAAGCGCAGTTCCAGCTTCAATTCCTCGGCGAGCTTGCGGCAGTCGCGCTCGACATCGGCCAGCGTCTCGTGCCCGTAGATATGCGGTTGGCGCTTGCCGAGCAGGTTCAGGTTCGGGCCGTTCAGGACATAGACGAGGCGTGACATCGTTCGCATTCCGTTGAGGTGCCCGGCGGGGCCGGACGGGTGTTTCAGTGCTTGCGCAGGATTTCGCCGAGGAATTGCCGGGTCCGC
Organism: Allobosea sp. FG18; assembly: GCF_057809495.1. NCBI lineage: Bacteria > Pseudomonadati > Pseudomonadota > Alphaproteobacteria > Hyphomicrobiales > Alloboseaceae > Allobosea > Allobosea sp. FG18. The sequence goes on from NZ_JBMDKB010000023.1 coordinate 91,398, forward strand.
TCATGGCGGGGATTCTGGAAGAACGCTTCGGGCGGGGCCTCTTCGACGATGGCGCCGGAGGCCATGAAGATGACGCGGTTCGCCACCTGTCGGGCGAAGCCCATCTCATGAGTGACGCAGATCATGGTCATGCCCTCCTCGGCGAGCGCGATCATGGTGTCGAGCACCTCCTTGACCATCTCGGGATCGAGGGCCGACGTCGGCTCGTCGAAGAGCATGACCTTCGGCTTCATACAGAGCGCGCGGGCAATCGCGACGCGCTGCTGCTGGCCGCCCGAAAGCTGCGCTGGATACTTCTCGGACTGTTCGAGGATTTTCACGCGGCCGAGCAGTTGGCGGGCGGTGGCCTCGGCTTCCGCCTTGCTGGCGCCAAGCGAGCGCATCGGCGCCAGCATGCAGTTCTCCAGCACGGTCATGTGCGGGAACAGGTTGAAATGCTGGAAGACCATGCCGACCTCGCGGCGCACCGCGTCGATGGTCTTCGCGTCGTCGCCGAGCCTCGTGCCGCCGACCCGGATCTCGCCCTTCTGGTAGCTCTCCAGATGGTTGATGCAGCGGATCAGCGTCGACTTGCCGGAGCCCGACGGCCCGCAAAGCACGATGCGCTCGCCTTTGCGGACCGACAGGTTGATGTCGGTCAGGGCCTGGAACTCGCCATACCATTTCTCGACATGCATCATGGCGATCATGGCGTCCGCCGAGGCGGCGTTCTGGACGGCTGGCTGGTTCATGACCCTGACCTCGTCTCGTCGCGCGCTCAGCCCGCGGTGAAGGTGATGCCTTCGAGGCTCTCCGGGAACTTGTGCACCGGCACCTTCATCCACTTGTCGTAGACCTTCTGCAGCTCGCCATTGGCCTTGATCTTGTCGATGAAGCTGTTGATCGCGGCGTTGATCTCCTTCTCGCCGAGGCGGGTGCAGGCGCCGTTGTAGAGGTTCTGGAATTCGAGCTTGTTCTCGAACTCGCCGGGGCGGCCCTGCTCGATGCGCTGCATGTAGAAGATGTTGCCGCCGAGCGCCTGAACCTGGCCGGAGACCAGCGCCTGGATCGAGGGCGCATCGCCGTCATAGCGGCGGATGGTGGTGTTGGCCGGGGCGTTCTTGGTCACCTGCGTGTCCTGCGCCGCGCCCTTGGCGACGCCGATCGTGTAGCGGCCCATATCCTCGTTGGTGGTGATCTTGTCCTTCTTCGGGCCGATCAGCACGATGGTATTGGCGACATAGGGCTTGGAGAACTGCACGGCCTTGGCGCGCTCGGGCAGCATCGCCATGGTCGCGAACAGCACGTCGACGCGGCCGGTGGTCAGGGCCGGAATGCGGTTATTGACCTCGAGCGGCACGAACTCCACCTGCACGCCGAGTTCCTTGGCGAAAAGCGTCGCGATATCGGCGTCGAGGCCCTCCTGCTTGCCGGCCGAGTTGACGAAGCCCCACGGGGGATTATCGCCCTGGATGCCGACGACGATCTTGCCCTTGGCCTTGATCTCGGCCGGGGTGACGGCGAAGGCAGGGGTGCTCAGTACGGCCGGCATAGCCAGCGCGGCAGCGCCGGCGACGAGCAGGCTGCGGCGGGTGGTTTTCATCTTCGTCATGTTTCTCTCCCTCTTCGTGTTTGGTTGGTTCAGGCGGTGAACGGGGTGGTCAGCGCGCGGCGATGGCCATGCGGCGCTCGAGATGCGAGCCGTAGAGCGAGAGCGGCCAGCACAGCAGGAAATAGAGGATGCCGACGATCCCGAAGACGAGGAGCGGCTGGAAGATCTGGTTGGAGACGATGTTCCCGGCCCGCGTCAGCTCGGTGAAGCCGACGATCGCGGCGAGCGAGGTGCCCTTGATCAGCTGGACCAGGAAGCCGATCGTCGCCGGCAGCGAGATACGGATCGCCTGCGGCAGGATCACGTCGCGCATCCGCGAGGTATAGGACAGGCTCAGCGCCTTGGCGGCCTCGGTCTGGCCCTTCGGTACGGCCTCGATCGAGCCGCGCCAGATCTCGCCGAGATAGGCGCTGGCATGGAGCGTGAAGCCGATCGCGACCGCGACCCATGCATCGAGCTTCAGCCCGACCAGCGCGAGGCCGTAATAGACCACGAAAAGTTGCATCAGGAGCGGCGTGCCCTGGAACAGCGCGATATAGCCTGCCGTGATGCGCTCCATCAGCGGCCGCTCGGAGACCCGCATCAGCGCGATCGCGAGCCCGAACACGCCGCCGCCGACGAAGCCGACCAGCGAGAGCAGCACGGTCCATTTCAGGCCGGTGAGCAGGAAGAGGAATTCGTTCGTTCCCATCGCGCCCTCACTTCACCGGATAGCTGAAGTAGCGGGTCGAGATCGCCGTAAAGAAGCGCATCATCACCCAGGAGATCACGAGGTAGAACAGCGTGATCGTGCCGTAGACCTCGAAGGAGCGGAAACTGTCGGATTCGATCCGCTGCGCCACCGAGGTCAGCTCATAGGCCGAGATCGCCGAGGCGATGGAAGTCGTCAGCGTCAGCAAGACGAACTGGCTGGTAAGCGAGGGGAAGATCGCCCTGAGCGCCGGCTTCAGCACAATCAGGCGGAAGACCTGGGCCTTGTGCAGGCCGAGCGCGAGGCCGGCCTCGATCTGGCCCTTGCCGATCGACTGGACGCCGCCGCGGATGATCTCGATGGCATAGGCGCCGCCATTGATGCCGAGCGCGATGATCGCGGTCGGCGTCGGGTCGAGCCTGAGGCCCGCCAGCGGCAAGGCGAAATAGATGAAGAAGATCTGGACCAGGAACGGCGTGTTGCGGATGATCTCGACGAAGGCCTTCACGAGCCAGCGCACCGGAGCGATCCTGGAGTCGCGCAGGATCACGCCACCGATGCCGATGACGATGGCCAGCGCCATGCCGCTGATCGCGAGCAGGAAGGTGCCGAGGCAGCCCATCAGCAGGGCTGGCATCCCGTCGATCACCGGCGTGAAATCGAGCTTGTAGTTCATGGCGCTCCCTAGATCATCGCGCGCCCCAAGGGGCGCGAGAACGATGATCTATCTCCTTGGTGTTGCATCGGATTCATCCGAAAAGTGGAAGCCACCTTTCGGTCCGATGCAGTCTCGGTCGACCTTCTCAAAGGGGTCGATCCGGTTCCCGTCCGCAGTCGCGACACCTCTTTTCGGGTGCCTTTGTCTTCTGGCTCGCCGGCTTGCGCTCTGCCGACGACATGTTAAATGTACCGGATAGTTCATTTGGTCAAGCGCAATGTACCGCCTTGTCCATTTCGATGCGTTCGCCCGGGCTTCCGGGTTGGTTCTCTTGTGGGTGAAGCATGAGCAAGGCAGCGTCGGTGCCGAAGGCAACGGGCCGCAAGCCGGCGTCCTGGACGCAGGACCCGGAAGGCGTCCGCCGCAACATCCTGACTGTCGCGAAGGAGGAATTCGTCGAGAACGGCCTGAGCGGCGCGCGCGTCGACGAGATCGCGGCGCGGACCGCGACCAGCAAGCGGATGATCTACTACTATTTCGGGGACAAGGAGGGGCTCTACCGCGCCGTCCTCGAGGAGATGTACGAGCGCATCCGCGGCTTCGAGCGCAGCCTCGACCTCGCCAGCCTGCCGCCGGTCGAGGCCATGACGCTGCTGGCTGGCTTCACCTTTGACTACCACGCCGAGAACCCGGATTTCGTGCGGCTCGTCATGGTCGAGAACATCCACCACGCACGCCATCTCGCGACTTCCGACCGGATCGCGACGCTCAACCTCTCGGCCATCGACATGATCCGCGAAGCCTATGAGCGCGGCGTGGCGGCCGGGCTGTTCCGGCCGGGCATCGAGGCGCTGGACATCCATCTGACGATCAGCGCGCTGGCCTTCTACAACGTCTCCAACCGCGCCAGCATCCGCCAGGTCTTTGGCCATGACATGGGTGCGCCCGAGGCGCTGGTGCGCCGCCGCGCCGCCGCGATCGACACGGTGCTGCGCATGCTGCGCGCCTGAAGCCTTGAGGGGCAGGGCAGGCGAAGGCATCGCCGTCAGCTCCGCGCCGCGACGAGGCCTGCCATCGCCTGGATGGCGAGTTCGTAGCCGGCTGCTCCCAGGCCGATGATGATGCCGGTCGCGGTCCGCGAGACCAGAGAGTTGTGATAAATGCTCTCGCGTGCATGCACATTCGAGATGTGCAATTCGATCTTCGGGCCATCGAACATCTTGAGCGCATCGAGCAGCGCGACGGACGTGAAGGTGTAGCCGGCCGGGTTGATGATGATCCCACAGGCCTCCTGCCGCGCCTGATGCACGCTCTCAACCAGCTCGCCCTCGAAATTGGTCTGGCGGAAGTCGACCGCGAAACCGAGCGAAGCCGCCTTCGCCTCGCAGCTTTCCTTGATCTCCGCCAGCGTGGTCGAGCCGTAGATATGCGGCTCGCGCTGCCCGAGCAGGTTCAGGTTGGGGCCGTTCAGGATGAAAATCCGGCGTGATGCCGCAGCTTCCGTGTCCGCCATGACATCCTCCCAGGCGAAGCTCTGATGGCCTCGTTCGCAGCTCGTGAGTGGAGCGTGATGCAGGATGAAAGACAGATCAACTGATAATTTATCGATCATCAGTTGATTTATGTGAACATGAGAGCCAGGCTTGCGGGCAGCCTCGCTTCCTGACAGGAACGCGCGAGGGCAGGGAGCAGCATGACGGACGCGGCATTCGAGATCGGCGGCGAAGAGATCCCGGTTCTCTCGACCGGTGAGCAGGCCTATGAGCGCATCAAGCACGACATCGTCTTCGGCGTGCTCCAGCCCGGCCAGCGCCTACCACTCGATCGGCTGAAATCCGTCTACGGCGTCGGCATCAGCACCTTGCGCGAGATCCTGAACCGGCTGGCGCCGGAGGGGCTCGTCGTCGCGGAGGGGCAGCGCGGCTTCCAGGTTGCGCCCTGTTCGGCGACGGACCTCAGGGAGCTCGCCGACCTGCGCCTGCTGATCGAGAGCCATGCGCTGGCGCAGTCCTTCGAGGCCGGCGATGTCGAGTGGGAAGGGCGCGTCGTCGCCGCCCATCACAAGCTCGCCCGGATGGAGCAGCGCCTGCTCGCGGGCGACGAGTCCGGCACGCAGGCCTGGAAGCGCTACGATTTCGAGTTCCATCAGGCGCTGGTCTCGGCCTGCGGCTCGAAGGCGCTGCTCGATCTCCATGCCGGCATCTATGACCGTTACCTGCGCTACCAGATGGTCTTCTTCATCTTCTGGGGCCCGACCTCGACCGAGGACCACAAGGCCCTGCTCGACTGTGCGATGCGCAGGGACGCTGCCGGGGCGCAAAAGCTGCTGCACGGCCATATCCATGGCTGCATCGATGTCGCGCTGGAGCGTGGTCTGGTCGGCTGAAGGCGTCTTGATTGGGAGATCATCCCAGTCTGGAACCACCCTTGTCATTCCGGGGCGTGCCGCATGCGCGAACCCGGAACCCACGACTGGGTGAGACACGAAACAGTCAGTTGCAAGTGGCGGCCCCAGTCGTGGGTTCCGGGGTCTTCGCTGACGCGAAGCGCCGGAATGACAATCGTAGGGCACGAAGCCGCCATGAGCCTTATCGACGGAACAGGTCCATCATGCGGGTAGGGCGCCGCCCTTGGAAAACCGGCCTCGTCTCGTCCGAAAGTTTGCATGCGAAGTTGGATACTGTTAACGCTGTGAGCCTGAAACGGCCTCCGCCGCCGGCTGCAAGCCGGACCGAAAGAGGGGCCGGCGGGAGGTTTGAATGCAGCTTGTGGCCATCCAGCAGGCCGTAGCCGCGCGCAGTATCCTGGCGACCATGCCGCGCGTGATCGAAAGCGTCGGCCGCTCCGATTTTTCCAGCGGCCTGTTCGATATCGCCCGCCGCTTCACCGGGACCGAGATCGTGACCGCCTTCGTCGCTGCGCCTGACGGCGAGGTGCATACGCTGCTGGCCGAGAACCACTACAATTCCGGGCAGCCAGCGCTCGAGATTGCCCGCCGGTACGTCTCCCGGCATTGGAGCGCGGATCCGGCCAACGCGATCCCGCTCGACGATAGCGAAGAGGCCGATTGCTGGGGCGTGCGGATGAAGGCGGCCGACATCGAAAGCTCGGCCTATCGCAGCGAATGCTATCTCTCGGTTGGGCTGTCGGAGCGCTTCTCGCTCTTGCAGCGCCGCGAGGCCGGCACGCTGCGGCTCAGCATCTACCGCCGCCGCAAGGAGAGCTTTGGCGAGGCTGAGATTGCGAATCTCGTCGAAAGCGCGCCGCTGCTGATGGCGGCGCTCTGGCGGCACTACGAGGTGACGAAGCCGGCAGGTGGCCGTGGCGCGGCGCGGGATTTCCATGCCCGATTGGAAAAGGCAGCGCCGGAGCTGTCGAAGCGCGAGCGGGATGTCTGCGCGCTCGTCGCTGCCGGCCTGACCTCGGAGGGCATCGCGCTGGAACTCGGCGTCGGCATCAATACCGTGCTGACCTATCGCAAGCGCGCCTATGCAAGGCTCGGCATCTCCTCGCAGAACGAGTTGATGCGCATCCTGATGTGAGCCGGCTCACACCGCGTCCGGCTGCTGGTCTGGCCTTGCCGCGATGAAGGCGGGCAGGGTGGCGCAATGCGCGTCGATCGCGACGAGCTTCGGATAGGGCGATAGATCGATCCCGTAGCGTCGCGCGCTGCCGATCTGCGGCACGAGGCAGATATCGGCCAAGGTCGGTGCACCGCCGAAGCAGAATGGACCGGGCTGGTCCCGGATCAGCGTTTCGCAGGCGCTCAGGCCTTCGTTCATTGCAACAGCGAGCCAGTCCTGCACGTCGGCTTCCGAAAAGCCCTTGGCGCGCAGGCGCTTCTGGATCTTCGGGTTCTGGAAGGGGTGGGTTTCGCAGGCGATGACCAGCGCGAAGGCCTCGACGCGGGCGCGCAGTGCATTATCGGCCGGAACGAGCGGCGGCTGCGGCACCTCGCGGTCGAGCCAGCCGATGATCGCGAGCGACTGTGTCAGCACCGTGCCGTCGTCGAGTTCCAGCGCCGGGATCAGCTTCTGTGGGTTGATCGCCGCATAGGCCGGCTCGTTCTGGGCGCCGTCGCGCAGGTTATGGATCACGCTCTGCGGCGTCACGCCCTTGAGATTGAAGGCGATGCGCGTGCGCCAGGCGGCGGAAGAGCGGAAATAGCCGTGCAGGATCATGTTGGGCTCCCTCGTCAGGCCATGCGGTAGCCGCCATTGACGTCGATCGTCGCGCCGGTGATGTAGGAGGCCTGCTCGGACAACAGGAAGGACACGGCCCCGGCAATGTCCTCCGGCGTCCCGAGCCGGCCGAGCGGCACGGCCTGCGCCAGCGCATCCATCGAGCCCGGCGCGGCCGAGCGCGGCGTCGCCGCAGTGAGCATCGGCGCGTCGATCACGCCCGGTGCGACGCAGTTCACGGTGATGCCGAGCGAGGCGAGCTCGCGCGCCATCGCCTTGGTGAAGCCGAGGATCGCGGATTTCGACGAGATATAGCTGGCCGAGCCGCGATAGCCGCCAAGCTCCGCCGCGACCGAACTGGTCGTGGTGACGCGCCCGCCTTCGACCGGCAGCGCCCGGCGGCGGCGCGCATAGGCGCGGATACTCAGGAAGACGCCTCGGGTGTTGACGGCATGGGTCTTCTCCCAGTCGTCCAGCGTCATGTCGAAGATGGTCGGCCGCTCGCCATCGGCCGCCATCAGCAGCACGCCGGCATTGCAGACCAGCCCGGTGACGGGGCCATGGGCGGCCTCGACCGCATCGAACAGCGCCTCGACGGAAGCTTCGTCGGAGACATCGACCGCCCAGCCGCTATGGCCGAAACCGGGCAGGGCGGCCGCGACCGCTGCCGCCGGCTCTTTCGTGAGGTCGCAGACCGCAACGCGCCAGCCATCGGCCGCGAGCTTATAGGCGATGGCCGCGCCGATGCCGCGGCCGGCGCCGGTGACGAGGGCGAGCTTGCTCATGTCGGTCTCCGGGTCATTCGCTGTAGACGCCCTGCGCGAGCAGGGCCTTGGACGAGAAATCGCGGCCATGGCCACGCGTGAAGAAGCCGGCCGAGACGCCGCCATCGGCCATGATCAGCGCGCCGTTGACGTAGCTCGCGAGGTCCGAGAGCAGGAAGAGGCAGACCGAGGCGACCTCCGAGGGCTGGGCCAATCGCCCGAGCGGCGTGCGGTCCTCCATCACGCCGGCGACGAAGCTCTCGGGAATGCCGCGGCGGATCATCGGGGTGTCGGTCGCGCTCGGGCCGATGCAGTTCACGCGGACGCCATGCGAGCCCCATTCGACCGCGAGATCGCGCGTCAGCCCGACGACGCCGGCCTTCGAGGCGCAGTAATGCGCCCGGCCGGACTGGCCGCCGAGCGAGGAGACCGAGCCGATCGTGACGATGGCGCCGCGTCCGCGCGCGACCATGCGCCGGCCCGCCGCCTGGCAGGAATAGAAGGTGCCGGAGAGATTGACGCCGATCACCGCCTCCCAGCTCTCGGCGGAGAGTTCGGTCGCCGGAGCAGGGCGGGAGATGCCGGCCGCCGTGATCAGCCCGTCGAGCGGGCCGAGATCGCGTTCGATCGCCTCGACCGCGGTTTCGGTTGCGGTCGGGCTGCGCACGTCGAAACTGGCCACGGCGGCACGGGCGCCAAGCGCCGCGATCTCGCAGACGGTGTCCGTCGCGCCCTGCTCGTTCGCATCGGCGATCGCGACGGCGGCGCCTTCGCGCGCCAGCGCCAGCGCGCATTCCCGCCCGATTCCGGAGGCACCGCCGGTGATCAGGACGATCCGGCCGGCAAGCCCGAGATTCGCACCCATCGCCGCCTCCCGCTTGCCTGAGCCTCAGCCGAGCTTCTGGCCGCCGAAGGCGGGACGTTCCGCGATCTTGGCGAACCAGGCTGCAGCCTGCGGCCGGCCCTCGCGCCAGTTCAGGTCGGCGAAGCGCAGGTCGAGATAGGAGAGCGCGCAGTAGAAGGTGATCGTGCCGATATCGACGCGCTCGCCGAAGCCGGCGGCCTTGCCCTCGATCAGGTCGAGCGTGGCATGGACCTTGGCGAGCTGGCCGTCGATCCAGCGCTGCCAACGCTGTTCCTCGCTGCGCAGCAGGCCCTCGTAGCGCGCGGCCAGCGCCGCATCGAGCAGGCCGTCGCCATAGCTCTGCTCGGTCAGGGCGTTCCAGCGCGCCTTGGGCTCGCCCGGGAACAGCCGGCCACCGCCGAGCCCATCGAGATATTCGCAGATGACGCGGCTGTCGGCTATCGTCGTGCCATCCGCGAGCAGCAGGGTCGGCACCTGGCCGAGCGGGTTGGTCTTGATGATGTTCTGCTCGCGCGCCAGCGGCCCGCCGGATTTGTACTCCTGCGAGACGTCGAGCATCTCGATCCGGTCGAGGAGGCCAAGCTCGGCGGCAGCGATCCGGACCTTGAGCACGAAGGGCGACGTGGCTGACTGGTAGAGCTTCATCGGAATGCCTCTCTTAGCGCGGCAGGCGGTCGGACTCGGAAGCCAGCGCCCGCCCGGCGATGAAGCCGAAGGTGAGCGCGGGGCCGAGCGTGATGCCGGCGCCGGGATAGGCGCCAGCCATGATCGAGTTCATGTCGTTGCCGCTGGCATAGAGCCCGGCGACCGGTCCTCCGTCGCGGCCGAGCACGCGGGCCTGCGGATCGCAGGTCAGGCCGGTCGCGGTGCCGATATCGCCGGGCCAGACCTTCACGGCATAGAAGGGCGCGGTCTCGATCGGCCCGAGGCAGGCATTGGGCTTGTGGTTGGGGTCGCCGAGATAGCGATTGTACTCACTCGAGCCCTTGCCGAAGGCGGCATCCGTGCCGGAATGCGCCGCAGCGTTCATGTCGGCCACTGCCTCGGCCAGCGTCTCGGCCGGCACGCCGATGCGTCCGGCCAGCGCGACGACGCTCTCGCCTTCGAACAGATAGCCGGCTTCGACGAAGGCCTTCGGCGTCTTCAGGCCGGGATGAACAAGGCCGAGCCCATATTTGCGCAGGAAATCGCTGTCGCAAACGAGGAAGGCGGGCACGGCTCCGCTCGCATGCATCGCCTCGACGAAGCCATGATAGGAGGTCGCCTCGTTGACGAAGCGGCGGCCCTGGCCGTCGACCGCGATCAGGCCGGGCTTGGCGCGGTCGAGGATCAGGTGCGGGAACTGCACCTCGCTGCCATCAGGCTTTTTCAGCACGGAAACCGGCGTCCAGAAGGCCGCGCCGATATTGTCGTCGCGTAAGGTTCCGCCGGCCGCGAGGCCGAGATTGATCCCGTCGCCGGTATCGGTTTTCGGTGCCATCGAGCGATGCACATCCGCATGCGGCATGTGCTCGCCGCGCATCACGGCATTGGCCGGGAAGCCGCCGCTCGCCAGCACGACGCCGCGCCGTGCGCCGATGCGGCGCTCGCCTTGGGGGCCCTTGATGGTAAGGCCGATGACAGTGCCATCCTTCACGATCAGCGCGCCAGCCGGCGTCTGGGTGCGGATGTCGACGCCCGCCTGCCGCGCCGATTTCAGCAGGCGCCCGGCGAGCGCATTGCCCATCAGCAGCCGCGCCCCGCGCGGATGGCGCAGGCGGTCGAGCCCGTACTGGATCAGGAGCTTCGCGCTGTGCCTGAAATTCGCGAGATTGCGGAAGCGGCCGACCAGCGCGTCGATATCCCGACGGTTGACCATCATGCCGCCGAGCACGGTGAATTCCTTCAGCGGCGGGCGCAGCAGGGCGAAATCGGCGCCAAGCTCGTTGCCGTCATAGGGGGCCGGGTCGATCGTGCGGCCCCCCTTGGAGGCGCCGGGCTGCTCGGGCTGGTAGTCCGGCGAATAGGCCCGCGCCTCGAATTTCAGCGCCGTCTCGCGCTCGAAGAAGCTGACCATCTCCGGACCGTTGTCGAGGAAGGCTCGCATCAGGTCCGGCCGCAGGCGATTGCCGAGAACCGCTTCGAGATAGGTCATCGCCGCTTCGCGGGTGTCGGCATGGCCGGCTTTCGCCGCATGCGGGTTTTCCGGCACCCACATCGCGCCGCCCGAGACGGCGGTGCTGCCGCCGACATACTCGCTCTTCTCGATCAGTAGCACGTCGAGCCCGGCCTTGGCGGCGGTGATCGCCGCCGACATCCCCCCGGCGCCCGAGCCGACCACGACGACGTCGCGGATTTCGTCGAAGCTCTCGCTCATCGCCACGCCCTCAGCCGCCCATGCCGCCGCCGAGCGACTTGCCGCCGTCGACAAGCAGGACCTGGCCGTAGATGAAGTTGGTGCGCGGCGAGGCGAGGAAGGCGACGGCGTTGGCGATGTCCTCTGGCGCCGCGAGCGCCCCGGTCGGCTGCTGGGCGAGCAGGGCGGCGCGGGCTTCCTCAGACTGCTTCGCCACCATCTCGGTCGCGACTCCGCCCGGCGCCACCGCGTTGACGGCGATGCCGCGCGGCAAAAGCTCCATCGCCATCGCCCGCGTCAGGCCAACGACGGCGGCCTTGGACGCGACGTAATGGGCGTGGTTGCGGGCGCCCAGGAAGGTGCGGGAGGCGATGTTGACGATGCGCCCGCCCCTTTCCATCCGCCGTGCGACCGCCTGCGACAGCAGGAAGAGCGCGGTGACGTTGACATCCATCATCCGGCCGAAATCGCTCGCCCCGAGATCGAAGAACGGCTTGTTCTCGAAGATGCCGGCATTGTTGACCAGCGCCTGCGCCACCGGCAGCCGCTCTGCCAGCGCGGAGAGGCCGGCGTGATCAGCGAGATCAACCGGCTCGAAGAAGACGCTGTGACCCTGCGCCTCAAGCTCCTTAACCAGCGCGGTCGCGATTTCCGCCTCGCGGTCGAGGATGCCGACCGCAAAGCCGTCGGCGCAGAGCCGCTCGACGATGGCTCGGCCGATCCCGCGAGCGCCGCCCGTGACGAGGGCGATGGGTTTGTCTTGCTGCGCAGCCATCAGCCGAATTCCTGTTCGTGTCGCGTCCCGGCTCAGCCGCCGAGATAGGTGCGGCGGACGCTGTCGTCCTGCCGCAGTTTTGCGGATTCCCCTTCGAGGGCCATCTCGCCGTTTTCGAGGATGTAGGCATAGGTCGAGCAGCCCAACGCGATCGCCGCGTTCTGCTCGACCAGCAGGATGGTGAGCCCGTCCTTGTTCAGCCGCTCGATGATCGCGAAGATCTGCTGCACCAGCACCGGTGAGAGCCCGAGCGAGGGCTCGTCGAGCAGGAGGAGGCGCGGGCCCGCCATGAGGGCCCGGCCGATCAGCAGCATCTGCTGCTCGCCACCCGAGAGCGTGCCCGCCTTCTGCTGGAGCCGCTCCTTGAGCTTGGGGAAATATTCGAACACACGGTCGAGATCGCGCCTGATGCCGGCGGCGTCGCTGCGGCGATAGGCGCCCATGTCGAGGTTTTCGCGCACGCTCATGTCGCGGAAGACCTCGCGGCCCTCCGGCACCTGCAGCACACCGGCCGAGACGACCTTGTGCGAGGCCCAGGACTGGATCTCCTCGCCGGCGAAGCGGATGCGCCCCTTCGTCACCGGCACGAGCCGCGAGACGGTGTTCAGCGTCGTGCTCTTGCCGGCGCCGTTCGAGCCGAGCAGGGCGACGATCGCCCCCTCCGGCACCTTGAGCGAGACCTCGGAGAGCGCCTGGATGCGGCCATAGGCGGCGGAGATGCCGTCGATTTCGAGGAGGTCAGCCATGGTTCGCCTCCCCGGCGGTCGCCGCATCGCGGCCGAGATAGGCTTCGATGACGGCCGGATGGGCGCGCACTTCCGCGGCCGTCCCCTCGGCGATCTTGGTGCCGAAGCTCAGCACCGTGATCTTGTCCGAGATCGACATGACCAACTGCATGACATGCTCGACCAGGAGGATCGTGATGCCGTCGCGTTCGCGCAATTCGCAGAGCAGGCGGTCGAGCGCCGCGATCTCGCGGTTGCGCAGGCCGGCGGCCGGCTCGTCGAGCAGCAGGAGTTTTGGGCGGATGGCGAGCGCGCGGGCGATCTCGACCATCTTCTGGTGGCCGAAATCGAGATTGCGCGCCTTGGTCTGGGCGTAGGAGGTCAGGCCCGTACGCTCCAGCAAGTGCTCGACATGCTCGACGATGCCGCGCGGGCGGGCGCTGATCGCGTCCCGCCAGGAGCGGCCGGCATGGACATGGGCGCCGATCAGCACGTTCTCGAAGACGGTGAGCTCGCCGAAGAGTTCGAGGTTCTGGAAGCTGCGGGCGATGCCGAGGCCCGCCATCTCGCGGGCCGGCATGCGGGTGATGTCGCGCCCGTCATAGGTGATGCGCCCGGCGCTCGGCGTGTAGAAGCGCGAGATGCAGTTGAAGGTCGTCGACTTGCCCGCGCCGTTCGGGCCGATCAGCGCATGGATCGAGCCCTTGGCGACAGCCATGTCGAGCCCGCCGACCGCAGTGAGCCCGCCGAAGCGGATGGTCAGCCCCTCAACATTCAGGAACGGAGCGGCGCTCTCAGCGAGCATGGCGCGCCTCCCGGATACGGTCGCCGATGAAGGCGAAGAGGCCGCGCGGCGCATACATCATGAACAGGATCAGGATCGCGCCGTAGATGATCTCCTGGTACTGCGGCGCCTGGCGCAGCACTTCCGAGATCAGCCCGAACACGATCGCTCCGCCGATGGCGCCCGCGATCGAGCCGAGCCCGCCGACGACGACCATGGTGAGCACGAGGATCGTGGTCTGGAAGCCCAGGCTGTCCGGGTGGATGAAGGTCTGGAACAGGCCGAACATGCCGCCGGCAAAGCCTGCGATCGCAGCCGAGAGCCCGAAGGAGACGATGCGGGCGCGGCGGACATCGATGCCCATCGCCATCGCCGCAACTTCGGATTCCCGCACGGCTCGGAAGGAACGGCCGAGCCGCGAGCGCGAGATCGCCACGGTGAGCCCGATCATCACCAGGCAGAAGAACAGCACGAAGGGGTAGGCCTGCTTGTCGCTGAGGATCTCGATCGGGCCGAAGCGGGCGGGGCTGATGCGCAGGCCGTTCGGGCCGTTGGTGACGCTGTCCCAGTTGGCGAAGACCCATTGCATGGCCTCGCCGAAGGCGAAGGTGGCGAGCGCGAGATAGATGTCGCGCATCCGCAGCGCGAGCGCGCCGATGAACAGGCCGACCGCGCCGGCGACCAGCGCGCCGAACAGCATGGCGACGGGGTAGGGCAGGTCGACCGCCCGGTTGGCGAGCGCGCTGGCATAGATGCCGATGCCGTAGAAGGCGGCATGGGCCATCGAGAACTGGCCGGTCTCGCCGATGACGATGTGCAGGCCGAGGCAGAGCACCACGAAGACCAGCAGCAGGTTGGCGATGTAGACGACATAGCCCGAGGTGAAGACGGGTAGGGCGATGGCGACGATCACGGCCGCCACAAGCCCGATCAGGGCAGTGCCGGAGAGCGCGCGCCTTGTTGGCACTGGTGATGCGAGAGGAGGCGACGACACGGGCTTCAGACCTTCTTGATCGTCAGCTTCCCGCCGAACAGGCCCTGCGGACGCAGGACGAGCACGATCAGGATGGCGAGGAAGGGGGCGAGCACGATGGCGCGCGACGAGATGAACAGCCCGACCATGTTCTCGACGATGCCGATGACGAAGCCGCCGACCACGGCGCCGGGCAGGCTGGAGAAGCCGCCGACGATCGCCGCCGCGAAGGCGAGCATGACGATCGAGCCCATATCGGCGGTCATCAAGATCTTCGGCGAGATCAGCAACGCCGCTATGGCGGAGATCACACCCGACAGGCCCCAGATCAGCATGTGGCAGCGGCGCAGGTCGACGCCGACGAGTTGGGCGGCCTTGGGGTTCATGCCGACGGCCCGCATCGCCCGGCCAGTCTTGGTGTAGTTGAACATCCAGAAGAAGGCGGCCATCACGGTGACGGCGGTGCCGAAGATGGCGAGATCGAGCATCGTCACCGAAGCCTGGCCGATCATGATGGAATCGGTCGGCACCAGCGCCGGGAAGGAACGCGGCGTGTCGCCGAAACCGGTGCGGCGCACGAGGCCCTTCAACACATAGGACAGGCCGAGCGTCGCGATGACGAGATAGACGAGGTCCTTGGCCGATTTCGCCACCTGATCGAGCACGAAGCGGCGGAACAGCGCCATGGCGAGGAAGGCCACGACCAGCGTCGCCGGCAGCACGACCCAGATCGGCATCTTCTGGAAGACGAACAGGTAGAGCGCGACATAGCCCGCCGCCATGAAGACCTCGCCCTGGGCGAAGTTCGGCACGTCCGAGGTCTTGAAGATCACCACGATGGCGAGCGCCAGCAGGGCATAGACGCTGCCGGAGACGAGGCCCGAGGCGATGCCTTGCTGCAGGAAGATCAGCGCGAGTTGCAGGTCCATATCCGGCCCGATGCTCAGGTCAGGGAAGGGCGGCGGCGCCAAGGCCGCCGCCCGGTCTCATGAGGGAGGGCCGAACGGCCCGTCCGTGGCGATCACTTCGCCTGATAAGTCCAGCGGCTGGTGAAGACGCCCGGCAGCGGGGCCATGGTCGTGCCGTCATACTTGATGAAGATCGTCGAGCGGTTGGCGGCGCGCTGCTCCGGGCCGAACTGCATGCGGCCGGCCATCACGCCCGAGTCGAAATCCTGCGTCTTCATCGCAGCGAGCACCTTCTCGCGGGTCGGGTTCGGACCGGCATCCTGCAGCGCCTTGACCAGCGACATCGCCGGGGGAATGCCATAGGGCATGTAGGTCTGCGGATGGTCGGGCTTGGCCGCGAGTTCCGGATAGGCCGCCTTGTACATGTCGTAGATCGGCTTCAGCTTGGCGCCGCCGGGTGAGTCGATCATCACTTCCTGCGTGTAGAAGTTCTTGAGCGCGTCCTTGCCGACGTTCTCGGCGAGCTGGTTGAGGCTGGCCGTGCCGGTGACCGAGAGGATGATCGGCTTGTTGAAGCCCATCTCCGCCGCCTTCTTGATCAGCAGCGCCGCGGGGCGGGCATAGGTGACCAGCAGGATCGCATCGGGGTTGGCGGCGCGGACCTTCAGGAAGGGCGCGGTCACATCGTTGATGCCGGGATTGATCGACTCGACCGAAAGCTTCACGCCGTTGACCTCAGCGTCCTTCTTCGAGCCTTCGAGGTTCCAGGCGCCATAGGCGTCGTCATGGTTGATATAGGCGACGTTCTTCGCGCCGAACTGCTTGGCCGCGAACTCGACCATCGCGCCGCCGACGGCGTATTGCGAGATCGAATACGCACCGAAGATGTAGTCGGTCGGCGGGAAGAGCGCGCCGTCGCCCGAGGCATTCAGCATCAGGTAAGGCACTTTGTTGCGGACGACATAGTCCTTGGCGGCGACGACGGCGGCCGAGCACGAGCCGCCATTGAGCATGAACACATTTTCCTGCTCGACCAGCTTCTTCACCGCTGCGACCAAATCGTTGGCATTGCAGCGATCGTCCTCGACGACATACTCGATCTTGCGGCCGTGGATGCCGCCTTCCTTGTTGATCTTGTCGTAGTACATCTTCGCCGCGTTCACGACGTCGAAGCCATAGGCCATGTTCGGACCGGATAGCGGGCCGAAGATACCGATCTTGATCGCCTTGTCGGTGATACCCGGTTCCTGGGCGCCGGCGGCGGCCCCGATCAGCAGGCTGGCGGCCAGCGTCAGGCCGGCTGCGGTCTTGTTCACGCTCATGGTCTCTCTCCCTGGTCGTCGGTTTGTTGTGTCGTTGAGGTCGTCGGCGCGTGGTGGCCCGATCCTGCAGGGATCATAGCGGGCCCGCGGCGGGCATCTGTCACAGCGGCGTGGGACATCGCGGCGGCTAACCTTCCGAGCCGTGCAGGGGCGCCAGCGAGGGCGCGTCATGGGCAGGGTAGGAGAGCTCGCGGAAGATGTGGAAGGTGCGCATGATGTGCTTGCGCATCGCCTGCTCGGCCCGGTCGCCGTCGCGCGCCAGCAAGGCCTGCAGGATGGTCTCGTGATCCTCGTTGCTGAGCCGGAACTCGGCCGGCGAGGTCATCCGGGCGACCGAGCCGTTGAAGTAGAACCGGCCTGAACGCAGGATCGCGTCGCGCAGCTTCTCGTTGCGAGCGGCGTTGACGATGATTCCGTGGAACTCGCGGTTGGTCTCGACGCGGGTCCTGTCGTCGGCCGGATCGCTGGCGATGCGGCGGGCATGGACGGCCGCGACCGCCGCGATCTCGTCATCGGTCGCCCGTTCGGCGGCAAGCCGCGCGGCATAGCCCTCCAGCGCCGCACGGACTTCCGAGTTGTCGCTCGCCTCGACCGCGGTGATCTCGCGCACGGCCCAGCCGCGGCGGCGCGGCACGATCAACTGCTCGACGGCCAACCGTTGCACGGCCTCGCGCACCGGTGTGCGGCTGACGGCGAGCGCGGCCGCGATATCGGCCTCGATCAGCGGCTCGTTCGGGCGCATTTCCCCGGAGAGGATGGCGTTGCGCAAGGTCTCATAGACATCGCCGGAGCGCCGCCGGCCGAGCGCGCCCTTCTCGGCGTCTCCCGGCGGCTGGTCCGAAGCGGCGAGTGTGAAGCGCTTCTGCATGCGATCCCCGAAGGCAGCGACAACCCGATGATGCCGAAGCCATAGCGCGTCCGCTGTCACCAGAGCAGGGGACAACGGCGGCGGTTTCAGCCGCGCGCCGGCAGCACCTCGGCCCGGCATTCACCGAAGCCGATCGAGGCGAAGCCCTCGCGCCGGGCGCTGGCGCGCATCAGGATCGCGTCGCCATCGACGAGATAGGTCCGGCTTTCGCCATTGGACAGCGCGATCGGCTCGCGGCCGCCGCGCGTGATCTCCATCAGGCTGCCAAAGGAGCCGGGGTCGCGGCCGGAGATCGTGCCGGAGCCGAAGAGATCGCCCGGTTCGAGGTTGCAGCCGTTCGAACTGTGATGCGCGACGAACTGGGCCGGCGTCCAGTAGAGGTCGCGCGTACTGCCGAGCGAGAGCCGGTGCGGCGCCAGGCCGTTCGCGCGCATGGAAGCAGTCTCGATGAAGACCTCCAGCGTGATGTCGAGCGCATGGGGCGCCTCGGCATCGGCCGGGCTCAGGTAGGGCAGGGCCGCCGGATCGCTTTCCGGACGCGGCGCCTGGGCCTTCCGGAAGGGCGCCAGCGCCTCCGGCGTCACGATCCAGGGCGAGATCGTCGTCGCGAACCCCTTGGACAGGAAGGGGCCGAGCGGCTGGTATTCCCAGGCCTGGATATCCCGCGCCGACCAGTCGTTGAGCAGGCAGAACCCTGCGATCCGGTCATCGGCCTCGTCGATCGGTATGGCTGAGCCCTGCGCATTGCCGGGGCCGATCCAGATGCCCAGTTCCAGCTCGTAGTCGAGATTGCGGCAGGGGCCGAAGCCGGGCTCTGCCTCGTCCGGCCGCTTGCGCTGGCCGTTGGGGCGCGGGAAGGGCTCGCCGGATGGCCGGACCGACGAAGTGCGGCCGTTATAGCCGATCGGGATATGCTTGTAGTTCGGCAGCAGCGGATTGTCCGGCCGCAGCAGCGAGCCGATATTCAGGGCGTGCTGGATGCCGGCATAGAAATCCGTGTAGTCGCCGATCCGGGCCGGCAGGCTGAGCGTGCAATTCCGCGCCGGATGCAGCATGGATTTGAGCGCAGCCTGCGCGGACGAGCCTTCCGCCAGCAGGGCCGAGAGGCGCTCCCGCAGTTGCTTGCGCGCAGCCGCTCCCAGCCCGAGAAAGCCGTTCAGGCTCGGCGCAGCTGCCGCCGCGACGATCTCCGCGATGTCGGCGCAAAGACCGGATGCGGCGAGCGCAGCCAGGTCGAGAATTTCGTCACCGATCGCCACACCGCCGCGTGCCGGATCGCCATTGAGCGAGAACACGCCGAAGGGCAGGTTCTGGATCGGGAATTCTGCATGCTCCCGCGCCGACGCGACCCAGCTCCGCAAGGCCGGATCGTGGCTGGCGTCGAGCGCGGCGGCGGAGGAGGTGGGGCGGGGCGAGTTTTTGGCCCGCGCTTCGAAAGTGCTGCCCTGCATAGGCTCATCCGTTCCATTCTGACTCGGCCAGTTCGGTGGCGAGCCTAAGCGGAAGCGGTGCCCCGCCTCTGTCCCCAGCGCTTGGGACGTGGGGCGCGCTCAGTCGACGGGGAAGCGTTCTTCCATCAGCGCCAGCGCCCGGAGCAAGGGCTCGGCATGGGGGCCGAGCGCGGCGAGGATGCCGGCCTCGAAAGCCAGAGCCCGCGGCACGATCTCGCCATAGGCCTGCAAGCCCGGTGCCGTCAGCGACAGGCTCTCCTCGCGCCGGTCCTGCTCGCTTTCGCGGCGGGTCAGCCAGCGTCGCTCCTCCAGCGCCCGCACGGCCCGGCTGACCTTGGTCTTGTGCATCGAGGAATGCTTGCCGATGGCCTTCGCCGTCATCGTGCCGAACTGGGCGAGGGTGGCCAGCACCCGCCATTCCGGCACGGTGAGGTCGTGATGCGGCCCGTAGACCGCGCGGAACTGCTGCGAGACCGCCGAACTCAGGCGGTTCAGGCGATAGGGCAGGAAGTGTTCGAGCGCGAGTTTCGACATGCCTTGTTAGTTACAAAATCGACAGTTACCAAAGCAACCATCTCGAACGAAGTCCGGACAGGGCGTGCCGCCGGCCCAGGGCCGTCGCGAGGAGAGGGCGCCATCATGAACGTTCAGAACCCCGCCCATGCGGGTGCCGCCAAGGCCGAGAGCGCCATCGCGACCGGCTACATGTCCGGCTTCGGCAACGGCTTCGAGACCGAGGCGCTGCCGGGCGCCCTGCCGCTCGGGCGCAATTCGCCGCAGAAATGCGCCTATGGCCTCTATGCCGAGCAGCTCTCCGGCTCGCCCTTCACGGCGCCGCGCACCACCAATGAGCGCTCCTGGCTCTATCGCATCCGGCCGACGGTGGCGCACTGGAACGAGTTCCGGAAGGTCGATGCCGGGTTCTGGCGCACAGCGCCGGCCCGCGAGGTCGACATGCCGATCGCGCCGCTGCGCTGGAGCCCGATCCCGATCCCGTCGGAGCCGATCTCCTTCGTCGAGGGCATCCATAGCATGACGACAGCCGGCGACGCCGGCAGCCAGGGCGGCATGGGCGCGCATGTCTACCTGATCACGCGCTCGATGGTGGACGCGTATTTCTACAATGCCGATGGCGAGATGCTGTTCGTGCCGCAGCAGGGGGCCTTACGGCTCTGGACCGAGTTCGGCATCATCGACATCGAGCCCGGCGAGATCGCCGTGATCCCGCGCGGCGTGAAGATCCGCGTCGAACTCCGGGGCGGGCCGGCGCGCGGCTATATCTGCGAGAACTATGGCGGCGCCTTCACCTTGCCGGAACGGGGGCCAATCGGCGCCAACTGCCTGGCCAATCCGCGCGACTTCCTGACGCCGGTCGCAGCCTTCGAGGATCGTGATGCACCTTCGAAGATGTATGTGAAATGGGGCGGCAATCTCTGGGCCGCCGATATCGAACATTCGCCGCTCGACGTCGTCGCCTGGCATGGCAACTACGCCCCGTACAAATATGATCTCAGGCGCTTTTCGCCGGTCGGTCCGATCCTCTACGACCATGCCGACCCGTCGATCTTCACGGTGCTGACCTCGCCCTCGGAGACGCCCGGCACCGCCAATATCGACTTCGTCATCTTCTCGGATCGCTGGCTGGTGGCCGAGAATACCTTCCGGCCGCCCTGGTACCATATGAACGTGATGAGCGAGTTCATGGGGCTGGTCTACGGCGTCTATGACGCCAAGACCGGCGGCGGCTTCGTGCCCGGCGGCATCTCGCTGCACAACACCATGCTGCCGCATGGGCCGGACATGGATGCGTTCGAGAAGGCGAGCAATGTCGAATTGAAGCCGCACAAGCTCGAGGGCACGCTGGCCTTCATGTTCGAGACGCGTTTTCCCCAACAGGTCACGGCCTTCGCCGCCGGTTCGGATGCGCTCCAGCGCGACTATGGCGGCTACGGCCACAAGCTGACCAAGCACTTCGATCCGAACAGGCCATGAGACGTCGCCGACGCCTGCGGCAATGGGCGTCATCCCGGACAAGCTGCGCAGCAGCGCCGATCCGGCATCCATCATAGAACTCTGCACTCTACGATGGATCCCGGGGCAAGCCCGGGATGACGGCGCAGTTTCGGGAAAGCCCGGCCAGATTTCCGGCGCCGGTCCTTGAAGCAGGAGAGGGCACAAATCCGCCCAAGCGCGATTCGTGAAATAGGAACTTTCGCAATTTGGTGCGTGAGTGAGTGATCGTCTCAGGTGAGGCT